>NZ_JAWPOJ010000011.1:0-158498 GCF_033344235.1 Vibrio sp. Vb1554 | reverse complement strand
GTGTAAGTGACGCTGCCATCCGGGTTGACCGAGACCGTGCCGTTGGCTGGACCGTTATTGGTATCCAGCGACACCACGTTGTCGTTGCCTTCGAACGTGTCGTTACCTAAGACCTTGATGATGGTCGGCGTGTCTTCCACAACCGTCGCTTTATCTGCCACGATGTCCGCCACAGGCGCTACTGTGAAGTTCACCGTTTGGCTGACGCTTTCACCGCTTGGATCGGTGGCAGTAAAGGTTAACGCTTCTGAGCCGTTCCAGTCTGCGGTTGGAGTGAACGTAGCAATACCGTTGACGATCGCCACTTGAATGTTGCTATTACCAGAGACGCTAAACGTTAACTCGCCATCCACATTATCCACATCACTGAAAGCGGTGTTTAGATCGATGCTGTATGGCGTAAAGTCTTCTGCCAAGGTTTGGTCTGCGAGGTTGCTTTCAACCACAGGTGTGTCGTTCACCGCATTCACCGTGACGTTAACCGTCGCTTGGTCGGTCAGTGCACCATCGGTCACGGTGTAAGTAATTTCAGCATCGCCATGGAAGTTCTCAGCCGGTGTGAAGACCAGTTTGCCATCAACAATCTCGACTGTGCCTTGCGCTTCAGGTACGGACGCCGATTCAATCGACAGCGTATCGCCATCAATATCGGTGTCGTTTGGCAGGACATCAATCGTTACTGAGCTATCTTCCTCTGTAATTGTTGTATCATTAGAGGCAATAGGCGCATCGTTAACTGAGTTTACTGTTACCGAAACTTGAGCTTCATCCTCTAACTCACCATCTGAGATGGTGTAGCTAATCGTTGCATTACCGTTGAAATTTTCAGCCGGAGTGAAAACAAGCTTACCATCGATAATCTCAACGATACCTTGCTCTTCTGGTACAGAAGCAGAGGTAATGATTAAATCATCACCTTCAATATCACTGTCGTTAGCGAGCACATCAATTACAACCTGGGAATCCTCGTCAGTTTGAATCGCATCATTAGTTGCTATTGGCGCGTCATTAACAGGCGTAATATCTAAGTTAGCAGTGCCATTAATAACACCGCCATCGTTATCAATAATGTCATAGGAGAATGACACTTCAGTGTCATCGTCAGCCTCTGGAATGTAAGTCCAAGATCCATCGCTGTTATCAATTAAGGTGCCATTCCCACTCTCAATAGTGACGTTTGTAATGACAAGAGTATCGGCATCATCAATATTGACGTTCGATAGTAATTCTTCAGTAGTTATCGTGATTGGATCGCTATCTTCCTCAACAGCGCTTAATGTCACTGGAGAATTAGTAAGTGGCTTACTTGAGCCATCCCCACTTGTCTCGATACCTGTTGTGAAGAAATCATTTAAGGTCAACGCTTGAGTTTCAGATAAGCCGAGGGATTCTAAGCCAATAGTTTCAAAGTTTGTTGAGGCTAGCACTTCAGTACCATCTCGTACAATCGTGGCACTATTTTGCAAACTGGAGCCACTATTTTCACCCGCTGCAGGTGCGAGTTCTTCATCAATAGCAGAAGGGTCTTGACCTTGCTCAATAGCACTAATAATCTGTGCTACATCGTCTGAAATATCTTTTAAACCTTGCTCTTGAGCAAGCTGAATTTTCAGGTCTTGAGGCGCAGCATCTGTCATTGCCACTATCACTTCACCTGGTAGAGGCTGCTGTCCTTCTGCAAGGACTCTCAGCTGCCCATCCAAACCTATTACGACGACTTGATTACCGAGTGGCACTAATGCTGTACGATCCATATAAACCTTAACCCTAAATAACTGTCAAGTTTTTGACTAACAATACTAATTTGCTATATATTGCCCGAATATATAGTGCAATAACAGCAATTTGATGCTCAATAAAGTAATTATGTGTCATACATCAATAAGAATCCAGATGCATAAGTGTTTTATTTTATTAAAATCTGGACACACGTTCCTAGCTATTACCTTCATCTTTAATTTGAGATCTTAATTCAAGTTTCAGGCAGATTTAGTAGGTTGATTTATCAAAATTGAAACAAATGAACAGCGAATCAACAGGTTACTTCATCGCATATTAATGTTATTGTGCGCTAAATTATTGACGCCCTTATAAGTATTCCACTTATAAGCCCTATCACCTCGAGAATTTTTACCATTATCTAGGAGAATCACAGTGAAGTGGACTCGTGCCAACGCCTTTTGTATTGGTATGTTCACCGCTAGTCATGCTTTTGGGCAAACGCTAGAGCAAGCGGTTGAAAACACATTAAAAACCAATCCTGACATCAAAAGTGCGTTCAATGAATTCGTTAGCAAGCAGTATGTGAATGAAGCATCTGGTGGTGCTTACCTCCCATCCGTAGACTTAGATGCCGGTATCGGTTACGAAGGAATCAAACCCGCAGAGTCAGGGCGAGATTCAACCGATCTGACAAGAAAAGAAGCCACCGTGACACTAACCCAGCTAATATGGGATGGCTCAGCGACACTTAATGATATGGATCGAACAGCAGCTGATGCTGAATCGGTCCGTTATCAACTTCTAGCTGATGCCCAAGACACCGCTCTAGAGGTCGCGAAAGTTTATTTAGACTCAGTAAAAGCTTATGAAATTCTTACACTTTCCGAGAATAACTTGAAAGTGCATAAGAAGATCTATGAAGACATTAAAAAGCGAGTTAACTCAGGTATCGGTTCTACAGCAGACCTAACCCAGGTAGAGGCTCGTTTAGCAAAGGCTCACGGTAACTTGGTGGCAGCTCAGAACAACTTATATGACAGCCACACCACCTTTACACGCCTTGTCGGACAGTCACCACAAGGATTGATTTTCCCAAGAGCGGACCAAAACTTTATTCCCTACACCATCGATGAAGCGATTGACTTGGCATTCGAGTCACATCCAGTAATCAAAATTTCGGTAGCTGATGTGGACTCTGCAAAGTTCCAATACAAGCAATCTAAGGGAACTTACTACCCAACGATATCGGTAGAAGCGGCTCAAACATGGCGTGATGATGCAAGCGGTATCGAAGGAAGCAGCGAAGAGACAACAGCAATGTTACGTATGCGTTACAACCTCTTTAACGGTGGTAGTGACGTAGCCAACGCTGAAAGTTTTGCCTACCAACTAAATAAAGCAAAAGACCTAAGAGAACGTGCATACCGCCAAGTAGAAGAAGGTCTTCGTCTATCTTGGAGTGCGTTAGATTTAACACTTCAACAAAAAGAGTTCCTAGCGGATCACGTAGATTCGGCCTCTGAAACTGTCATCGCCTACGAAAAGCAGTATCGCATTGGAAAACGCACTCTGCTGGACTTGTTAAATACTGAAAACGAACTTTTCGAAGCGAGAAAGAACTACTTGGATGCTCGATACTCAGAGCAGTACGCCAAGTACCGCGTTATGAACGCGACAGGACAATTGTTAAATGCCTTGCGTGTCGATGTACCTACAGAATGGAATGAAAAGGTGGAGTACTGATCATGAAACCAGTGAAGATTCTATTTGCATTGGGTATGCTCGCCATCACTCAACACGTTGTTGCTGAAGACGAATATGAGTATCGTCCTGTACCAAATGCAGAACAAATAGCAGATTTGCAAGATGACGATAACGATGGTGTCATCAATGCTCGAGATATGTGCCCAGGTACACCTGAAGGCTCAGAGGTCGACAACGACGGTTGTGGAGAATACATTAAAGCATCAGATAACATGCAAGTGCGGATACTTTTTGCTAACGACTCTGATGAGATCAATCCAGTCTTCAGAAGACAAGTCCGAGAGCTTTCCGACTTTTTAAAAGAGTACCCTACTACTTCGATAGAGCTGCACGGCTATGCTAGTAAAGTTGGTGGTTCAAAGCATAACCAAGATCTTTCTGAAAGACGAGCACGCAATGTCCGTGAAGCCCTACTAAGCTACGACATCGAACCGAGTAGAGTCCGCATTGTTGGTTTTGGTGACACTCACTTAGCACAGCAAGGGACCGATGAAGTCAGCCATGCTTTAAATCGTCGAGTAACCGCATCAGTCGTTGGTTACAAAGGCGAGATAAAAAGAGAGTGGACAATATTCACAACTCTTCCAGAAAGGTAAAGTACCTGTTTTTGTTTGCTCTGCAAGCACAAAGCAAACAAAAACGAGTGAATACTTAACCTCAGAAAAGGAGCTTCGGCTCCTTTATTTTTACTCATTTCGACAACCGTATTATGCTTTAGGAATCGGCACTTTAGTGTTACTCTAGCCACGTCATAACAACGAGAGTTTTGAAATGAGCAAACTTACATCAGATATCCAAGCGAACCTTGACCTTTTTGTTGCAGAAACGAAAGAAAACCAATTGGTTTGGGGTTTACGCAATGAAGAAGGTTGGCTATCTTGCGATTCAACTGAATTCGAAAACAGCGAAGTCATGCCTTTCTGGTCTTCTAAAGAAGATGCAGAAGCACATAATGTTGAAGAATGGGCAGATTTTACTGTACTAGAAATCCCATTAGATATCTTTGTTGAAGATTGGCTTTTGACTCTTGCTGAAGATGGTGTTCTTGTTGGAACTAACTGGAACGATCAGTTAGAAGGCAAAGAAATGGAGCCTCAAGATCTAGCAAAGCTTTACATTGATTAAAGATTTCTGACCTCAACTTTATGTTGAGGTCTTTCTTTTTATGCCTCTTCTTTCAATATCTCGACCAAGTGCATAGTTTTACTGCTCTTTTTCTTAGTACACCCAACTTAATCACAACGCTGATGCGTTAAAAGCGCTATGATAACTCAACTTTAAAGGCACCTTAAATTAAAGGCTCGTTTAAACATGCGCGTGCTCTATCCCTTGCTTGCGTCACTTTTGCTCACTCCAGTATATGCAAGCGACACTCAAGATATTGAACCAAACCAAAATATCACACAGTGGCACTCTGTCTACCAAACCACACTACGAAGCAACCCTGAGTCGGCATTGAGCATGCTTCAAGATCGCTACCATACAGCGAAATCGGACAGCGAAAAGCTCTACGTAAGTGGATTGATTTATGAATATATGTCAAACATAAATCAGCCTTACTACGGCAGCAGTCAAGTCTTAGACAACCATTTTTCTCAATTAGAATCAGAATATATTCTTGCCTTAAATGAACGTAAGCATGGTAGTTACGAGGCCTCAGTAGATAGCTTTTCTTCTTTGCGACAGACAATGAAGAAAATATCCGATTCCGAAGGCAAGGCTCTGATGAACTATCAACTTTGTTATACGCTGAATCAACAAGGTCGTTATCACAAAGCAAACTTTTATTGCTCATCCTTAGAGAGCCACTTAAATCATAAGCATCAAGAAAACTTCCCTGTTGATCTCGCTTTGCGCGTGGTAGCAAATAACTACAATTACCGCGGTGACTATGAAAAAGCCTTAAGTTTGTATCGACAGTTGATGGCCAACATGTCGACGCAAAGCGATCCTTCAGGGATTTACAATGACGTCGGCAATTTACTTGCAGAGCTGGGGCAATTTGAACAATCAGAGCAATATCTCATTCAAGCCTTACTGGTTCGCCAAGATGAAGGGACACCTCTTGAAGTTGCGCAAGTCGAACATAGTCTAGGAGCGATGTACAGAAAATCCAAAGAACTCGATAAGTCCATCAGCCACTACAAAAATGCATTAACGATTCTCGAACAACTTCATTACCCATACGGGAAAGGGTTGACCTATTTAGGGTTATCTGCTGCTTTGGCCGATTCTGGGCAATTAGATACCGCGGTAGATTACATTGGAAGAGCATTAAACATTGCCCAAACTTATGAGAATACGCACCTTGAAACAGAGGGTCATTTGGCTGCTGGATTGGCATATTTAAAGAACCATACACCCGAAAAATCGATTGAACACGGTACAATTGCGTTAAGATTAGCGGTAAAAAACGCTAGGCCCTTATTGCAAGCGCAAGCCCAATTACTCCTCTCAAAAGCATACCAAGCTCAAAATGATTACAAAAAGGCACTGGAGCATCACAAGGCCTACTCGACGATTGAACTAACGAACCGAGACGCGAGTAATATCAAGGCGTTAGAGGCACTAGATCTCACTAAAAAAGAGTATGAATATGATCTACAAGTCGCGCAGTTGAACAACGAAACTCTTCTAAGTCAGTACCAGTTTGAAAAACTCACAGACCAACAACGCACTTATAATTTTGTTGTTTTCTGTTTATTGATTCTCCTCGCTCTGGCATTGATGGTTCAGCGACAAACACGCTTAAAAGCCAAAATAGACAGCTTAACGTGTGCATTAAACAGAGCGGCAATTATAGAGACGATTAAAAGCCAAACCTCCAAAGCGGAAGGAGACTTCCGCTACGTTCTAGCATTAATCGATCTAGATGACTTTAAGGCGATTAATGATCAGTATGATCATCCGACTGGCGACTTAGTACTACAACAGGTATGCAAAGCGCTTAAAGCTAAACTTAATAAGGGAGAGTACTTGGGTCGTTTAGGTGGAGAAGAGTTTATCTTGCTATTGAAAAACGTCGATGAGATTGACGTTCCCTTTAGAATACAAAGTCTGCATAAAACAATTTCAGAAAAGAGTGTACATTCGCTTAATAACCATCAATTGAATATATCTGCGAGTCTGGCCTATCTATCAACCTCAATGCCACTCACCAACTTTGATGAGCTCTATTCGATATTAGACCAAGCGTTATACAATGCTAAGAAGCAAGGAAAAAACTCCCTTGTGGATGCATACAACGAGCCGATCAGTTTAAGTGCTGAGTATATTCTCTAATAAAACCAAACCACCAGCGTAGTGGTTTGTTATAGGTGGAAGCATCAGTAAGCCATTCAGATGCAACACCATCATCAAGGAGTCTTTGTGCCCAAGGCAAGAAAAAACATTCAGTCTCTAGAGCGAGGTTTTCTAGTCCTCGAGTTGCTCTCGATGAGTGAGTCTCCCCTATCATTACAGACGATCAGTAATGCGATCCAGTTAAATAAGACGACTGTTCACGGGTTACTTGCGACTCTACACTCTCTTGGATATGTATCCAAACACAACCATAGCTACAGCCTAGGGTTTAGATGCTATGAACTGTCTAAGCCGATTGAACAAAAAAACGAAGCTATCCGACAACATTTTGTTCCATTGCTGAAAAAAATGGCCCAAATGACTAACAACACTGCTTACCTCGCTGTACAAAGTGGCGCTAAAGAGTACTTGTATATCGATGCTATAGAGCAGGATAACCCTCTTACTATCCGTAGCCCGAGAGGGAAACGAGAAGGACTCACAACATCTGCGATCGGCAAGGTTTTTCTTAGTTTTGATGATGAGCTTCGCCGAACATTGCGCCTTGAAAGCCAAATATCCCCCACGTTAGAAACTGAACTTAATCAGGTTGTATTATCAGGTTACGCACTCGATTTAGAAGAGGCAGAGCCAAACCTCAATTGCTTAGCGATCCCCCTTTATTTGGATGGTAAGGTCGTTGCTGTTGCAGGTGTCAGCGGTGCTGCCTCCGAACTGACGGTCACTAGGCTAAAACACTTTGCCAGCATCTTTCTCAAACTTTAAGGTTTGACAATGTCGAATCTTAGGCCATTTTTGTACTGTTTTGATTACATGCTTATACGTCGCCTCTAATATAGTCGTTGTTCAACTCAACAACGTAGGAGAAGCGATGTCTACTGTATTAATCACTGGCGCTAACCGTGGCTTAGGCTTGCAATTTGTCCGCCACTACCTTGGAAAAGGTTGGCAAGTTATCGCAACTTGTCGTTCACCAGAAAATGCTAAGCAGCTCAATGAACTAGTAACCCAATCTAATCAACTTCAACTGATGGCTCTAGACGTCACTAACCAACAAGATATCGATCAGTTAGCCACTCAATTAGCGGATCGTCCGCTCGATCATTTAATTCTTAATGCAGGTGTATTAGGCGAAGAGTGTGCAAAGCTTGGCGAAATGACCCAGAAAAAATGGCTAGAAGTACTAAACATAAATACCGTCGCACCTGCCCTGCTAATTCAAGCCCTACAAGACAACGTTGCGAAAAGTCAGCACAAAACCATCGTGGGAATCTCAACCCGAGTTGCGAGTTTAAGCGATAACAGTTCAGGTAACATGTACAGTTATCGAGCATCTAAAGCAGCGCTTAATCAGGTTCTAGTATCAGCAGCACGCAATCTCGAATCGCGAGGAGTAAAAACTGTCGCAGTTCATCCCGGCTGGGTAAAAACCGATATGGGCGGTGAGGACGCAACCTTTTCTGCCGAGGAAAGTGTTGCAGGCATTGTTTCGGTCGCAGAACAGCTAACACTTGAGCAATCCGGAAGCTTCCGCGTATTTGATGGCTCTACAATCGAATGGTAAATGATCTCTAAATGACGTCTCCCGGCCAAATTGAAGGCCGGGAGAATACAATAAACCAATAGGCCAAAAAGATAAAAGCACGCGCTATCGTCAGACAAGCTAGCCGTTATTGTCTCAGGCGTTGTACTACTGTCAAACGCTGAGGAAGTCAGCGATTGCAGAGGCGTCATTTAGGCAATGATTTCCTGTGAAACTCACTCAATCATCCCACTCAGGCGCTAGCCCTTCAGGGTTTACTTCGCGGCCATTTCTTTCCAGCGCATCTATCTTAGCGATCGCCTCTTCACTCAGATTAAGTTCAAGTGCTTTCAGGTTACTTGCCAAATTCTCTCGTTTAGTTGAAGACGGGATCACCGCGTAACCTTTTGACAAAGCCCAAGCAAGCGCGACTTGAGCTGGCGTGGCCTGATAGTCCTCAGCAATACCTGCAATAGTTGGGTCCTCAAGTACTTTCCCATATGCCAAGGTCATGTAAGACGTTACCTGAATATCGTTTTCCTGCATGAAGCTGACCAACTTACGATTTTGCAAATAAGGGCTAAGCTCGATTTGGTTAGTAACAATATTCTCTTTACCGACCACTTCTATCGCTTGTTGCAACAAGTCAATATTAAAGTTGGAGACGCCAATATTACGGGTTAACCCTTGCGATTTAGCTTCAAGTAATGAAGCCATGTATTCGTTCAAGTTATTGTTATTGCCAGGCCAGTGGATCAAGGTCAAATCCACATAATCTGTATTTAGCTTTCCTAAGCTCTCTTTTAGACTTGGAATGAGTTGTTCCGTGTTCATGTTATCAACCCAGATCTTGGTCGTAATGAATAGCTCATCACGTGCAATACCGGACTGTGTCAATACTTCACCGATTTCTGCCTCATTACCGTAAATCTGTGCAGTATCAATTACGCGGTAACCCACTTCTAACGCATTACGGACTGAATCCTTAACTACTTCACCCTCTAAACGAAACGTTCCGACGCCAAATGATGGTACTTTCATCTAAATCTCCTGAATTATCGATTTTATAGTTGATTCGAAGCAAAACTTTACGCCGCAAGAGACTTTCCGTAAAGTTAACAATACTCAAATCTAATTTGAAATATATTCAACAATGAAAGCTACTCTAGATGAAATGCGCACCTTTATGGCCGTGGTCGATACGGGTTCAATCAGCTCTGCGGCTGAACTGTTATCGATGACCGTCTCGGCGGTGAGTCGATCGGTATCTCGGCTAGAAGCCAAACTCGAAACGACCTTGTTAAATCGCACAACCCGTAAGTTAGATGTTACTAATGAAGGAACGATATACCTCGATAAAGTCAGACATATTGTAGAAGCAGTAGAGAATGCCGAAGCACAACTGAAAAGCCAGAAATATAAGCCTTCTGGCCTCCTACGAATAAACGCAGCTACCCCCTTCTTACTGCACGTACTAACGCCGCACATTGCTAAATATCAGAGCTTGTATCCAGAAGTCGAAATCGATCTCAATTCCAATGAGGAAAATATTAGCCTTTTGGGAACAAAAACCGATATTGCTTTTCGTATCGGTGAGCTACAAAACTCAACCATGCGCGCGATATTTCTTGGTAAAAGTCGGATTCGAATCGTCGCGAGTCCAGAGTATTTAAGACAACATGGTACTCCAACCTCAATAGATCAGTTACTCAATCACAAGCTACTTGGATTCAACAAGCCGGAGTATCTTAAGGAATGGCCGATCATGGATGATAAGAACAAACTTCTGCGTATTATGAGTAGCCTAAGATCTGATAATGGCGAGACGCTAAGATGTTTAGCCTTACATGGTGCGGGGATAGCTTGCCTGTCTGACTTTATGACCTACTCTGACCGACAAGCTGGTCGCTTAGTGGGCGTGCTTAGTGAACACACGCATAATGTCGAACAGCCCGTTCATGCGGTGTATTACAAAAATGCCAGTACCTCACGCCGGATCAGCTCTTTTATTGACTTCATCAAGCAAGAAATCAAGGTAGAGAACCACCAGTTCCTTTAAAGACCACCGCTGTTTGTGGCAAAACACTTTTGTCTTTTTGCCGCTTTTTCTCACAACAAAAATCTCATAGTGTCCTGAATATCAGGGAGGCACCTTGCCTCCTAGTACTCATAGTAATAGTCAGGCTTCATAATGCATAAAGATTTAAGTAACAGATTCACCATCGGGGTTGAGCTCCCCCTAGATAATGACTGGACCCAAGAAGGCCAAAAAAAACGCCTGCTCCAACGAAAACCGTTCGGCGTACCAGACATGAGTGCACATAAACAGCGTATTATGTTAGCCGATAAGTTAGGCTTTAACGTAGCGTGGGTGAGAGATGTCCCGTTGTACGACCCTAACTTTGGAGACGCGGCACAAATTTATGAACCGTTCAGTTATCTTGGCTATCTCTCTGCGTGCACCGACAACATTCTACTAGGGACAGCAGCGATAGTATTACCGTTAAGACAACCTTGGCTAGTGAAAAAAGCCGCTGCGACCATCAACGAGTTAAGTGGTGACCGCCTGATACTCGGTGTGGCTAGTGGAGACCGCCCTAGTGAATATCCCGTTTTTAATGCCAACTTTGACAGCCGTGGCTCAGCTTTTCGAGAAAGTGTAGAGATTTTGAAAGATACGCAAAATGATAAACTGGGTAACGATCTACAGTTATTACCCGAGTTTGCTGATATTCCTATCTATGTCGCAGGGTTAGCGCAGCAAAGTCCACAATGGATAGGAGAAAACCTAGACGGCTGGCTCGCCTACCCAGGCACACCTGATGATCATGAACACCGCGTTGCACTTTGGCGCTCCGTAGCGGGAAACAAACCCTACGCCAGCTTTATTCATCTTGATTTAGTCGATAACCCAAATGCACCAGTCGTTCGGCATCATTTTGGTATCCAGGCCGGAGTCAATGGCTTGAGCGATGAGCTAGAAAAAATGCAAGAAGCAGGAGTCAACCACATCGGGTTGCATTTCCGTCGTAATAGCCAACCAATTGAGAAATCAATGGAACAGATCGCTCAGTACGTGTTGCCACGCTTTAACTAAGATCAAATAAAAATATGTGCCACCTTACTAAGGGGTGGCACGCTAGGCTTGGCACTTGGGAAAATAAAAGATGCAATAACGACAAAACTCTTTTGTTAAAACAACAATAATAGAGTTATCTTAAAGTAAGTCTTGGTTGAATAAAGTCGATGAACGCGGAAATACGCTTAGAGACTGAAGAAGATTTGTAGAACACAGCATTGACCTGTTCTCGTCCAGTATTTGTGATTTTTTCCGATTCAAACAATGCCACTAACCGTCCAGAATCAAGATCATCTTTCACCATAAAGCCAGATAAACATGCAATGCCATTCCCTGCCAACACTAACTGTCTAACCGTTTCACCACTGCTGGATAGGATATCAGGCTCTATCATCTCAAACCCTCGTAATGGCCACTGATTTAACACTTTAGCGCCAGAAAAACCGATCAAGTTATGACTGCGCAAATCGCTCACCGCTTCAGGGAAACCTCGTTTAGATAAATAACCAGGCGTGGCAACGATAAATAGTGGGCTTGTTCCTAAAGGTTTAGCATGCAGTGTTGAATCCGATAATCGTCCAATACGTATCGCCACATCGGTTCTTTTTTCCAATAGATCCACAAAACCCTCATTAGAGGTAAGATCGAGTTGAATATCAGGATAAGCCTCTTTAAATGGCTGAATTAACGGCACGAGTTGATGTAAAACAAATGGGCTAGCGGCATCAACTCTTAAGCACCCCTTGGGTAATTCACCTCGTGTGATGATCTCTTCTTCAGCTTGCTGTATTTGTAGTAAACCTAAGCGAACCGCTTCAACAAACTGATGCCCTTCCTCAGTAACTTCCACTCTGCGTGTCGTGCGATTCAGCAAGGTTACCCCCAACTGTGATTCAACTTTACTAACCGCACGAGATACCCTAGCGACTTGAATACCTAGTGCATCAGCAGCGGAAGAAAATCCACCACTATCCACAACTGCCATAAGAATCTCTAATTCATCTGATCGGGTTAACATTTCATCCCCTTTCTTAACTGCGCACTTTCATCATTTATAACAAAAGTATTTTGTAATAAACACCATTTTTCGCAACGAATAACTCTTTAATAATACACGACATGGAAACGGGCTATTCGTTTATCCATTCATATTCAATGATTATAAGAGAGAGTTGTTATGCCTTTAGCTTTACTTGCATTGACGCTTAGCGCCTTTGCTATTGGAACCACGGAGTTTGTAATTGTCGGTCTGATACCGACTATGGCCTCCGACCTCAACGTATCATTACCTTCAGCGGGTCTTTTAGTTAGCCTGTACGCACTTGGTGTTGCGGTTGGTGCTCCCGTTTTAACAGCGCTGACTGGTAACTGGAAAAGAAAGTACGTTCTGCTTTCTGTTATGGCACTGTTTGTTCTTGGCAATCTGTTAGCCTGGCAAGCACCTGGATACAACACACTAGTTACAGCAAGGATACTGACCGGGCTTGCACACGGTGTGTTCTTTTCGATCGGCTCGACTATCGCCACTGGCCTAGTGTCAAAAGAAAAAGCCGCTAGCGCAATTGCTATTATGTTTACCGGTCTGACCGTAGCTCTAGTGACGGGCGTGCCACTTGGCACCTGGATTGGCCAGACATTTGGTTGGCAGGCAACCTTCCTAATCGTCGCGATCCTTGGAATCATCGCACTGATAGGAAGCGCTCTGCTAGTGCCGAGTAATCTGAAACAACCACCAGCAACCAAGCTGTCATCGCAAGTAAAAGTCTTGACTCAGCCTCGTCTACTTTTGGTGTACGCAATCACCGCGCTCGGTTACGGTGGTACGTTCACAGCCTTCACTTACTTGGCTCCTATTTTGGAAGAAGTTTCGGGGTTTGGCTCTAGCGCTATCAGCCTAATTATGTTGGTTTATGGTGTATCAGTCGCATTCGGCAACATCTGGGGCGGAAAGATGGCCGACTCTATGGGGCCAATCAAAGCTCTGACAGCGATTTTCTCGGGCCTAATTGTGGTATTGCTCGTGTTTAGTGTCACAGCTTTTAATCCAATTTCTGCAGTAGTGACCATTCTTGTCTGGGGTGCCTTTGCCTTTGGTAACGTTCCAGGGCTTCAAGTTTATGTTGTCAAACTAGCAGAGAAATATTCACCTGATGCAGTCGACGTCGCGTCTGGTCTCAACATTGCTGCATTTAACGTAGGTATTGCACTGGGCTCTTGGGGCGGTGGCCTTATCGTGGCCAACGCTGGGCTGATGCACACACCTTGGATTGGCGCGATCGTAGTATTAGGTGCTCTACTACTAACCCGTTTCAGCGGAATGCTAGACAAGCGTGGAGAGCAGCACGCAACGGCACACTGATTCACGTTCCAAATCGATAAAAATCACTTAAATTAGCCCGGCATTACGTCGGGCTTTCAATACAGAGTTTAAATACACCATTGACTGAGGTAGAAAGTTTATTCTACCCTCAGGTAAAACAAACGTTCTACCTGGTGTATCAAATAGTGAAAGAAAAAATCGCAGCAAGCCTAGAAAAAGCATTCAGTCAGTATGGCTTCGCCGAGCCTAGCGTACCCCAACTCAAAAACGCCTGCGAAGTCAGCCTGAGAACCCTGTACAAATACTACCCCTCCAAGGAAGCGATGATTGTTGCAGCTCTCGAGCATCGCCATCAAAGGTATTTGAGTTTTTTGCTCGAAGACGCCCCTGCCAATGGAACACCGGCTGTATTACACCTATTCACTCGCCTCGAGGATTGGATGAAGGAGTTTGCACCGAATGGCTGCATGTCCATCAATGCATTAGCAGCCTATCCAGAAAATCTATCTATTAATCAAGCAGTAAAACAACACAAATTGGCGGTTCGTCAGCTTATGGTCCAACTAAGTCAGCGAGAAGACCTCGCAACCACACTCTTCTTGTTACATGAAGGTCTATCCAACGCATGGCCGGTTCTCGGTCACGCTGCCTTTGCATCCGCTGAACACACTCTGCTAGAACTAATGAAGGAGAACAATCAATGACCACAATCCCGAAAGTCATGAAAGGCGTCCAACTTATCGGTCATGGTGGGCCAGATATGCTTCGTTACCGCGATGATATACCTGTGCCAGTCCCCTCGCCTGATGATGTATTGATCCAAGTTGCCGCCGCCGGAGTCAATAACACCGACATCAATACCCGAACAGCATGGTATTCTAAAAACGACGCCAATAGCATGGATGCAAGTTGGTCAGGAGACGCGCTATCTCTCCCTCGAATCCAAGGTGCCGATGTATGCGGTACCATCGTCGCTGTTGGTGAGAATATCTGCCCATCACGAATCGGTCAGCGTGTGCTCATCGAACCATGTATTACGCGCTTCAACAGTCAAGCACTTAGCTCGCCTTGGTACTTCGGTTCAGAATGTGATGGTGGCTTTGCTCAGTTCACTGTTGTTGACAGTAAACATGCATTTGCTGTGAATAGTAGTTTATCGGATATCGATTTGGCCTCCTTCCCTTGTTCTTATTCAACTGCCGAGAACATGCTTGTCCGCTCTAATGTCACAGCGAGCGATACCGTACTGATTTCAGGGGCATCCGGTGGTGTTGGCTCTGCCGCAATCCAACTGGCGAAGGCGCGTGGAGCATACGTCATTGCTATCGCCAGCCCAGAAAAGAAAGAACAGATCACGGCATTAGGAGCAAACCAAGTTATCCCTCGCGATGCAAATTTAACGGCGACTCTCGGAGAAAACAGCGTTGACGTAGTGATTGATTTGGTCGCAGGAGAGCAGTGGCCACAATTTCTTCAGGTACTAAAGCCAGGATCAAGATACGCTGTTTCCGGCGCCATAGGCGGCCCAATTGTCGAGCTGGATGTAAGAACTCTTTACCTTAAAGACCTAGCGTTATTTGGCTGTACCGTTTTGGCACCAGAAGTATTCGGTAACTTGGTTCGCTATATCGAACAGAACGCAATTCGTCCCTTAGTCGCGGAGTCATTTCCCTTGAACCAGATAGGTCAAGCGCAAGAAGTATTTTCACGCAAGCAACATATTGGGAAACTGGTTTTGGAAATCACATAGCTTTTCGATTAACAGCGGCCTATACAAGTCGTTGTAATTTGAGAACACTTTAAGCATCCTAAAAAGTTCTCAATACTTAGAAGATCGCTACGGTTGGCTTAGCTTGTTATCCCTTTTCATCACGCTAAGCCAGCTTGTAAAAATATGTGTGTTTGCTTCTGAGTTATAAATGTTTAATACCAACATTATCTTACTTCTGGCGTTCATGAACAGAACCGAGATCTGAACGACTTCGGTGTTAAACCTACGATCCTATTAAATATTTTCCTGAACGCGCTCACATCTTGGTAACCCACTCTAAATGATATTGCGTCAAATGTTAGGGTTGTCGACTCAAGTAAATCACAAGCTTTTTGTACTCTTAAGCTTTGTATATATTGGTTAACATTGAAACCTGTCGCCTTTTTAAAGCGTCGCTGCAATGTCCTTTCTGTTAAACAACTCAACTCTGCAAGCTCTTTATTGCTCAGTTTTCCTTGATAATGATCGTTTATATAGTGCTGTAGTTGAACAATTACCTCATCACCATGTTGGAAGTTTGGAGTAAACTGTTGATAAAAGCGTTGCTCTCTCGGACCAGTATCAATAACCAACATTTTTCCTAACAGGCGCATTACTGCCGGTGACGCAAATAAGGAAACCAGCTCCAAACCTAAATCCACCCATGACATCATACCCCCAGCCGTAATGATCGTTCCTTCGTTAATAAGGATGGCTTCTTGTCTTACGTGGATATCGGGAAACTGACTCGCTAATGAAGGAGCTAAGCCCCAGTGTGTTGTACAAGACTTATTGGTCAACAACTGGGTTTGAGCAAGAATAAAAGTACCAGCGCAGGCGGAGGCTAAAATCGCACCTTTTCTATATTGGACATTTAACCAGTCGAGTAGCTCTGGCTCTGGTTCTAAGTAATATTGACCAGTGCCGCTAGGCGGAATCATTACCGCTGTTTTCACATCGAAGTGCGTGTTTGGCCAGTGATCCAATATCTCTACTTCAAAGTGCACATCAACGCCCAATTTAGCCGCAGCACGGTTTGCCATCTCGAAGAGTTCGCTTAAACCATATACGGAGGCTTGCGAGCTATCTGGGTAATTAACGAGTGCTATTTTCATTTTCAATTATCTTCAAGTGTCGCTTTTTGACTCTTTTGTGTCATTTTAGACTCTAAAGAAGGTGGCTAAAAGTCTTTATATTATTCGTACCGCAATGATCCTCAATAAAAGGAAAATAAAATGACTCAAAAAGCCCTACTTGTAATTGATTTGCAAAACGACTATTTCCCGGAAGGAAAGTTTCCTTTATGGAATACAGAATCGACTTTAGACAATGTTAAGAGAGCAATAACTAAAGCCAATGAGCAAAACATTCCTGTGATTCATATTCAGCATATTGCCGACCCTGCCATGGGTATTGCCCCATTCTTCAATGAAGGCAGCGACGGTGCCAATATTCACCCAGAAGTTCTTGCTTTAGCGCCGAATTCCGAAATCGTGGTAAAGCACTTCGCAGATAGCTTTGAAGGAACACGTTTAGAAGAAGTATTGGCAAGCAAAAATGTAACGGAGTTACTTGTATGCGGAATGATGACACAAAACTGCGTGACACATACTGCTATTTCAAAATCTGCGGACAAGTATGATGTTTCGATCTTAATGGATAGCTGTACCACGGTCGATGAAATGATTCACAACATTGCACTTCACGCTGTCTCAACGAGAGTTCCCCTCGTAACTATTGAAGATAAGCTGTAATACACGCAAAACCTTTCGCTCACACAATGCGGGCGAAAGGTCACACATATATGCACTTCCATTGATATTTGCTTACTTTGTGTTAAACATTGGTTTCCAAATAGTTACAAGGAAACGTTTATGAAATGGATAGTCGTATTGTTTATTAGCTTATTTTCAGTTTTCAGCCATGCGAAAGAGTGGAAACAAATTCGCTTCACTGTTGAAGGGGCTTACCCTCCATTTAGCTGGACGACAAAAGAGGGAAAGCTAGAAGGGTTTGAAGTCGACCTCGCTAACGCGTTATGCAAAGAGTTAGAAGTAAAGTGCGTTATCTCAAAAATGGATTGGGATGGCATCATCCCTTCTCTCCTTAGTCGCAAGAACGATGCGATTATTGCTGCAATGACAATCACAGAAGAACGAGAAAAGAAAGTCGATTTCACCGTCCCTTATGCAAAAGTACCGACTCGTTTTGTAATGAAAAATGATAGAGAAATCAACATGGAGGACGGCAGCCTAAATCGTTTATCTATTGGAGTTCAAAGAGCCACAATTGGTGATAAGTACCTTTCGGCCTTGTATCCTGATATTGATATTCGTCGTTATGGTACGTTCGATGAGGCATTTACCGATCTACTCAATGGACGGTTAGATGCTGTATTTGGCGGCTCAATCGGTTTAAGTGCTGGTTTTCTTGAAACTGCACAAGGTGAAGGCTATCACTTTACTGGACCAGCGTTTACAGAGGAAAAGTGGTTCGGCCGTGGCATTGGCGTAGCAGTGAGAAAACAAGACAAAGAATTAAAAGCATTACTCGATAGCGGAATACAAAAATTGATCCAGAGCGGTAAGCATAAAACCATCGCCAGCAAGTATTTCTCCTATAGTATTTACGAGTAACCTCGTTATTTTTTTATAGTCTGCGCGGTATAGGAAACTTCCCTTTCCCTATATGGCGACAAAAACAGAGCCCTCGAGCAATCGCCCGAGGGTTATTTTTATAAAAAAGCCCAGCTATATAAGTAACCGGCTCCCATGGCCATCGTTAAGATAACGATTAGGAAGGCAGCGATCATTTGGTTCTTAAAAATTGATTTCAACAAAATCACTTCTGTAAGACTTGCGCCAGCACTACCAATAATAAGCGCCATAACAGACCCAAGAGCCATACCTTTTTGTACTAGTGCCGCGCTAAGTGGAATGACCGCCTCTGCACGGATGTACAATGGAATACCAATGATTGCTGCGACCGGAATCGCGTACCACTTCGCTTCACCAGCGAACTCCGCAATGAACTCCGTCGGGATGAAGCCATAGATAAATGAACCAATCGCAATCCCCATCATGAGATAAGGGAACACTTGCTTAAAGTCTTTCCAAGTTGATTGCCAAATACGTACCCAGCGGCTAGGCTCTTTCTCTTCCACGACTGTCGCTGTTGCACTACCGTCTGATAAGCAGCAAGACACTTCCACTTTAGGTTCAGGTTTTGGTGCATCACCACAACAAGATGTTTTCGCCGCAACTGGCGTAGGTTCATTGCAGGCGCTGGTATCACAGCTTGATGCTGGTCTCGCTTCTTCTTTTTTCTTGCTTGAATCGCCACAAGAAGTACCGCACGAAGAAGAACCTGCCGCTTGATATGCTTCTGGTTTGACGTAACGTTCAAACCCTAGTTTTTCAAGTACATAGCCTGCTACCACTGATACTGACATCGCAATAGCAAAGTAAAATACCGCAACTTTCCAACCAAAAGTCACCACAAACAAGCCAATAATCACTGGGTTAAGCAACGGGCTTGCAAATAGGAACACCATCATAGGTCCAAAACCTGCTCTTGCACGCAACAAGCCTTTTAAGAAAGGAATGGTCGAACACGAACAGAAAGGCGTAATCGAACCTAGCAACGCAGCAATGAAGTAACCTTTACCCTTTTTCGAGCTTAGAATAGATTGAATTTTTTCTGGCGTTAGAAAATCTTGCAACACACCGACAATGTAGCTAATTGCCAGAAATAAGATGATAAGTTCAGTTGCTAGAAACGCAAACATATCCAGCGCTTCTTTAGCCATAGTTATAATTTCTGTATTCACATTTACTCTCCTCGTCATTTTTCGCTAACAAGCTTACCTGATAGACAAGCCTTTATTTCGATATTTCTGGAATTATAGAATCACAAAACAAAAGATCAACAAAATATTTCCATAAAAATGGAATAATAAAACTAGTCATTACTTATCATAAAATTACATGTCATTAGCTATGCAGACTGGTTGTCGATGATAATTTCAGAGCATCTCGAATCCTTTTTATCAAACATAACCTAAAATTATCAAAATAAGAAAAAACCATAATTATTACAGTACTACCCTCTGAGTTAGTATGACTTTCGACCATTCTTAATAATGAGGAAAACCTATGAGAGCGATAACTTACCAACGAGATAACGATACTTTCTCTTTATCCGAATTACCTACACCAAAACTAGAAACCCAATTTGATGTATTGGTTAAAGTTAACGCTGTTGGTTTGAACCCTGTCGATGCAAAAATTCATTATTGGTCAGACATGGTCACTAACATGGGTAACAATTTTGTTGGCGGGTTAGACGTATCAGGAGAAATAGTCTCTGTAGGCGATGCGGTCGTTGATTGGAAGGTTGGCGATAAAGTGTTGTATCACGGAAACATGAGACGCCATCACGGTGGATTCGCTGAATTTGCTATCCATGATTCAAGAACGCTCATAAAGCACCCTCAGGTTCCGGTTGAAGTGGCAGCATCTACACCTTGCGCAGCCTGGACCGCATATCGCGCTTTGGTAGACAAGCTCGATATTTCAAATCGAAGCAGCATTTTTATCGCCGGAGGTGCTGGCGGCGTTGGAAGCTTTGCTATTCAGTTAGCAAAGACATTTGGTGTTGAACAGATCATTGCTACTAGTTCAGAAGCTAATCACGCATATTTGTCCTCGTTAGGAGCAACCCATACGATTGATTATCATCATGAAGATGTAGTTCAACGAGTAATGGACATTACCGGAAATCATGGCGTTGAGGTTGCACTCGATTGTGTAGGCGGTGATAACGACCGAATTGCAGCCTCGGTGTTAACCTTTGAGGGAGAAATGGTGGAGCTCGTCAAGACTGTCGACCCTTCTCAATATCCAGATGCCTTCTTAAAAGGCTTGGGCTTCCACCAAATAAGTTTGGGCTCTGGTCACGTCTTTGGCGAGAGAGGGTTTGCAAGTATCGTTACTGCCGGAAAAGAAGTGTCTGAGCTATTAGAAAATGGAGAATTGGAAGTGCCGAAACTGAAGATCATCGGCTTAGAGGATGTAGGTAACGCACTCTTGGACATGCGAAATCAGAGAACCGTTGGAAAGATTGTCGTTAATCTGAACCAAAAATAATTAATAAAGATCTCGAGGCAAACTGGCAAAGTAATGAGCAAGTTAAAGCATCTTGTTACTTTGCCAGATATGAAAGACCTTTATTTTGTCTATAACGATGAATGAAAAACAAAACCTCTTGCAATACTTCCCTGCGCTTCACCAAAATTAGGCGTTTTCGAGAGTGTCTCTCCAAGTCGCTAGCAATTTAATATGACGTGGTTCAATCCCACAGCAACCACCAATAATGCTTGCTCCCTGCGCATGCCACTTTTTAGCATACTCAAGATATTCAGTCGGAGAGAAATGGCGAACTTCCTGAATGGTCTCGTTGGCTTGGTGCGCTTGCTTTATCGGAGCAAAGCTATTTGCGAAAACACCTATCGTCAATTCTCTACCTGACTCACTCAATACTGCTTGTGTATCTATGATCGCTTGCTCGACAACTTCAGGAATAGAGCAATTGAAAAAGATACCTGAAACATTTGTTTTCAACAGCGTATTAACCGCGACTTTAAGAGATTCCCCTGAGCGAAGGCGAGGCAAAGAGTTAGGCTCATCCATTAAGGTGAAAGCAAGATAATTGGGCTTATCTGTTTTGGCTAAAATTATTGATAGAACTTCAACTTCAGCGAGGCTAGACACGGTCTCAGATAACCAAATATCAACATATTGATCTTGAGCTTCAAATAACTCAGAAGCCACTTCCAGTGCCCTTTTCGGCTCGAATAATTCAGGCCTGTAAGACCCCATTACAGGAGGAAGAGAACCCGCAACGAGCACTCTATCGTTAGAGCTGGTGACTACATCTCTGGCAATTTTGGCTGCAGATTTTGCTAACTCAGTCCCCCGTTTTGCATAGAGTTCCTCGCCTAAGTGAAATGGAACACATGCATAACTGTTGACAGTGATAATCTCTGCGCCAGCGTCTATGAAATTCTCATGCGCCATTTTTACATATTGTGGTGATTCAATTAGCGCTTGTGCACTCCAAAGCGGCTGAGAAAAAGGGGCGCCAATACGTTTTAACTCTCGCCCCATGCCACCATCTAAAATTGTTACTTTCTTCATTTAGACATCCATACCGCCAAACATCCATAAGCTCTATTCAAACACAATTTTTATCAATTCAAAATGAAATTGTTATGTTTAAAGTGAACAAAACTTAATGGCTGATTAAACACTCTAGTATTTACCAGACCTTTCATTCGGACCAAGATAATGTTATCGCCATTAACTTCGAGTAAAAAGCCCATTATCTATGTCTCTCGGCGAGGCGGGCGTTACGAGCCACAATAGTGCATAAAGTGATTGAGGGGCTAACCCTCAATCAAATTTTCTTTTTATTATAAGACCTTAGATAAAAACTTCTGCAATCTAGGATTGGAGGGGTTATCAAAAAATCGCTCAGGAGAGTCAGAAACCAAAAGCTCACCATCTTCCATAAACAACACCCTATCAGCGACCTCTTTTGCGAAACCCATTTCATGAGTAACCACGACCATCGTCATTCCGTCCTTGGCCAAATCTTTCATCACATCAAGAACTTCTCCAACCATTTCAGGGTCTAGTGCTGATGTGGGTTCGTCAAACAACATAATGTTGGGCTTCATTGCTAACGCACGAGCGATTGCGACGCGCTGTTGCTGTCCGCCTGATAAATGATTAGGATAATTATCCATTCTCTCCGACAGACCGACTTTATAAAGCAAATCTTTTGCTTCTTTCTTCACCGATTCAGGGTCACGTTTAGAAACCTTTAAAGGTGCTAACATGACGTTCTCTATCGCCGTTTTATGTGGAAAAAGGTTGAAGCCTTGAAATACCATGCCCACATCAGCGCGTAGTTTATTGATATCCGTAGATTTGTGGTACATATCGATACCATCTACGATTATAGACCCACTATTTATTGTCTCTAATTGATTGATCGTCCGTAAGAATGTTGACTTACCAGAACCTGACGGTCCTACGATGACAATCACTTCCCCTTTTTCTACATTTACCGATACGTCCTTGAGCGCATGGCAGCCATTAGGGTAAATTTTATTAATTGTTTTTGCTGAAATAATGTATTCCATTAATGACTCCACCATTAATCACTTGCTGCCAATTTCTTTTCTAACGTTTGTATTGCCCAAGATAAGGTACTAGTCAGAAGCAAATAAAGGGCCGCTACGGTAAACCAAACTTCAAATGGGGCAAAACTACCACTTACGACTTCCCTGCCCGCTTTTGTCAGATCAGTAATCGAAATCACGGAGACAAGTGAGGAATCTTTTATCAGGTTGATAAACTGCCCGGCTAAGGGAGGTAATGTCTGCTTAAACGCTTGAGGTAAAATGACATAAATCATCGCTTTGGGATAATTCATTCCTAGTGAACGCGCCGCTTCCATTTGTCCTCTTGGGATTGACTGGATTCCTGACCGCACAATTTCTGCGACGTAAGCGGCGGTAAACACGGAGAGCGCTATCACTCCCGCAGTAAAACGCTCAAGGTCAAGCACAGTACCAATAAAGAAGTAAACGATAAAAATCTGTACTAAAAGAGGCGTTCCACGAATGACCTCGACATACACAAGCGCCAGCTTTTTTAATGCCGGATTGCTGGATATGCGCATTAGTCCGACAACTAAGCCCAACGCTAGAGCAATGATAAGTGACCAGAGTGAGATTTTAATGGTCGTCACAACACCATCTAAAATTGGGCCAGAGCGCCACTCTTTTATAGTTGCTAAGGTATCTCCTTCAAAAATAAGATCACCTTCATAGACGTCGACAGACTTATATTGGCTTAGTTCAAGAACAATATCACCATGAATACTCTCCAGAGCCAGTTGGTTATTCTCGTCGAGAATGATGTTCCCATCGACAGGCGCGGTAATGGATGAAGCAGCGTTAGTGGCAATATAAGGAAGGACACGCTCCCAATTCCAGCTGTAATCGATTCGCTTACCTGACAGATAGACAAGACCGCAAATTGATAGCAAAACAAGAACAAAAACAGCGTTCCACAATAGGGATTTAAAGTTATTTTGCATGTGATTCCGAGAATGACTTTGATTAAAGTTGGTTGGGTATTTGAATAAAGAAAAGCGTTAGCTTCACAGCACGAACCGTTTGGTTGGCGATGAACCGAGCCAGAAGCTAACCGCTCCTCTACAATAACAAAATGATTACTTAACTTGCTTTAACCATTTATCGTCGTTAAACCACTTATCGTAAATGCGATCGTAAGTTCCATCGCCCTTAATTTGACGTAAATAGTTGTTTAAGAAGTTAAGCGTATCTGGATTTCCTTGCGGCACAGCCCAACCCAAAGGCTCGTAAGTAAACGGTTTAGCCAAGTGCATTAACTGCCCTTTGTTTTCCGCCACATAAATAGAGTTGTAAGGAAAGTCATAAACAAACGCATCTACCTTTCCGTTGGCAACCTCAAGTACCGCTTCAGACTGAGTTTCGTATAGATTTATCTTAGCTTTCGGAAGGTATCGTTTTACCGCTTGCTCACCCGTTGTCCCAAGCTTAGTTGCAACAACATAATCTGGACTATTGAGATCACGGTAACTAGACACTTTACCTTCATGCTTGAGATCTACGAGAATAGATTGACCAATAACCACATAGGGATCAGCGAAATTCACCTGAGTATTTCGCATAGGTGTGATAGTCATCCCGCCCATAATCATGTGACACTTACCAGTCAACAGTGTTGGGATAATGCCATCCCATGAAGTGTTTACCGGCACAAACTTAACATCCATGGCACGCGCCATTTGCTTACCCAAATCGATATCAAACCCGATGTACTGCCCATTTTTTGCTGTCATTTCAAAAGGCATATACCCAGAATCAAAGCAGACTTTTAGCTCCCCTGTACTTTTGATGTCGTCTAAAATTGGGTCTGCATTAACCGTCGTCGAAACAGCTAACCCCAGTGCAGCAAAACACAATAACTTTTTCATGGATATTCCTTTATCATTTGTTGTAAAGTTTTTTTATACACGACAATAGAATAAAAAACCACAAACAATGACTTTTTAATCACTAGAATTTGTAGGATCGTTACTAAGCTGGAAGATCTGAATGAAAATCTATACCAAGCCATTGCAATTGAATTGCATGCATTAAGTGATTAAGTTGTAGGCAGGTCACTATAACGACAAGAAACATACGCTTTGACTGAATAGTCAGCGTTTCCGAGAGTGGTTTAATTAATAACGAAACCATACAGATATTCGCTTTTTCACATTGACCGTAATGTCAAAAGTGCTTGAGTTTTATTGTTGACAATTCTTCCATAGTTAATGGTCACAAATGTGATGTACAGCACATTTCTATAATGGCACTATCACCTTTGTCGAGAGATATTAACAAGGATTCGTTGGACATCTTGACTTTGTAATACAAATAAAAAGGTGACTATATGAAAAAACTAATGACGCTCTCATCACTATTATTATTCAGTTTATCTGCTACTGCTGGTATTCATGTCGAACACTCTACAAACAAAGTTGTTCTCAATGACTTTACGACAAAAGATGCCGCTTATAGCTCTGCGTTTGATCTTGTCGATGAATACCAAACGCTATCAAAACATGAACTTAGAAATCGTCTAAACATCATTGGAAGCGGTTTCCCTCGTGATATTGCAATCGATGATAGTAAAGTGAGAGTTGAAGAATACGCACTTAACCGTGATGAAGTTAAATATCGTGCAATCATAAACTTCGATTATCACTTCAGAACAAGTGACGGCGGTAAAAACTAAAAAATCATCTGCACCTTTACTTCCTTAGAGCCCTTCCTATTTTAAGAAAGTAAAGGTGTCTAATCATATTGAAACGACTGCTTTTCATAAATCGCTCTCTCCTTACATAAACAGTATCAATCCCTACCTCTATCGTTTACATAAAAATAATTTTTCCAATCTTCATTGAGATACATTTCGTCGTTTGGCGCTTTATCATTCACTTGGTTCGCCATATGGATTCCACATCACTTAAATGAAAAAGACCCTTGAAATTGAGTTCACTTTTTTATGAAGATTAACTCAACCTAAGATTGACAATTTTCGTTATATTTTTCTCGTTTATAGCAATATATAAAAAAACTCTTTTTGTTTTAATTAACCATAAGACGTAAAAAAAAGGCAACAAGATACTTCTTGTTGCCAAAGAAAAAATCATCATTCAAAAAATATGAAAATGAAAACTAGCAGTGGACTAGCTAACAAAACAATTATATCCAAAACACTTTAACAAGTAACGATCAATATAATCCATTATATATGGATGAAAATCAGCACTTATAAAATTACACCGATAAATAAAAAGCCTGAAAATAGTTTCAGGCTTTTTATATTTATTAATTTTTTAGAATGAATATCTCGCAGCTATTGCAAGAATATCGTCTTCATTGTCTACATCTGTAATTCTGTATTCTGCTAGTGCTTTAAAATTAGAAGTCAAATCGTACTCTGCACCTAGTGAGTAGTAATCGACGACATCTTCATCATCACGCTCTAGATTGTTATAGCCAACTAGTGCCCAAAGCTTATCTGTTACTTCATAAGTGGCAACTGCTTCAATACCGGTGTAATCAATATTACTTTCAGAACCATCTTTAGCCCAGTTTTCACCATCACTGTATAAAACAGAGGCATAAAACTTGTCGTATTCAAATGCAATAGCACCCGTTAGCAGCTCTGCATCTTCTGCACCCGATTGCCCTTCACCTTCGTTGTAACCAAGCGCAACTTTGAAGCCATATGGCAACTTGTAGTCCGCCGCCGCACCATAAGAGGCTGCATCTGTTGACACTTCATCGTTTTCAGCCTGATAGCTAACATGAATATTCAAACCTTCATAGCTTGTCGTTAGCTTAAATACTGAATCGGAGCGACCGGTACCATATAGATCCGCACTTACGCCAGCAGCTTCATTACCAAACTCCGGGAAAATATCCGTGTAATCAGATACTAAAGTGACCGCACCGTATTGACGTCCATAACTTACTGTTCCGTAATCTGCACCAACTCCTACATAGCCTTTTCGGATATCAAATTCATCATCTTCAATCCCATCAGCATCTCTGCGATTAGACTTAAATTCCAACTCATATAAGCCGAAGGCATAAAGATCTTCATTTATTTTAGACTCACCTGAAAGTCCTACACGAATGTAGCTATTATCTCCGTCAGCATTTTTATCATCAGAGAAATAATACATCCCTTGCGCTCGGCCATGAATATTTAACACTGATTCTTGATCTTCATAAACTACGGCTGAATTTGCAGCACTTGCAGAGAAAAGTGCTGCGATTGCGATCGACGTTCTTGTCATTTTCATTTAATTACCACTACTTGTGTTGTTTGAATCGAGTGAAATTATGAACAGTGGCAATTATTTTTAAAGTGCAAATTCAACCATATTCTATGGATAAATATAAACAAGCCCTCAATCTAAAACATTATGTCCTAGTACTCATATTAGTTGAGATAATCCATCCAAACAGGAGGCGTCCCTATTATTTTTTGAACAGTATCAATGAATAGTTTGGCTAATGGTTGTTGATTTCGGTGAGTATACATTGCATATATTTCCCCTATTGCGGGAAGATTATAATCAGGAAGCAACTGGACAAGATCTTGTTTACTCAAACTCTCCTGAAGAAAGAACTGCCCTATTAAAGCATACCCTATATCAGATTTTACGGCATCGAGCATTAACTCAGTTTCATTCACGAAGTACTGCCCGTTGATATTATACGTTCTAACGTCGCTTGATGACTGGCTTGGCGCTATACGTAGTTTATCCGCCTTAAAGTTAGCATTAGAGTATATTACTGCTGGCATTTTTATAAGCTCTTCTGGAGAGCTCGGGGCTCCATACTTGTCAATAAAACTCTTCGATGCAACCAGTGCCATATTATTGCTTGCCAACTTACGCACTATCATGTTGGACTCTCGGATTGGTCCGATACGAAACACAACATCAAAACCTTCGTGGATAACGTCGACTCGATTATCATCGAGCAGCAGCTCTACAGTAATGTTTGGGTACTGTTTTATAAACTCTTTAACTGCCTGATTTAAGTATGCTCTGCCAAAGAAAGTGGAGCTTGATATTTTCAAGTTACCCTTCGGTTCATCCTGAAATGTAGCAGCAATACTACGAGTTTCGGTTAGAACCTCTCTTACTTTCTTGGCTTGCGCCACCATCTCAACACCTGCATTGGTCAGGGATAGCGAACGCGTGGAACGGTTTAACAGCCGTAAGCCCAATTCATCCTCTAGCTTTTTGATCTGTTTTGACAAAGCTGAACGATCTATATGATTTCTGTCAGCAGCCTTAGCAAAAGTTCCGTATTCAGAGACATCCAGTAGTAATTCAAGTTGGCTTGCGAGATCCACTGCACAATTCCTTATTTAGTTTTTATTCTTTATGTGATGGGAAATGGATTTTACAAAATTAATTTCAATTTTTTATGGTTCAAATTGCATCAGTGAATTGCAAATAATGCACGAATTAAAAACGCTTTAATTTTCGTCGCTATCTTTAGCTTCTGTTTAGTTATTCCTATCTATTATGGCTTATTACATTTAACAATACTCCACGTCTTTAAAACCCTAAACTGACCTTTTTCAAACCAAAAAGTGAGCATTTTGACCAATATTTAATCGTGCATTTTTATCACTACTCTATGTTCGCTGAGGGCCTATTTACCCATAGGTACAATGAATACAATGCCGTTCCTTTTAGTATGAACAGAATCATTTAGGGCGCGACAAATGTTAAAGAAAGTTTTCGGCATTGGCCTTTTATCCGTTTTAGCTGCTTGTGCAGACGAAGAGATAACCAAACAACCTAATACTCCCTTACCTACGATAGACGTCTCCAAAGTCATCTATGAGCCCGTTCAATCGTGGTTCACCTTTACAACAAGGCTTCAAGCCCCAGAGAAAGTTTCTTTAATGCCACGCGTTTCCGGAGTTATTGAAACGGTAGAATTCAAAGACGGACAGAGTGTCAACAAAGGTGACTTACTCGTCACTCTTGATGATCGAACCTTCAAAGCTCAGGTCTCACGACTTGAAGCGCAAGTTAAGAGTGCTCGAGCTGCGCTAGAGCAAGCAGCAAACGAACAAAAGAGAGCCGCCCAACTGGTTAAGCGAAAAGCCATCTCAGCGGAACAAGCAGAGGCCCGAGATACCGCAGTAAAGCAACGCTCTGCAGAACTAATGGCCTTGCGTGCTCAGTTAGAATCCGCAAAGTTAGATCTTGAGTTTACGAAGATATATGCCCCTATTAGCGGCACTATTTCAAGAGCATTCATTACTAAAGGAAACAATGTAAACGCAAATCAAAGCGTTATATCAAACATTGTCTCTAACGATCAGGTATATGCATACTTTGATGTCGATGAGCGAACTTGGAACCGTTACTTCTCGACAATCAATGCCGACTCTAACTTACCTACTCGTCTTGAACTATCTGGACAAAATGGGCAGGTGTTTTTTGGACGCGTTGACTTTGTCGACAACTCCATCAACGAAAACACCGGTACTTTGCAGGTTCGAGCGGTATTCGATGCAACAAAATCAAACTTAAAAGTGGGATCGTTTGGCCGAGTTCAGATATCAACAACCAAACCAGTTGAACGAGTTCTCGTTCCAGAGCGTTCTATTGGCACAGATCTAGAAAACCGCTTTGTATTAACACTCAATGAAGAGAATACGTTGCAATACAGCATCGTAACCTTAGGCGAACGTTACGGAACATTTCGTGCTATCGAGAATGGCTTGAACGCCGACTCAATTATTGCGGTAAATGGCCCAGCAAAAGTTGGCCCAAATAGCAAAGTCACACCAAAAAATGTCACGCTAGATATTAGCAATACTTCATTGATTATGGCTTCAAACTCAACATCGTTGCCAAACAAACGTTTAGCTCAAGACTAAGAAGACAACCGAATGAAATTTGCACACTTTTTTATTCAAAGACCCATATTTGCCTCTATGTTATCGCTATTGATATTAATAGTAGGCGCAATTTCACTTTTGCAGTTGCCTGTGAGTGAATATCCAGAGGTTGTCCCTCCTACAGTAGTAGTTACAGCAAACTATCCTGGTGCGAACCCAAAAGTAATCGCAGAAACAGTTGCTACGCCTCTGGAGCAAGAAATTAATGGTACAGAAAACATGTTATATATGTTTTCACAGGCAACCAGTGACGGCAGAATGACATTGACCGTAACCTTTGCTTTAGGTACGGACTTGGACAAAGCTCAGGTTCAAATTCAAAATCGCGTCACTACAGCTTTGCCCCGGTTACCAGAAGCCGTCCAACGGTTAGGAGTTGTTGCCGAAAAAGCCTCTCCTGATCTCACCATGGTTGTGCATATATATTCTCCAGATTCTAGCCGTGAAGTCAGTTATTTAGCTAACTACGCTAATTTAAACTTGAAAGATGAGATAGCTCGGCTCGGAGGCGTTGGTGATGTGCGCCTTTTCGGTGGTGACGAGTACTCAATGCGCTTGTGGTTAAATCCAGATGAGCTCGCTTCTAGAAATCTAACCGTAATGGACGTTGTCTCCGCCGTCCGATCTCAAAACCAACAGGTGGCAGCAGGCTCATTAGGTGCGCAACCAGCCGCTAATGAAAACCAATTCCAAGTTTTGTTGAACGTAAAAGGCCGCTTGGAGAATATTGATGAATTCAACGACATTGTAGTAAAAGTTGACGAAACAGGGGCTTTGACACGTCTTAAAGACGTTGCACGCGTAGAGCTAGGTCAAAACTCTTATGCACTGCGCGCCTTGTTAAATGGTAAACCAGCGGTGGCGATGCCCGTATTCCAACGCCCTGGTGCTAATGCTATTGAGCTATCTAATCAGGTTCGTTCAACCATGGACCGTTTACAAGCAGCCTTTCCAGCTGGAGTTTCATATGAAATAGCCTACGACCCGACCGTCTTTGTTCGTGGATCGATAGACGCGGTAGTTCATACTCTGCTAGAGGCAATTGTACTAGTTGTTGTCGTAGTCATTTTGTTTTTGCAAACATGGCGCGCGTCTATCATCCCTATCATTGCGGTGCCTGTTTCATTAATCGGTAAGTTCGCCGTAATGCAAATGCTTGGAGTATCGATTAACACGCTTTCGTTGTTTGGGCTTGTTCTCGCCATAGGCATCGTCGTCGATGACGCCATTGTCGTCGTCGAAAACGTGGAACGGAACATCCATAATGGACTTGCACCACTAGAAGCAACGAAACAAGCAATGACCGAAGTTACCGGGCCAATTATTGCAATTGCTTTAGTGTTATGTGCGGTGTTCATCCCGACGACCTTTATTACAGGGTTATCCGGTCAGTTTTATAAGCAGTTCGCACTAACAATTACGATCTCGACGATTATTTCAGCAATTAACTCGTTGACGTTATCGCCTGCTTTATCAGCACTGCTATTACAAGATAAGAACGCAAAACCCGATCGGCTAACCAAGCTCTTGGATGCGGTTTTTGGTAAGTATGTTTTTGCGCCATTCAATAGAATTTTTGAGTATAGCTCGAACCAATATCAAGCTCTGGTCAAGAAGCTGATTCGCTTTAGCCTTGTTGTTGTGGTGGTATACATTGCGTTACTCGGGGGAACGGTTTCTCTATTCAAAGCTGTTCCTGGAGGATTCATTCCTCAACAAGATAAGCAGTATTTAGTTGCGATCGCCCAACTTCCAGATGCAGCAAGTTTAGATCGAACAGAGTCCGTTATTAAAGAAATGGAAAACCTCGCGCTGGCAACACCTGGCGTAGCACAAACCATTTCTTTCCCAGGCTTATCGGTCAATGGTTTTACTAACAGTCCGAATAGTGGCATCGTTTTTGTTACGCTTGAGGACTTCGATAAACGAAATGATCCAACTCTCGGAGCAAATGCGATTGTTGCATCTTTGAATAAGAGCTTTTCAATCATTGATGAAGCCTTCGTTGCGATTTTTCCACCACCACCAATCCAAGGACTTGGCTCTACTGGCGGCTTTAAACTTCAAATCGAAGACCGTGCGAACAAGGGGTTTGATGAGCTCTTCAAGCAATTGAACTTGGTAATAAGTGAGGCATCAACAAGACCCGAGCTGATGGGATTATATTCCACATTTCGTATACAAGTGCCGCAGATGGACATCCAAATAGATCGTGAACAAGCGATGCTGCAAGGTGTTCCTCTAGAGCAGGTTTTTGATGCGCTTCAAGTTTATTTAGGATCATTATACGTCAATGACTTCAATATGTTTGGTAGAACATACAAAGTGAATGCCCAGGCAGACATGAACTATCGTCTCGAACCTGACCAAATACTTAACTACAAAGTAAGAAATGCTGCCGGACAAATGGTTCCTCTCGGCGCTGTACTGGAGATCATACCCACGATTGGGCCTGACCGCGTGATGCACTATAACGGCTACCCTAGTGCAGAACTAAACGGCAGTCCTGCTTTTGGTTACAGTTCAGATCAAGCCCAAACGGCTATTGAGGAAGTACTGGATCAAAACCTAGCAGAGGGAATGGTTTATGAATGGACTGATGTAACCTACCAGCAGATTTTGGCTGGTAACACGATGGTGTATATATTCCCACTTGTTGTCTTGTTAGTTTTCATGGTGCTAGCTTCGCAGTACGAGAGTTTAAAACTGCCATTCGCTATCATTTTGATCGTTCCTATGACCATTTTTTCTGCACTAGCAGGTGTTTGGTTCATTGGTGGTGACAACAATATATTCACACAAATTGCTTTGATTGTCCTTGTGGCTCTAGCGTGTAAAAATGCCATCTTGATGGTGGAGTTCGCTAAAGAACTTAAAGACAATGGCCAAGATACCTTATCAGCGATTTTGGAAGCATGTCGTTTACGTCTTCGACCGATTCTAATGACATCAATTGCATTTACCGCTGGTGTTATTCCATTAATGATTGGTACAGGGGCCGGAGCGGAAATGCGACAAGCAATGGGTATTGCCGTATTCTCGGGTATGGTAGGCGTAACGGTATTTGGATTACTACTCACACCTGTTTTTTACATGTTAGTGAGTCGAAACAAAAAACGTCAAACACTATAACCATAATATAAATACTCATTTAAATTCATACTAAAGGGAGCTATTGCTCCCTTTTCTTTTGGTTATTAAGTATATTAATAATTTCTAGACAGAGCAGTAGTTATACATGAAACTAATACGCTAATATCTAACCTGGATAAACATTGTGGATTTAGCAAATAAACTACACCTGCTTTTAGAAGTCTCTAAAGCTGGATCTTTTGCAAAAGCAGCAGATGGGATGAATATCGACCGCTCTGTTTTATCTAAACACATCAAGCAGTTAGAAGAGCACTTAGGCGTTAGGCTATTAAACAGAACAACTCGCTCTCTTTCATTAACACAAGTCGGCCAGCAAATAGTTGAAAAAGCAGACCAAATATCTCAACTCCTTGATGATACTCAACAAATAGCGGAGAACTTTCAGACTGAGCCTTCAGGGAAAGTACGAATTTCAAGCTCAACATTATTTGGAAAACTCTATCTACAACCTTCGATAGAGAAGTTTTTACATAAGTACCCAAAAGCAAGTGTTGAACTAATGCTAGATGATCTTCATGTAGACGTGATTAGAAGTAATTTTGATATTGCTTTTCGAATCGGACCTATGAGGGACTCATCAATGGTAGCAAGAAAATTAGCAAAAAATACGACTGCAATCATTGCTTCTCGAAACTTAATTGAAAAACATGGTAACCCAGAAACGCCTGATGAGTTAGTTAAGCTACCTTTTATTATTTATTCAAATGGTAATTTTATTGTCGACAAACTTAAATTCTACGACAAAGAAAAATCAGATGGTTTAGATACATACCCAATATCAGGGTCATATATGGTAAATGAAGCTGAGCTAATAATTGAAAGCGTAAAGTCAGGTCTGGGCGCAGCACTTATAGGTCAATTTATGCTTCCTAACAACCTAGAGTATTCTAATTTAGTTCAACTTTTACCAGAATATGAAACTCAAGATTTTGGTGATATTTATGCTATGTACTCACACCGTCAGCAATCACCATTGGTTAGGGCATTCATTGATATCGTTCAAGAAGAAATTGGCATACCACCAATATGGGAAAAGCATTTCAATAAAAGCTAGGTGATTCTATTTAACCAAAATTAACATAAAATAAAAAATCAAATAAAAACAATAAATTAAACCAGTAACGTTTAATATTCATCGAAGTTTAATGTTAGGTGAATTAAGTTCCATTCTAAATGGCGCTTAATTCACTAAATATAAAAAATTCTTGATTTATAATACTAACAAATCCATCACCTATACAAGTTACGATGTATATTGAAGAAAAACACACCTCGGTCACTAGTTTGTTAGTATATAAAATATCTTATCTTATTTTTTTGGTTATTTATACGTTAGCAACGATTTACTTTAGCGTAAAAATGGACAAAAGCACATCGGAGAACTCTCTTATAGAAATGACTCAAATAGCATTTGTGCTTTTTTCATCGTTAATGTGTTTGTATAAATCTAAGGAATATCTTGAACTCAAACACATATTAGTAATAATGTCTTCATTTTTTATGGTTATATTCGTTAGAGAAATGGACTACCACATAGAGCAGTATTTCCCTCACGGTTCATGGAAGTATCCTGCTTGGATTATAATAGTCTCGGTCTGTTATTTTTGTTTTAATAATATAGTTAACATAAAAAATGAGGTAAAACTTTTCATTTCTCATTCTAGCTTCACGACATTAACGATTGGATTTTTTATTGTTTTCTTATTCTCACGATTTGCAGGGTATGGTGATTTTTGGGTCGAGTTCATGGGGAACTCATACAATAGAGACGTGAAAAACTTGGTTGAAGAAAGCTTAGAGTTACTAGGTTACGCGATACTTTTAAACGGTGTTTTACTTATTAAAGTAGAAAATCACTAAGTATAAATAAGAGTTCAGAGCTTGTAGTTCAAGCTTTGAACTTTTTTGGCTAAAAAAAAGAAGCAAATTATATTTGCTGCAAATGATGAAAAAAACAATATGCGTAAGTTAACTTCCTAGCAATGGATGCGTTAACGAGTTAATAATAACGAACCGTAACAATTAAGTCTCGTTGAAAATAATCCATAAAGAATGGCATTTATTACACTGTTAATTATGTAATCTAATCTAGTTATCACACGCCGTCGTTTTTATATCTTATCTCTTTCCGTCAATAAATAGCTCTTCACATCAGATCCCATTTATCATCCCACAACAGTCGGATTCAAAACAAAGCAATAAAAATCAATAAATTAGAAGTAGCCACTTAAAAAATAAAAAGGAGTAAAAACGAAACTATATCAGATAGAACATATTAAAGATCACCAACTCTGAGTAGAAAGCCGTTCATACTCGTTACGCATACAATCAATAAAGACTTCCATCGCCGGCGTCACACACTTCCCAGAATGATAAGCGCAGAGTGGCTTGATCATCTTTGAAAATTCGGTGAACTCAAGCTCTTGTAAACTGCCCTCTTGCAACTCTTTTTCAACCGTAAAACGAGGTAAGTAAGAGATACCAATATTACTCTCAACGCAATTTTTGATCGTATTAATACTGCTAAGTTCGATCATGTTGTCGATGCTAATATCACGCTCTTGAATAATGCTCTCAAACATCTGTCGAAAAAGGCACTTAGGGCCATTGCTTATAAACCCTAAATCAATATGTTGCTCTCTCTTCTTTAAATCTAGCCCTTTTAAAAGCGGTGAAGCAACCAATACCAGTGGCTCCTGCTCAAACTCGTGCACCTTGAGTGTATCGTCATTACCTACTCGATAAAACACACCTAAATCAGCTTTATCCTCTATCAACTCATCTCGAATCTGATAGCAATTTTGTGATTGCAGAGAGAGTCTGACATTGGGCGCTCTGATCCTGAACTCTTTTAAAACATTAGCCATCTTATAAGCAAGTTGAGTCTCAGCAATCAGCACTTTCAATTCACCGGTCGGCTCCGAGTTTTCTTGCTGTGCTGTTCCCTCAATATTTTCCATCACTCGCGCCAGTTCATAGACGTAAGGCAGTATCTTTTCTCCTGCTTGAGTCAAAACCATCTTACGCCCTATTTTTTCGAACAGCTGCAAAGACAGATCTTGTTCCAACTGCTTGATTTGAAAGGTGACGGTTGATTGCGTGCAATAAAGCTTCTGTGACGCTTTTAGAAACGATCCTTCTTCAACAATAGCTTTAAAAGTAAGAAAGCGTTTTAGATTCATGACTAGACTCCACAACCAACAGTTCAATAAATTAAAAGTCTAAGTTTTAATTTATTCAATTTTTTAATCAATTGTAGCGAAGTATAGTGCAGTAAAAACAGGAGAGATAGAGATGACCGCCATCTACACCGCATTTTTTACTTACGTAATCATTACTTCAATTACACCAGGGCCAAACAACATTTTATCGCTCAGCATCGCGACGCAATATGGACTAAAACGCTCAACAAAAGTGATTTCGGGGATGTTTTGTGGCTATGTTGTTTTGATGCTACTTTGTGGCGCTTTCACGTATAACATGATCAGCCTCTTGCCCGTGATTACACCTTGGCTAACATGGATTGGAGCAGCTTATATTGTTTGGTTGGCTTGGGGGCTTGCTACGAGTGAGATCAAAACTTCATCGGATAATTCTAAAGGTATCAGTTTCTTAACAGGTTTCGGTTTGCAGTTCGTTAATGTGAAAATCATTCTTTATGGAATTACCTCTATTTCTACGTTCGTACTGCCCCACACTCAGAATATCTACTGGATCTTAGCGACTAGCCTCATTCTTGCTTTGATCGCACTCCTTAGCAACGTAGTCTGGGCCGTTGCAGGAAAGCTACTTCAATCGCAATTCCAGAGATATGGCAAAGTCATCAATATGAGCTTAGCAGCAGCTCTGATCTATTGTGCGACACAGTTATTTACTTAAGTATATAGTTGATCATCAAGAACAATATTGCTCTTCAACTTAGACGACTACGTTTATGTGAAGAGCAAGTTCTGCTCTACAAATCGCTGCGGTTTCTCGTGCCCTTACTCGCTCTTCCCGCTCCTCCATACGGCAGTTTTTGAAGAAGTAGATTCAACGTCACTTAATCAACCTAAAGAGACGAAATCTTGTTTAGCTATACATACACGGCCTTGGCGACCTCGGTAATAACTAAGTATTACTTAGTATACACAAATCAGAAAAACTAAGATAATCTTAGTCATCCAAGTCCTTCGTATGAACTTTAAGTGTTGTTTAATAACCCACTCCCAGCCCGCCTTAAGCATGCGCGTAAACAAGCGAATCTGTCCCAAAAAGCACTGGGCATCCGTATCGGCATGGATGATAGTTCTGCAAGTGCAAGGATGAATCAATACGAAAGGGAGCGCCATACTCCCGACGTAAAAACGCTCAAACTTATCGCAGATGAGCTAAACGTGCCTCTAAACTATTTTTTTTGTGAAGATGAAATCACCGCTGAACTTGCTGTTAATCTCCACAAGCTGTCAAATGATGACAAGCAAAGAGTGCTTGAGAGCACAGCCCAGTTGATTGCGGACGCAATCGCCACGAACAAGTCGAGTACGTAATAGGGATTAAACGCCTAAGAATACGTATCAATACCAAAGAATCAAAGAGCATAACTAAGGGTTCAACATGGCTACAACAAAAGCACTTGTGGTTTTTTCCGGTGGGCAGGACTCTACGACCTGCTTAATCGATGCATTAAATACATATGATGAAGTTCATGCTATAACGTTTGATTATGGCCAGCGTCATTCAGATGAAATAGATATCGCTATCGAATTAGGTAAGCAACTTAACATCAAAAGCCACAAAGTCCTGGATGTAAAATCAATTAATGAGTTAGCGATAAGCTCTCTGACAAGAGACAACATTCCGGTATCTAATGACTTAAGCGACGCTAACGTACCCAATACATTCGTTCCAGGGAGAAACATTCTCTTTCTTACTTACGCATGTATCCATGCTTACCAGCTTGGCATTCAAGACATCATTACGGGAGTCTGCGAAACAGACTTTAGTGGTTACCCTGACTGCCGAGACAACTTTATTCGCTCTCTAAATCTCTCTTGCAATTTAGGTATGGATAAAGCCTTCAATATTAAGACTCCTTTAATGTGGCTTACTAAAGCCGAGACCTGGGCTCTAGCTGATAAGCATAATATGTTGGAGTTTGTCCAAAACAATACTTTAACATGTTACAACGGAATCGTTGGTAAAGGCTGTGGTGAATGCCCAGCGTGCCTACTGCGACAAAGCGGCTTAGAAGAATACTTAGCGAGCAAATAGTCTTTGTTAGCGGTAATAGCGGTGGATAAAACCTTTTGCGTTAGCTTCTAAACGTTTTATCTCAGCGTGAAACTCCAGCCAACAGAGCTTCATTTTGATGCCGCCAGATTGGTGGCATCAATTAAATGCGAAACGATTGTCGAACCAAAGATAGCACCACACCACAACAGCCAACACTGCTTAGCTTTTACAACGCTATAAATTGTTTAGATATATCGACAATGTTTCGATAGCAAAGCTACCAACGGCATTACTCGCGAAACCGGGATTAGATAGAAAAGCTACCTCGAATGATGACGAGTCTCTCGTCTAAGCAATACTCAAATATTTATGAGTTTGAACAGACAAACGCCAATTGCGGGCAATACACGTATCAATACACAATTGCGTAGCACGAGGCTTCTGGCTAATTGGTTGTAGTGCAATGATAGTCTCAGCCGCCACGTTCGCATTTGCTAAAAGATCATCAAGGTGGTCGATGTCTTTCTGGGTACCGACTGGATGCTTAATCTCATTTGCCCGCTCTAACGCGCTATTAAGCACTGGTAATTTACCTTTCATTGCTACTTTTGGTGACACTGTCACCCACGTATTTTCTGAAGTAATCACTTCTGATGTGCCACTGGTTTCAATTTGGCATTGGCACCCCATATCTTCAAACGCCTTTGTTAAAGGGCGCAGATCATAAATACAAGGCTCTCCACCAGTAATCACGATATGCTTAGCATTAAAGCCTTGCTGTTGATATTGCTCTACGATGTTCTCGGCAGATGCAACACACCACGTCGGAGAATCTTCCGTTTTCACCAGAATATCGCCTATTTGACGTTGATCATTCTCATCTGCATACCACGTTTGTTTGGTATCGCACCATGAGCAACCAACCGGACACTCTTGAAGCCGAACAAAAACAGCAGGGACTCCAGTAAAAACCCCTTCCCCTTGGATGGTTTCAAACATCTCATTTAGCTTATACAACGCAGAACTCACTCAACTCATAACATTTCGAGGCGAAGACCATAATGGACACGCGTGTCTAGGTCAATTTAAACCAAAAATTAATTGTTAAAATAGACCATTTTGTAGTTTCATAGCGTAATGAATATAGGTTTCTGGTTAACGTTAAACCAAGCCTTATTCACTGACAGCTCCCAAAAAACTTTAAGGTAAGAAATGATGTATAAACTGATCGCACTAGATATGGATGGCACGCTACTCAATAGTGATAAAGCCATTTCTGAAGAAAACAAACAAGCGATCGCAAAAGCTCGAGAAGCAGGCGTTACTGTCGTTCTCGCTTCTGGTCGCCCATTAGAAGGAATGCAAGACAAGCTCGACGAACTGAATATCCATTCCGATCGAGATTTTGTTCTTTACTACAACGGTTCGATGGTCAAGAACGTAGGCACAAACGACATCATCCACCAGCAAATCATAGATGGTAAAGCTGCAAAATTGGTGGCGCGAAAAGCCGAAGAGCTAGGTGCGTACGTCCATGCTTTTAGTCAAGTTCATGGTTTAATCACCAACGAACACAACCCTTACACCGATATTGAAGCAAAGATAAATGGCTTAAATGTCACCGAGATGAACTTCGAATCACTAGAAGACGATCATCCAATCATCAAAGCTATGATGGTTGCAGAGCCAAGCAAACTAACAGAAGTTATAGCAGCACTGCCAGCTGAAATGCGCGAAGCGTTTACGGTTGTTCAAAGCGCTCCGTTTTTCCTTGAGTTTCTTAACCCTGCGAGCAACAAAGGTATTGGTGTTGCCGCAATTGCCGAGTATCTGGGAATTAAACCGGAAGAAGTTATCTGTATGGGTGACGCAGAAAATGACCACCACATGCTGAAATACGCTGGCCTTGGTATCGCGATGGCAAATGCAATGGAAGAAACCAAGCAAATCGCTGACTACATTACGGCAAGTAATGATGAGCACGGTGTCGCTAAAGCTATAGAAAAGTTCGTGCTCAATGCATAGCCCTTTCCGCCATGTCAGTTGCGTTAAGCTTCTTACGTTTAACACCCCTAGCCGTCCAAGATAGGCAAGCGGCGTTTTTCGTGGACTAAACGTGTAAAAGCCTTGCTGTAATGCAAGGCTTTGTTTTTACTCAAATACTAATAGATAACAAATACAGCCATCAATCTAGCAACGTTTTGCTCGATTGGTTTTCACAAGTCAGCTTCCTTGCAAGCAGCATAAATAACAACATTAATAAAGGATAATGTAACGTCGACAAGACTAATGACCACAAACCGCTAAACGATACGATAATAGCCGAGTACAAATAGAGTTGATCAACAAGCAACAATGCCAGCGTTACAAAGATCATCTGCCGAGTATCTAAATGTGCTTTCGACTCTTTAAATGTCATGACCAACGCTGATGCAGTGATTAAAATTGCTAGCCAGCGACCAAACACAGGTAATGGCCAGATGACGGAGATGACCGCTGTTGCCGCAGTCATAATGAACCAGACGCCTTTTGAGCTTAGAACTTGATCAACGTTCACATCTTGATTTGTTTCCAGTCGAAGAACATGCCAAGCCACCAAGCTGCCTAACAGCGCGCCAAATAACATATCTAAAATAAAGGCACTGCCGAGGAAAAACTTACCTAACACCACAGTAAGAGTGATGAACACGAAGACTGCCGTTGTTCCATTCAAACCAAAATACTGGGTTCTATGAAACAAGAACGTCAGCACACAAAACCACACAGCGATAGGCAAGCTAGGAAAACTAAAGCCAAAGCTGTGCGTTAACTCCATCATTGGTATATAGACATGTGGGCGCGGTAGCGAAAAGCCTTGTTGAGCGACAAGCACCATAAGCGACGTTGCACTAATTGCGAAAAAGAGTCGGTACACAAACCGGCTACCAAAGCGCATCATGGCAAAAGGAAATAGAAAGAGTAGTACCGTCGGTTCTGTCAGATCTATAACGAGTTTCGAGATCTGACTAGCTACCTCGTAACTCGTTTCTGACAACGCCCCTACCCAACTCTGTAAATCTATCAGCCACGCCAATTCAACCTGACGAAATGAAGGCGCGGATTCGATCAACTGAGTCACATAAGATACTGATTGCTTGGTAGCTTGATCAAAAAACTGAGTGGCTTGTGGCCATTGCTCAGGATAACGATATAAAGATGATGGTAATTCAGATGGGCTAAGCAACATCGCTGACGCAACTTCTACTCCATAATGAGGGGCAAACCAAATAGGCAGTTCATTTCCACCTAAAGAGTTATTCATAGAAAAAGCGATAATGGCAGAGTCTGATATACAGTCGTAAAAAACCGCAGTGTCCGTTCTGCCAAGCTCCTCTCCAACCGTAACCACTATACCGGTTTCTTCCCACGTTTCTCGTTGAGCAGCAACTTGTGGAGACTCACCATCAATAATGGTTCCGCCAGGTAGAGAAATCTTATCCGTTAATACTTCATGAACTAGCACTAACTTGTCATCAGCGCGAACAATACAGAGCGCTCCTTTAACTTCGCTCGCAGTGGCTTTAGCCGTAGAGATCGGTGAAACAGGTAACAAAATAAAACAAAGGATGAGTAATAACAGCTGTCTCAACACAAAATATGACCTTAAATAAACATAATGATAACCAATGAATCATGGCAGTTAATCTTATCTTTTTCGACAAAAATTAAGTAACGAGTTATGCCAAACTGAGTTGATCGCGTAAAACCTGATCTCAACGCTCACTGGAGAATAATTTAATGCAAACCTGACAAAAATCAGACAAAACATAAAATGTTGATCGCAATTCTGCCAGTTATATAAAGATAACGTCAGGACAAAGTCATACACATTTTGTGGGTTCTCATAGTTGACACAATAAAAAAGGGCTTATTATTCGCAAACAATAAACCCCAGTTATGATAACTATGTACTGATCGTTGAAACCAAGAATGAATCTTATCTCATGGTCAACGAATCAAATTCACTGGCCCGATCGTTAGTTAGACGTGCAATTCGCATCGCCTACTTTTTGCCAAACATCCCAAGGCCCTGAGTCTGCTGGATTATCACCTTGAGTCCACCACTGCGCTTGCCAAACTTTACCATTCCAAGTAACCGTATCTCCTTTGAGATACACTAAGCTGGCTTGCCATGCAGTTGTACAGCTATCTGTGGGAGGCGTTGTCACCGTTTTCGCTTGAGCGGATACTAACGCTTGGTATTGTGTGCTGGTCTTATCAACGTTGAAGTTCAAAGCCACTCTTGCTTCTCCGCTCTGAGTAGCACCAAATTCAACATCAACACGACAACTTGCATTCATTGCTAACGTTGCCTGAGAGCACTGGTCATTGGCAATAACAGCTGCATCAGTAACACCCGAAGCGAACGCGCGAACATTTTCCACAGTGAACGTGGTGTTCCCTGAATTCTGGATAACAAAGCTATGTTGCTGTAACTCCCCAACATAAAATGATGCCAGTGTCTGTTCAGTGGTGTATCCAACAGAAACATTCTCTTTTGGTGGTGTTGCTGTTCCGATAACACCATCGACAAAATTGCGCATAGCAGCGATATCGCTATAAACCCCATACATACCAGGACGAGCACAACCTATTCCCCAACTGACCACACCAAGTTGAGTAATTACACCACTGCGATTAATAACGATTGGACCACCACTATCTCCCTGACAAGAATCTATCCCACCTTGAGGAATACCCGCACAGAATGACACTTCTCCAACCGTTGTGTAGTTGCCACCGGCTTGACGGCAAGTCATATCCGACACAAGTGGGACGTCAACCTCTTGCAATCGAGACGGAGAGCTTCCTCCTTCAGAAGTTCGCCCTAAGCCAGCAACACTAAGCCAATCTCCGATGCTCGCGTATTGCGTTAGACTGCCATTCGCAATCTCAACTGAAGAAACACCTTGAGGCACAGAGTCGAGCTTCAATACCGCGAGGTCATGAGAAAGCGTCGCGCGGCGATATGCCGGGTGCATATGGATCTCACTGACGTTTGCACGAACACCGTCACTACCGTTATAAACAACGCCACCGATTTTAACCGCTATCTGATTCGGAGAATCACCCTCAACACAATGCGCAGCAGTCAGGACGTAACCATTCCCGATATAACTGGCCCCACAATATGATCGGTTACCATAACGACTAACAATTTGGGTGTAGAATTTCCAGTCACGTGGGTCGGCAGTTACTCCGCCTACGATCTGGGGTTGGATAGTATGATTTTGCGTCTGTGACAAATCATCAGCACTTGCGAACATTGGCAAAACGGCTAAAGCAAGTAACGATTTTGTTAGTTTCAAAATATTGTCCTCTTGTTTTTGTAAGCACGATCCTCGTGCTACTAATAAACAAGCAGACAAAAACGCCGATACCAATATGGGTGCATATCAATTTATTAACATTGCGAGCAACTTATAGAGAAAAGTCTATTGACGAACTGAATGATTTCAATTCGAATGAACCTAAATCACAATATTAAAGTTAAATACGATTATTCGTTCAGCGGTTTTCTTAAATAGTGGATATGATGTGCAAATCCTTGTTTTTCATACAAAGATATTGCGCCCTGGTTAAAATGCCATACTTCAACAAACATCTGTTTTGCACCGTAATCAGAGAACGTTGATTCAATTTTATTAATCAATGCCTGCGCCGTACCTTGTTTTCGATATTCAGGCAGCACATAGAGCTCATCCACACTTCCCATCATAACTGGCTGGCTGACGGTAGAAATAAGTTCACAGAAGTGACCAGAGATAAAGCCAATAATTTCATCTCCTTGTTTTGCTACGTAAACAAGGCACTCAGGGTCGTCAATATATCGAGCAATGCTTTTTTCTTGTTCTATCTCCTCTGCCGTTTTGAAAAGCTCAGGAGATTGAAGATGATGCTCATCATGAAGCTCGAACATAAGATCGTTGAGCAACTCTAGGTCGCTAAAACACGCAGGTTTAATCGCAAACGTGGTCATACAAAGGGTCACTAAAAATGGAATGGCTGTAGTTTGTGAGGAAAACGTCGTATTGGCAAGTCACAAATGCTTTCACGATACGTTTGTACTGTTTGAACAACAAAAAGGCCCCTGCACTTAATAAACGTACAGAGGCAGAACCAACCAACAGAGTTCGAGGATCAGGGGTTAGTTAGAATTGAGTTTTTATCAGCGTCGTAGCACTCGCTCAATTTCGTTCAAGCTACTTGGGTCATCAATCGTTGACGGAACGGTGTATTTTTCACCATCAGCTATTTGACGTATAGTTCGACGCAAAATTTTACCTGAACGTGTTTTCGGTAAACGGTCTACAACCAACGCATGCTTGAAGCAAGCAACTGCACCTATCTCACTACGCACTTTGCCAACAAGCTCACCTTCAAGGTCTAGCTCATCCACTTTGACGCCGTCTTTCAGTACAACAAAACCAAGTGGAAGCTGACCTTTTAGATCATCGTGGATACCGACCACCGCACATTCTGCAATCGCTGGGTGGCCTCCTACTATTTCTTCCATTTCACCTGTCGACAATCGGTGTCCCGCGACATTAATCACGTCATCAATACGTCCCATAATAAACAGGTAACCGTCTTCATCCAGATAGCCACCATCACCTGACACGTAGTAGCCTGGGAATTGGCTAAGATAACCAGTTTCAAAACGGTCATGATTACGCCAAACCGTTGGCAGACAACTTGGTGGTAGCGGACGTTTTAATGCGACAAAGCCTTGTTGGTTAGGCCCGACAGCCTCTCCAAGTTCATTCAGAATCTCGACCTGATAACCCGGAATGGGCTTCGTCGAAGAACCAGCTTTAACTGGCATCATTTCGACACCTGTCGGGTTGCCCGCGATGGCCCAACCCGTCTCGGTTTGCCACCAGTGGTCAATAACGGGCTTGTCCGCTTTGCTCTGAACCCACTCCAGTGTCGGAGGGTCAAGGCGTTCTCCCGCCATAAAGATGGTTTTCAGATTCGACAAGTCGTACTGTTTTAAGTGCTCACCTTCCGGGTCCTCTTTCTTAATCGCACGAAACGCCGTTGGTGCAGAGAACAACGCATCTACTTTATATTCATCACACACTCGCCAAAATGCGCCAGGATCCGGTGTTCGAACAGGCTTGCCTTCGAATAGGATAGTAGTGCAACCGTGAATCAGTGGAGCGTAAACAATGTAAGAGTGCCCTACTACCCAGCCCACATCAGATGCCGCCCAAAAGACGCCATCTTGAGGAATGTTATAGATTGCGCTCATGGAGTACTTCATCGCGACAGCATGGCCACCGTTATCACGCACAACGCCTTTCGGCTTACCTGTCGTACCTGATGTATAAAGTATGTAGAGCGGATCGGTTGCTAACACCGGAACACAACCATGTGGCAGCGCTTGTTTGTACTCTCGCTGCCAATCTAAGTCTCTTTCTTGGTTTAGCTCAGCGTCGCACTCTGGACGTTGGAAAACAAACACTTTCTCAGGCTTCCAACGGCTGTCCATAATGGCTTTGTCTACCATTGGTTTGTATGGAATGACTTTGTTGATCTCAATCCCGCACGACGCCGTCATGATCACTTTCGGCTCTGCATCTTCAATTCGTACAGCAAGCTCATTAGGTGCAAAACCGCCGAATACTACGGAATGAATAGCCCCCAAACGCGCGCAGGCAAGCATCGCCATTGCGGCTTCTGGGATCATCGGCATGTAAATAACGACTCGGTCGCCTTTTTCAACACCTTGAGCAGACAGCATGCCAGCAATTTTGGCTACTTGGTCACGTAGGTCGCTATAGGTGTACGTGGCTTTACGACCTGTCACTGGCGAGTCATAAATGAGTGCAGTATTATCACCGCGTCCTTGCTCGCAATGGTAATCTAATGCTAACCAGCACGTATTCATTACACCATCTGGAAACCAACGTTCTATGCCGTTTTCATCAGATTTCAAGATAGTTTTAGGAGATTCAAACCAATCGAGATTCTCCGCTTGAGCGCGCCAAAAACTCTCCGGTTCATTCTTCGCCCATAAGTATTCTTTTTCGTATGAAGACATATTGCTTCCTCCAGTATGTCCTGACATTGCTCTCGTTCTACTCAAAGATCGCTCTTTTAATCCAAAGATCGTCTCTTTTAATCGAAGACATAGAAGGGTACACGCACAAATCCCTCCATCAGTATTCTCGCACTTCGGCTCATAATGGCTTTTTGCACCACCCAGCCCTGCTCAGTTTGCTTCGCTTGTGCCCCAACTTTTAACGTTCCTGACGGGTGACCAAAAGTCACGGACTCTTTTTCACCGCCACCAGCGGCTAAATTCACTAACGTTCCGGGCACACACGCAGCAGAAGCAATAGCAACGGCTGCTGTTCCCATCATTGCATGGTGAAGCTTGCCCATCGACAGCGCGCGAACGAGCACATCAATATCCGACTCATTAACGGCTTTACCACTTGAAGACAGGTAACTTTTCGGTTTAGAAACAAACGCTATTTTCGGCGTATGTTGGCGTGTTTGAGCTTCTTCTAAATCAGAAATCAGGCCCATTTTTAACGCGCCATATGCACGGATGGATTCGAACATCGCTAATGCTGTCTCATCGTTGTTGATATCGTCTTGCAGCTCGGTGCCCTGATATCCTATCGATTCAGCATCAATAAAAATGGTTGGAATGCCCGCGTTAATAAAGGTCGCGTTGAACGTACCCACATCCGGCACCACTAAATCATCAACTAAGTTACCCGTAGGGAACATACTTCCTTCGCCATCAGAAGGGTCAACGAAATCGACTTGAATCTCGGCGGCCGGAAACGTCACGCCATCGAGCTCAAATTCGCCGGTTTCTTGAACGAAACCATTGACGATTGGCACGTGAATCAAGATGGTTTTGCTGATGTTCACCTGCCAAACACGCACCGTCACAATGCCATTTTCTGGAATGCGATCTTGTGGGATCAGACCAGCATGAATGGCGAAAGGACCGACAGCGGCAGACAAGTTGCCGCAGTTACCGCTCCAATCGACGAATGGTTTGTCGATCGACACTTGACCAAATAAGTAGTCAACATCGTGATCGGCTCTGCTGCTGCGCGAAACAATCACTGTTTTACTGGTGCTTGACGTCGCGCCCCCCATGCCATCAATTTGCTTCGCGTAAGGATCAGGGCTGCCAATAACGCGTAGCAACAGTTTGTCACGTGCGGCTCCAGCCACTTGCGCTTCTTGAGGCAAATCCTCTAGGTTGAAAAAGACACCTTTACTCGTGCCGCCACGCATGTACGTCGCGGGCACTTTTATTTGGCTTGTTTGATTCGGAGTATTATTTGACATACGCACTCCTTATTGTGCCAAGAAATCTTGCGCGAAACGCTGCAGAACACCGCCTGCGTTGTACACGTGAACTTCGTCAGCGGTATCTAAGCGACAAGTAACCGGAACATCGACTTTATCGCCGTTGCTGCGTGTGATAACCAGCGCTAAATCAGCGCCCGGCTTGATTTCTCCAACCACGTCGTAAAGTTCCGTACCATCCAGCTCTAGCGTATTGCGGTTAACGCCTGACTTAAATTGCAGTGGTAGTACGCCCATGCCAACCAAGTTAGTACGGTGAATACGCTCAAAGCCTTCAGCAACAATGGCTTCTACGCCTGCCAGTCGAACGCCTTTTGCTGCCCAGTCACGGGATGACCCCTGACCGTAATCCGCGCCAGCCACCACGATCAATGGTTGTTTACGATTCATGTAGGTTTCAATCGCTTCCCACATACGAACCACCTGCCCTTCTGGCTCTACACGCGCCAGAGATCCCTGCACGACTTCGCCGTTTTCCTTCACCATTTCATTGAACAACTTTGGGTTAGCGAAGGTCGCGCGTTGCGCCGTTAAGTGGTCACCACGGTGAGTCGCGTAAGAGTTGAAATCTTCTTCTGGCACACCCATTTTCGCTAAGTATTCACCTGCTGCGCTGCTTGCGAGAATCGCGTTGGATGGTGATAAGTGATCAGTGGTGATGTTGTCACCCAGAATCGCCAATGGACGCATGCCAGACAATGTTCTTTCTCCCGCTAGCGCACCTTCCCAGTACGCTGGTCGGCGGATATAGGTACTCATCGGACGCCAGTCGTACAGCGGGTTGGGATTTTGCTCTTGATCATTCAGCTTAAACATCTGAATGTAAACTTGCTTAAACTGCTCAGGTTTAACATGAGTACCGACAACTGCATCGATCTCTTCATCGCTTGGCCACAAATCATTGAGATAAATTGGTTTGCCGTTTTGGTCCGTGCCCAATGCATCGCGCTCGATATCAAAACGAATCGTACCCGCTAGCGCATAAGCGACAACCAATGGTGGTGAAGCCAAAAAAGCTTGTTTGGCGTACGGATGGATTCGACCATCAAAGTTACGGTTACCAGAAAGCACCGCTGTCGCATATAAATCACGGTCCATGATCTCTTGTTGGATTTTTGGATCCAGCGCACCACTCATACCGTTACAAGTTGTACATGCGTAACCAACAATGCCAAAGCCAAGCTTCTCTAGCTCTGGTAACAAGCCCGCTTCTTCCAGATACAAGCGTGCAACTTTAGAACCCGGAGCAAAAGACGATTTCACCCACGGTTTACGTACAAGACCAAGTTCGTTGGCTTTCTTCGCGACAAGGCCAGCAGCAACCACGTTTCTTGGGTTACTGGTATTCGTACATGAGGTAATAGCAGCGATGATCACTGCACCATCTGGCAACTCGCCTTCTTTCTCTTCCCACGCTCCAGAAATGCCGCGCTGTGCCAACTCAGAAGTTGGTAAACGACGATGAGGGTTTGACGGACCAGCCAAGTTACGGCTAACTGATGATAAATCGAACTCAAGTACGCGCTCGTAAACTGCGCTATCAAGATCGTCTGCCCAAAGACCGGTTTGTTTTGCGTAATTTTCTACTAAAGCAACTTGTTCTTCATCTCGACCAGTTAGTTTCAAGTAATTGATGGTCTGCTCATCAATATAAAACATGCCAGCTGTTGCGCCGTATTCTGGTGTCATGTTTGAAATCGTTGCGCGGTCTCCGATCGTTAGATCACGTGCGCCTTCTCCAAAGAATTCAAGATATGAAGATACCACACGCTCATTACGAAGAAACTCAGTAATCGCGAGGACAATATCCGTTGCGGTAATGCCCGGTTGACGTTTACCCGTCAGTTTGACACCGACAATATCTGGTAGACGCATCATTGATGGTCGGCCAAGCATGACGATTTCTGCTTCCAGACCACCGACACCTATCGCAATAACACCAAGAGCGTCTACGTGAGGCGTGTGACTGTCCGTACCCACACAGGTGTCAGGGTAGGCAATGCCCTGCTTTGCTTGTACCACAGGAGACATTTTTTCCAAGTTGATCTGGTGCATGATGCCATTCCCAGCTGGAATCACGCTGACGTTTTCAAACGCTGTTTTACACCACTCGATAAAGTGAAATCGGTCTTCATTACGGCGCTCTTCAATCGCGCGGTTTTTGTCGAAGGCATCAGGGTCAAAGCCCGCATGTTCAACCGCTAAAGAGTGGTCAACGATCAATTGTGTCTCAACCACTGGGTTCACTTTTGCAGGATCACCGCCCTGATCTGAAATGGCATCGCGCAGACCCGCTAAATCGACTAGAGCGGTCTGACCAAGAATGTCATGACAAACAACGCGTGCTGGATACCAAGGAAAATCAAGATCGCGTTTGCGTTCAATTAACTGTTTCAGGCTATCTGTCAATGTGTTCGGGTCACAGCGGCGGACCAGTTGCTCAGCTAGCACGCGAGAGGTATAAGGGAGTGTTTCATAGGCTCCAGGAGAAATGGCATTGACGGCTTCGCGTGCATCAAAATAATCCAGTTGAGTTCCCGGAAGCGGCTTACGATATTGGGTATTAATATTTGTGTTCATGGTTTGCTTCCATTCAGTCTTTACATCTTGCCTTCATCAAGGTTTTCCATTGCTCCAGAAACACAGTGATGAGAGGATCTCCTTCCTCTGTTAGAGAGAATGACAAAGGAAGGAGGTGGTCAACCAAAGCATATAATGCCCTCGTTGACCTTCGCGCTAGCGATTCTCGATAGGCACCCATTCTTGATGATCTGGGCCCGTATAATCGGCACTTGGGCGAATAATACGGTTATTGGCACGCTGTTCATAAACGTGTGCAGCCCAGCCCGTTAAACGACTCATCACAAAGATTGGGGTGAATAGTTTGGTTGGAATGTCCATGAAGTGGTAAGCCGATGCATGGAAGAAGTCCGCATTACAGAACAGACCTTTCTCTCGCTTCATCACTGATTCAACACGCTCAGAAACCGCATATAGATGTGTATCACCAACTTGCTTCGATAACTCTTTGGACCAGCGTTTTATTAAGGCGTTGCGAGGGTCACTTTCACGATAAATCGCATGACCAAAGCCCATGATCTTGTCTTTATTGGCTAGCATTTTCATGATGTTCGCTTCCGCCTCGTCGGGCGTTTGCCAATCTTCAATCATTTCCATCGCCGCTTCGTTCGCACCTCCGTGAAGTGGCCCACGAAGCGTACCGATTGCCGCCGTGATACAAGAATGAATGTCTGACAACGTTGATGCACAAACGCGTGCTGCGAATGTAGAAGCATTAAACTCATGTTCAGCATAAAGAATGAGCGAGCAATGCATCACTTGTTTGTGCAGCGCAGATGGCGCTTTGTCTGTAAGTAATCGCAAGAAGTAACCACCGATGCAATCTTCAGTCTGATCCTCGGTGTTGATACGCACGCCATCATGACTAAAGCGGTACCAGTAACAGATGATGGCAGGGAACAAGGCTAACATACGTTCGGTTGCTTTCAGTTGCTCCTCGAAGCTCATTTCCTGCTCTAGGTTACCCAATACAGAACAACCCGTGCGCATTACGTCCATTGGGTGTGCGCTTGCAGGAATCAACTCTAAAGCTTGTTTTAGCTCGGCTGGCAAACCTCTAAGGCTGAGTAGGTGTGTTTTGTACGCATCAAGTTCTTGTTGATTCGGCAAGTGACCGCGTAACAGAAGGTGAGCCACTTCTTCAAACTGTGCGTTGTTCGCAAGATCAGTAATATCGTATCCACGATAAGTTAGACCAGTTCCCGTTTTTCCGACAGTACATAAAGCTGTGCTTCCTGCGCTTTGACCACGAAGGCCTGCGCCACCTAATTCTGCTTTCTTTTCTGCAGTTTGAGACATTGTTTGAACTCCTTTTCTGTCTGACTTTTCCCTCTCTGGGGTGTTTTTAGCCAAACGAATTTCACGTTATTAGATGAGATAAATTCCGATTATCTTTTTCTTGGGCTTCCGTCTATTTTTACTTTTCCCCCACTATTTCCCTTCAGAGAATAACTGGTCAAGTTTGTCTTCGTAGTCGTGGTAATTCAGGTGCTGATATAACTCTTTACGTGTTTGCATCGAATCAACCAGTGCTTCCTGATTACCCACTTCTAGCAAATGTTTGTAGACCGTTTCAGCAGCTTTGTTCATGGCACGGAACGCACTTAATGGATAAAGCACCATGTCCACTTTTGCTTTCGCTAGCTCATCACAGCCATACAGCGGTGTCGCGCCAAATTCTGTAATATTCGCCAGAATAGGAACGTGCTTTCCGGTCGCTTGCTCAAGCGCATTTGAGAACTGAAGGTACTGGTCCAGCTTGTTCATCGCTTCTGGGAAGATCATGTCTGCGCCAGCTTCCACACACGCAATCGCGCGCTCGATTGCGCTGTCCATGCCTTCAACAGCTAACGCGTCAGTACGAGCCATAATCACGAAACTTTCATCATTGCGTGCATCAACCGCGGCTTTTACACGATCAACCATCTCTTGCTGGCTGACTATTGCTTTGTTCGGACGATGACCACAACGTTTCTGTGCGACTTGGTCTTCCATGTGCACCGCTGCCGCGCCTGCTTTTTCCATCGCTTTGATCGTGCGAGCAATGTTAAATGCACCGCCAAAACCCGTGTCGATATCAACCAAAAGAGGCAAATCACATGCGTTAGTGATGCGGTCAACGTCAACCAAAACGTCGTTTAATGTTGTGATACCGAGATCCGGCAATCCGTATGAAGCATTTGCGATACCGCCACCAGACAAGTAAATCGCTTGGTGACCCAAGTTTTTTGCCATCATGGCGCAATACGGGTTTATAGTGCCGACAATTTGTAGTGGATTATTTTGTTCAATGGCGAGTCTGAATTTCGCTCCCGGTGTTAAGCTCATGACGAATTCCTTCTAGTCTTTGTCTAAACTTTCTGTATGTATAATTTGAGATTGGATGAGCTTTCGACTTCCTGATATGTGTCTTCTCATCAACATTTCTGCAAGCTCTTCATCGCGATTGCGAATGGCTTCCAAAATGAATTTGTGTTCGGTGAGCGCCTCATTCGGGCGAGATTGCGCACGTGGCGACTGGTAACGATACATCCGTAATAAGTGATAGAGTTCATCACACAGCAGAGATATTAACTTACTGTTTCTGCTCGCTTGGATGATGCGATAGTGAAAATCAAAGTCACCATGTTGATGGAAGTAAGACGCGCCTTCCATTTGGTCTATATGCTTGGAATGTGTCGACAATAGCATTTCCAAGCTTAAGAGCTCTTCTTGCGTAATGTGTCGCGCAGCTAACCTTGCCGCCATGCCTTCCAATGCTTCTCGAACGGCATAAAGTTCTATCAGCTTTTCCGGAGAAAAAGTGGTCACTCTAGCCCCAACATGAGGAATTCGCTCGATGAGCCCTAGCCCCTCTAAGCGCATCAATGCTTCACGCAAAGGCCCACGACTGACTTGATATTTCTTTGCTAGCTCAGGCTCTGATATCTTATGGCCAGGCTTCACGTCGCCATTAACAATGACTTCAATCAGTGTTTCGGTCAGCGTTTCGGATTTGGTGTGTTCTTTCTCAGAACCCAGCACTTTATAACGAGCTTTCAACTCAGAGTTCATATTCAGATACTCTTGTTACCGACATCGAAATGTCTACAATTTCTTAACCTGAATATAAAGTAGTCGATCAAAGTGTCGACAATCAAGTAAATTGTCGACAATTTAGACTAAGGTCGTAATTTAAATGGGCCTAAAATGCCCATTAAGTGCCATTTTTAGCAGAAATAAAGAATAGTGAGTTCATATTGTCGACAACTTATAAACCTTTAAGCTTATGATCTAAAGACTAAAAGCTCAGCTGTCGAACAATAATCGGATAAAAACTATTCTTTAGGTACAAATTGATCAAAGACTTGTTGCGAAGTCATCTTTTGTGAAGCGGAATTGAGGTCATAATAAGCTGGCTTTTCATCGGTAAAAATCTCTAAAGTGAGTTTGAAATCTGGGTTATCGAACAAACCAGCGGAAAGAATGTACTCACCTGTCGGCAACAAATGGTAGAAAAGGTTTGTACCACACTCACCGCAAAACCCCCTCACTCCCCAGTCTGACGACTGATAACGTTTAGGTTCGCCACCTTTAAACGTCACGTTAGGCCCACAATGCACCGCATGAAGTGCGCCACTCGACCATTTTCGACACATAGAGCAATGGCACAGGCTAACCTCATTTTTAACCTCAGCGATGACTTCAATTGCGCCGCACAAACACGTCCCTTTCATTCTCTTTTCCTCGTTCATTTCCGTCATTTTATTATGGCCTACCAAAGCGTAAAGCCGCGTGACCTAACACCAACTTCTCGCCGTGAACTTTATGAACAAAATAACCGAAATGCTCAATATTCTCTTTATATCTCTTTTACAGACAGATATTTAACACTTAATTAACCTTTACACCAAGTTCAGCTTTAACGCTTACAAGGCATGACAACTGAGCAAAAACAATAAGGCTCAACTAAATAGAGTCGCTAACATAAGGAACGTGAACATGTTAAAGGTACTCAAACCAACGCTCGCCGCTTCAATCATCGCAGCTTCATTTTCATTCAACGCTCTTGCTGCAGATATTGAAAAAATGCACTTTCTTATCCCTGGAGGTGCCGGTGGCGGTTGGGACATGACCGCCCGAGGTACTGGTGATGTATTAATAAAGTCAGACATCGTCGAAACCGTATCATTTCAAAACCTATCTGGTGGTGGCGGTGGCAAAGCAATCGCACATTTGATTGAAACGGCTGATCGTCAAGAAGATACACTCATGGTGAACTCAACACCGATCGTCGTTCGTTCGCTCAGTGGGATCTTCCCACAATCTTTCCGCGACTTGACACCTGTTGCCGCAACGGTTGCCGATTATGGCGCCATTGTTACATCAGCCGATTCTCCTTATAGCTCTTGGGAAGATGTCGTTAAAGCTTTTAAAGAAAACCCACGTAAGGTGAAGGTTGCTGGTGGCTCTGCTCGTGGTTCTATGGATCATTTGGTTATAGCAGCAGCTTTCAAAGGTGAAGGTTTTGATGCGCGCAAAGTTCGTTACATTGCCTATGATGCAGGTGGAAAAGCCATGGCTGCCCTACTTTCAGGCGAAACACAACTGCTCTCTACAGGGCTAGGTGAAGTACTCGAAATGTCTAAGTCTGGGCAAGTGAAAGTGTTAGCGATTACAGCACCAAAACGTTTAGAAGCTGCGCCTAACATTCCAACTCTCACCGAATATGGTAATGAAACTGTCTTTGCTAACTGGCGTGGATTCTTTGCAGCACCAGGCACAAGCCAAGAAAAGCTAGATGAATGGAATGCCGCATTTACTAAAATGTATAACACCGACGAATGGCAAGTCGTTCGAGACCGCAATGGTTGGATCGACAACTATAAAGCGGATAAAGCATTCTTCGCGTTTCTTGAAGATCAAGAGCAACAGATGGGTGACTTAATGCGCGAGTTAGGCTTCCTGAAGTAACAGTCGAATTGGGGTCCCTCAGATACCAACCTCAATGAATAACGTAGGTTGGTATTTCCCCATTGTATTTGCACTCTAAGTTTCACCGCATATGGACATTGTCGACAATCGGCATGCACACTCCTTTGTTTATATACCCAAAGCGGATCGACTAGCAGCGAAATGCTTAATTGTTAATGGTTTAGTTTATTCATTGACGTCCATATGCGGTCTTTTTTACTTTTGTTAGGAGTTGAATATGCCTCGTTCAACCAACTTTTTCACCAAAGAGTATTTACTCTGTCGTGACCGCGTCGGCGCAATGATCTTTCTACTCTTCTGTCTTTGCTACGGTTATCAAACCTCGCAGATTCCATTGTTTCCAGGTGATGAGTATGAACCATTCACCGCACGTACTCTGCCAACCATCCTGACTTACGTTGGTGTCGGCCTTTCTTTGCTATTGCTGGTGACAGGACAACCAGATAAACAAAGTGGCGCAGTGCTGACCTTCAATTGGAAGTTACTGATTGCCTTTTTAGTTTTAATGGCACTCTACGGCGTGGGCCTGACGTACTTAGGTTTTGTGATAGCTACTGGCTTCTTTTTATTGGCTGGCTTTTATCTGCTCGGGGAAAGACGTAAACCCGTTCTGTTTGGCGCGTCGTTTCCATTCGTGATCGCGTTCTACTTATTACTCACTCAAGGTTTGGACATCTATCTCGAACCGGGTTTGATTTTCACCATCTGGTAGTCAAAGAAAGGACTGAATTATGTTAGATGGAATTCTACAAGGTTTATCCACCGCAGTAATGCCAATGAACATTATGATGGTGATCGTTGGTTGCTTCGTCGGTACATTTATCGGCATGTTACCTGGACTTGGGCCGATCTCAGCCATTGCTTTGATGATCCCAATTACTTATGGCCTAGAGCCCTCCTCTGGCCTTATTTTAATGGCGGGTGTTTATTACGGTGCGGTATTTGGTGGTTCTACATCGTCGATTTTAATTAACGCGCCGGGTTGTTCTTCAACCGTGGTCACAGCATTCGACGGCTACCCAATGGCTCAAAAAGGCCAGGCAGGTAAAGCATTAGCTTTGGCAGCTTATTCGTCTTTCACTGGCGGTACGCTATCTGCCATTATGTTGCTTGTTGCCGCACCAGCATTGGCTAGCGTCTCCCTTAGCTTCCAATCGTCGGACTATTTTGCGTTGATGCTACTTGGGTTATCAGCAGTCGCGGCTTTTGCGGGGAAAGGTCAGGTAATCAAAGCGTGGATGATGACCATTCTTGGTTTGATGCTATCTACAGTTGGAATCGATAAAGGCGTAGGCGTTGAACGCTTTACCTTCGGTTTAACGGATTTAATGGATGGCTTTAGCTTCTTGTTGCTTGCAATGGCGACATTCGCACTGGGTGAGACACTGATGGGCATCCTTAAACCATCAAAAGACACCAGCGATGAAGAACAAGAAAAGCTGAGCAACATTGGCTCAATGAAAGTGACCAAGGAAGAAATCAAAGATGTTGCGCCTGTTTCAATTCGCTCTTCAATATTAGGTTTCTTCACTGGCGTTCTTCCTGGCGCAGGGGCAACCATTGCTGCTTTTTTAAGCTATGGTATGGAGCGCAACCTCGCACCTAAAGAGAAAAAGGATGAGTTCGGTAAAGGCAGTATCCGTGGTTTGGTTGCGCCAGAGTCTGCGAATAATGCAGCATCTAGTGGTTCATTTGTACCGCTATTAACGCTTGGTATTCCGGGCTCTGGTACAACAGCAATAATGCTCGGTGCGCTGATCGCTTATGGTATTCAACCTGGCCCTCGCCTATTTGTTGAACACCCAGATGTGTTCTGGTCAGTGATCATTTCCATGTACTTCGGCAACATCGTACTTGTGATCCTGAACTTACCATTGATTCCGTACATTTCAAAGCTTTTGGCGGTTCCAAGAACGGTGCTTCTACCGATGATTTTATTCTTCTCAATCACCGGGGTTTATTTGGTCTCTTTTAACACTATGGATGTGTTCGTGATGCTGATTGTGGCTATGGCTGCCATTGCACTTCGGCTCGCTAACTTCCCGCTCGCACCTTTATTACTGGGCTTCATCCTTGGAGGATTAATGGAAGAGAACTTACGCCGCGCATTAATGATTTCAGATGGAGAACTGAGTTTCCTATGGGAGCGTCCTATTACCCTTACCTTTACTGTTTTAGCTGTATTGGTATTGGCAAGTCCACTAATCGTAAAGCTGATTCAAAAGTTTAAAGCACAGCCAGTCAGCGTTGAGCAGTAATCGCTGTCTCTTTCAACCTAGATAAAGCCATCCATCGTGATGGCTTTATCTTCCGCCCTCCAAATCGTTCGCTTATTGTGCAGATGGTATTGACAAATCACTGTCGTTATATGAAGGTGATTGTATGAACACACACTTAGCGCAACTTAACCAACGAATTATCATCATTCCATAGGAATGGTGGGATTTTTTGATGCGCTCAGTATTTATCGAACCCACCCATAGCGGTGGGTTTTCTGTCTCTACCGTATGGGAAAAGCTCTCTTGGAGGCGGTCACAATGCAAAAAATAGCAGTTTTTGGTAAACCCGGCAGTGGAAAATCGACGGTAAGTAAAGCAATCGCGTCTGCTACCGGTCTTCCTCTTCATCAATTAGATTCAATAGTCTATAAACCAAACGGTGGTCCCGTCGAGCGTAACGTTTTTGATGAAGCCCATAGCAATATACTAAGCTCAGATCGTTGGATTATAGATGGCCTTGGACCGATCAGCTCTTTCAACGCTCGTTTAGATGCAGCCGATACTCTCATTTATATTGATCTACCATACTCCGTAAGCTATTGGTTTGTGACGAAACGTCTCCTTAAAGGACTATTCATAAAACCTGAAGGTTGGCCTGATGGTAGTTCGGTACTGAAAGGAACGTTACAAAGCTACAAAGTTCTTCAGCAATGCCCCGCATTCTGGAATGATGACTTTATGTATCGCCTCGAAGGGTACTCTCAAAGTAAAGCCGTTCATGTCATCAAAAACGTTACAGAACTGAACAATTTTGTTTTAGAGCGGGTAAAGTAAACCTCATATCAGAACATTAGAGCATGTAGGTTAGATCATCTGAAGCTCTAACAATGAAAAAGAACATAACAAGGATTGTTTATGCTTTTAGAACTCTCACTTTTATTCATTGCTGGCGTAATTGGTGGGATCATTAACTCCATAGCGGGAGGCGGAAGCTTTATTACTTTTCCGGCTCTATTGGCAGTTGGTGTTCCTCCTATTATGGCTAACGCAACAAACACATATGCTTCATGTGCGGGTTACATTAGTGGAGCCGTCGGGTTCAGAGAAGAGATCATGAAGAACAAGCATGAACTGCTGTTCACAGTCTCATTCAGTTTAGTCGGCGGCGCTGTCGGAGCATATCTGTTGCTCAACACGCCAGAATCGCTATTTATGGAAGCCATCCCTTGGTTACTCTTATTTGCCACCGTGCTTTTTCTCACCGGTTCTCGTTTAACAATGCTAATCAAAACTGTCGCGAAAGAGCACAAACATGCTGGCATACTCGGAGCAATCGCGTTGGGTTTACTACTTGTTGGTGTCTCTGCTTACGGTGGTTTTTTCAACGCAGGTTTAGGGGTTATTGTTCTGAGTTATCTGGTAGTAGCTGGTCACCAAGACATTAATTTAATGAACGGTTTGAAATTGCTCGTATCTACGTGTGTTTCACTCATTGCTATCGTGATTTTTGTTGCCAATGGCTCCATTGATTGGCACACAGGTAGTGTTGTTTTGGTCGGTACGTTGGTAGGTGGGTATCTTGCAGCTCGTGTATCTCGTCAACTGAATCCCAATCATGTTAAAGGGTTTGTTGCTCTTTCTTCTATTCTCATCACTCTCTACTTTTTCATTGATGTTTATGTTTAAGCAAAACTTGTACAAGTGGATAACACTCCTACAAAAACACCAGCGCGAAAGATTAATGCAGATAGCTTAACGATTTTTTGTGTCACTCCAGCGAGGTTAGGAATCTAATAGCACTACACTGAGCGGCTAATGAAACCATTTTGATCACAAAGTGCTCGGATGGAAGATCCTGTATCACGCTCCTTCGTCGCTGTACAGGATGACGAGAGATAGAAATATGCCACTCGCAGTTAAACGAGTGGCATTGATCGAGAAAGATGGCGTTTTACATCAATAATAAGAGAAGGTAACGCTTACTTAATCAGCCCTACTTCTTTGTAGTATTTGAGCGCACCTGGGTGAAGAGGCGCAGATAAACCGTCTTTTACCATTTCCTCTTTCTTCAAGTTTGCAAACGCTGGGTGGAGACGGCGGAAATCATCGAAGTTTTCAAATACCGCTTTAACCACGTTATAAACCACATCTTCTGGTACCGCAGTAGAAGAAACAAACGTCGCGCCCACACCAAAGGTTTGAACATCACTATCTGTGCCACGATACATACCACCCGGGACATTTGCGACACGATAGAAGCTGTTGTCTGCAACCAGTTTTTCTACATTAGGTCCAGCTACCGTTACGATATTACTATCACACGACGTAGTGGCTTCTTTAATCGCTCCACTTGGGTGACCAACGGTATAAATCATCGCATCAATTTTGTTATCACAAAGTGCTTTTGATTGCTCTGCTGCTTTTAACTCAGAGACAAGCTTAAAGTCGTCGTTACTCCAACCATACTGGTTCATTAGCACTTCCATAGTACCTCGCTGACCAGAACCAGGATTACCAATGTTAACGCGCTTACCTTTCAAATCATCAAAAGTTTTGATGTTCGCGTCTTTACGTGCAACGACAGTAAACGGTTCTGGATGAACGGAGAATACGGCGCGTAGCTCTTTAAAAGGCCCGCTTTCTTCAAACTTACTGGTTCCTTTGTAAGCATGATACTGCCAGTCTGATTGCGCGATACCGAGGTCCAATTCACCAGCACGAATAGTGTTGATGTTATAAATCGACCCCCCAGTACTTTCTACCGAACAACGGATACCGTGATCTTCTCGCGATTTGTTAACCAAGCGACAAATAGCGCCACCAGTCGGATAATAAACCCCTGTTACGCCACCGGTACCAATAGTGACAAACGTTTCCTCCGCAGACGCAGAAAAGCCTGTTGTGAGTGCCGCTAAAGAAGCAGCAAGTGCGATTTGCTTAAACTTAAACATTGAACATCCCTTTTACCTGTGTTGATGACCGTTTAAGTATAGCAACCGTTAACAATTTGATAACGTTTGAGTTCTCATCCTTGGCGGTTAGCTTAGTAATCACCATTTTATTGGCATATTCTGCCGTTATATAATGGCTCTATATAAGCGTAAACCGTATAGTCTAGAAAATTAAATCTTTAGACAGAAGTGGCCCCCAATTTTCGGACATGACTTTAAGTGATTGATCTGTTTTGATAGTACCCAAAAATACTGGAACAGATTATGACTAGAAAACGTAGAAACCACTCTCCTGAATTCAAAGCTAAAGTGGCACTTGCTGCCGCCAAAGGTGATAAAACTGTCGCTGAGTTAGCGCAGAAGTACAACCTGCACCCTAACCAAATCTCTACATGGAAAAAAGAGTTGCTTGAAAATGCTGCCATGATTTTTGCCTCTGAAACTCAGTCGGGCAAGGACAGCTCCGAAGAGGTGGACAAACTCCACGCCAAGATCGGTCAATTGACCATGGAAAATGATTTTTTGGCCAAAGTGCTCGGTCGTTAGACCGAGCACAGCGAAAGAGTTCGCTGGATAAATTCACCCAGTTACCAATAAAGCGTCAGTGCGAGCTTCTCAATGTTGCTCGCTCTACGGCTTATTATCAGCCTGTCGGACTCTCTGTTGAAGAGATTGAATTACGTCGTATGATTGACGAGATCCACCTTCAATATCCGTTCATGGGCAGTAGGCGTATTCGAACCGAGCTGGCTAAAAAGGGCCACAACGTTAATCGCAAGCGTATCGTTCGGATCATGCGTGAGATGGGCATTGGAGCGATTTATCCCAAGCCAAAAACAACACTGGCGAACAAAGCACACAAGGTTTACCCCTACCTGTTGCGTGATATCGAAGTCACTTACCCGAACCAAGCTTGGGCTATTGATATCACGTACATCCCAATGGCTAAAGGGTTCCTGTACCTAGTCGCTATTATCGACTGGTATAGCCGTAAAGTGTTGTCTTGGCGCTTATCGAACACCATGGATACCAGCTTTTGCATTGAGGCTCTTGACGACGCGCTTCAACACTACGGGCCACCTGATATTTTTAACTCCGATCAGGGCAGCCAGTTCACCAGTTCTGACTTCACGGAGAAGTTACTTAACCACGGAATACGGATCAGCATGGATGGAAAAGGTCGCTGGGTTGATAATGTCTTTATCGAACGACTATGGCGAAGCCTAAAATATGAGGAGGTTTATTTAAAAGCTTACACCACACCCCGAGAGGCAGAACTTGAAATCGGTCACTACATGGTGTTTTATAATGAAGAGCGTAATCATCAAGGACTCAATGATCTCACTCCTGATGAAGCCTACTTCGGTAGACAAAGATACGCTGCATGAGCAAGATCAACCACTTAAGAAATTAGTTTATGTGTCCAACCATCGGGGTCCACTTCTGACTGATATGTCCATTCTAAATTATCTATTAAATAGAAATACTCAGGTCAAATTACTATAATCTTGTTAAATAACCTTTATTCTATATAAATATGATGAGTTATAACTCCAGCCAGAAGACATGATGTACTTGAAATAAATAATACGAATGAGAGAACAAACAATCGTTGAATATGAATTGGAACCTTATCCCTCTTCTCTAACATTTTATATCGTTTCGCATGAAAAGTGCTCAGAAAAACAGTTCCATATTGTAATACTCCGTGACCTGATAAGAATATATTCAGAGTGTAGTATCGAACTCCATTATCAAGAGCATCTTCAAGATACTTCAACCACTTGGATTTCAAATAAATAACAAACAAAAACCAAGCAAATATACCTAAAATTCCAACCGTAGTCAGATAAATCACTAAATCTGATGCTAAACTGATATCTTCCATCTTCGACTACTTATTAAGTTGAGTTTTATATAATTCTGTTCCCAAATACTCACCAGTCGAACTACCATATTTTGTTATTGAGTATCTAATTACACCCTTCACTACAAAAAATTCTTAAACACACTTTTTGTGAATAATAATGGCACTTTAACTTAATTTTACGCAACAAGGCTACTATGAAGTTGTTAGCTTTGAGCTGAGTTCAACAAAAACAGTAACTTTTATGCAATGTAACTCACTACGTTATATTGCTTTACAAACAAATCACCCAGTAAATATCCGTATCTAGTTTAGATAGCTGAAATAAAAAAAGCGTTGTATAAACAACGCTTTGTAGTTAGTGAAACGGATGGTTACACCGTTGGGACTGATGCTCGCCACGCTTGGTTCTGGCTATCTGAGATAGATCGGAACAAGTCACGTAGCTCTTTCAATAAACCTTCTTGGAAACCAATGTTTTCATCGGCTTTCTGTTTGGCTGCTTGTGCGCGAGTCGCTTGTACTTCATCATCTTTGCTGCGCGCTTGCGCTTTGGTTTGCTCTACATTCGATGCTGAGTTTGCCATCTGGCCCAAAGCTTGAAGAATAGCGTTCTTCGCTTGGTTTGAGCTCATCAACTTATCGAACTTACGGCCACCACTTGTCAGCTGCGCTGTCGTGTCTGCGATATTGTCTTTCGCTAGTGAGTACGCACGCTTAACCTGATCTTGCTGCGTTTTAGACAAGCTATTGTTATTTAATAACTCTTCTGCTTGATCGAAGCCAGCTTTTTGCGTTTTCAGTACATTATTGCTCGCCATTTCATTCTTGATTTCTTTCCCTGCTTTGAAAGAACCAAGGGCACCAATAATTGCGGTAGCACCCGCTAATACACCCGAAACGACTGCCATCGCGATCATTGCGCTTGCCGAGTTGTTGAGTTCTGCCGCTTGGCTTTCTAAACTCGCGACGTTTGCTTCAACAGCAATTTCACGTTGTAGCACTTGCTGCTCACGGCTCAGCTTTGATACTTGATACAACAATGTTAATAGCGTCAACGATTGTGATACCGCATCTGATGGTGACTTGATCACCTCCTCACCGTTGAGCGCTTTCATCGTTGTGCTCATTAATGAGCTCACCGTCGGTGCAAGAGCGCTCATTAGGTTTGCAACAACTTGAGCTTGGTTACTCACTGTAGGAGCTTTAGGTGTCTCTAACTGGTAGCGTGCTGCACCAGAAACACCTGACTCACTTTGGCTTTTAACGGCGCCCGCTTCAAGCTTTGTTTCCGGCGCTTTTTCTGCTTTGTTGGTTTTTATGGTATCGCCTAAACCGTATAGTTCACCACGACCCGTTCCGCCTACTTTATCTAGCATAATAAACTCCTTATACCGTTGCAGGACGGCTTAACACCGTTTGCATAGTTTCACTTTTCGCTTGAATCATTTGCATGATGAGGCTCATCAACTCTTGGAAGTCTTCCATCAACTTACCAATCTCTTCTTTGAGCTTATCAATGACAGCCTGGCTTAAAGTCATTTTGGCTCGAAGGTCTGTGATATCAGCCTGAATCTCTGTCACGTGAGCATTGTTAGCAGCATGGACACTGTCCGTTGCGCCTTTCCCCACATTGACGGCAAGATCGACGGTTTCTGCGCCATAACGAATCGCTTTCGCTGTTGTTGTCGCAGCTTTTGTGCCCATATCCGCCACTTTCGCCATGTTTGCAGCGGCTTTCGTAGCGATTTCCGTGACCTTTTGAGCTACCTTACCAGCACCTTTTGCTGCAAGTTTCGCGATACCGCCAGCTGCTGCACCACCAAACGTCACAACAGCTCCAATAACCGCGACGGCGATTTCTAATGCCATTACGACTTTGTTTAGCACATCGACATTTACGCCCGCTTCTTTTAGCGCATCTTGAACGGCTGGCTCTTGCAACGCCATGCTCACTGCTCCCATAACGCCACCAGCGATCATAAGTGCACCGGCTGCTGCACCAACACCCGTTGCCACCATTACGGCACCAACAACAATAGAAACCACCGCACTGATCCAACCAAAGATCTTCGCTGCTAAGCCTGATTTTTGGGCTTCTTTTGCAGCGGCTTCCGATTCTTTGATTTTGTCTTGGTTTTCCACCATCTCTTTTTCGTGCTTAGCTTTGGCGACCTTCACTTCCTGAATTTTCAGCTCGTTTTGAGCACTTTTCAGTTTATCCGTGATAGCAGCAAGCTCTACTTCAAAATCATCAGCAGATCCTGCGATGATTTTGACGGCAATCGAACCTGTTTGGTCTGCAACTGCATGGAGAGATTTTGCAATGGTATCGACGATCTTTTGCAGCTGTGCCATGGCTTTTAGCGTCAAATCATTCACTTTGTCACTAACAGCTGCGTTAGGTGCATCTAACTGAACTTTTACTTTTCCGGTGTTCAGTACATCTGCATCTTTACTCTTCACGTTTTCTACCGTCACAGAAGGCGTCGCTGTAGGCGCCGTTTTCTGCACGTTATCTAACGTGGCTTGGCCAGATTCAGGGCTATAAACCTGTGTCTGGATGCGGTCAAGTGCAATAGAACTCATAGTCTAATTACTCCTTTTTATTTCTCACCGCTTCTAACATGATGCCTGCACGCTCATGCAAATCTGCATATTGTGATTTTCCGGCAGACATCTCCTTCGCGCTGTAAAACCCACTCTCTGCTTCTGTCAGTTGTTCCAGTTTCAGGTGACATTCAGCAGAGTGAAAAGGTGGGCGTGGATCATTTACGTCCACTAGCGCTGCGTAGCTGTAGGCGTCTATTGCCTGCAGATACTCACCCAACTCCTGACGAGCCGCGCCAAGGCCAATGAAAAATCGCGCCTGATAATGATCAAGCATGCTGAGTAATTGAAATACTTTCGCTGCTTGCTCAATCTTTCCCGATTGGAAAAAGTTGTAACCTACGGCATAAATGTGTTCGATGGTGTCCTGAGACACATCGTGCAACATTTTTAGCGTGCCTCCCTCTTCCAGAAAAGACAGCAGCTCTTCTGCTTGCATTTGGGATGGATCGGTCGCGTTTGTTTTAGTCATGGTTGGTTATCCTTAAATGGCTCGTAGGATTTCTTGTAAAATACTGTGGTACTTCTGAACAAACTTGTTCATCGCTTCAACGGTCGAGTTGTATTGAGAACTGGTGTCGTTCAGCTCAGTGGTTTTGATTTGCACTTCATCGTTAAGCAACTTGGATTTAGCACTGACAGAACTAGAAAAATTAGACAGTTTTTTCGACTTCTCTTCGTCTTGGTACGACGCACCATCACCGATAGTAATACCTTGTGTTTGAAGGAAGTCTCGATGGTTTGTTATCTTATTATCCGTCAAATACTTGTACTCAGGTGAAGCTTCAAAATCCGTTTGATTACTGTAGTTAAAGTCACTCGCTTTGAAGTTACTTTCTGGATATCCCGGTTTATAAACCCCATCAACACTTTGCGTAGAGTGAATTTTTGATTGCACAACACCAAAAACTTTAAGCTGTATTGTGAGATCCTCTAATGCCTCTTTCTGGTCATTACGTTTCTCTAAACGGTTAACACGACGCTCATTTAGCGCAAGCAGCACTTGCTCATCAAAACGGTCTCCAATGCTGGACTCAACAACGGCCAACAAATCACGAGCCGTTAGAGAGTGCTCTGCTCTCACCTCGCGATCCGCTTTCTCTTTATCGGTGATATTGAGTAGACGCCCTTTCAATGCTCCTAAGTTCTTGCGCAATGCCTCGTATCGCTCAGTAAATGAAGCCCCGGTAGATTCACCTTTTACTATTTTTTCAAACTGTAATCGGATATCTCGTTCGGTGTTTTCTTTGATCAAATTAACTTGAGCTGCCGTTATTTGTGTCTTTTGGACATCGGCTATCGCGCTGTCCTGGTAAAAGTCGTCGATTTCTATATTTGTTAAACTCACCGCGAAGTTGGCGAACAAGCTAGAAAGGGTCAAAGGCTCAGTTCCACCAATAACAGTGTTAAGTGCTGCTTTTAGATTGTTCGTTCCAGTCGCCTCACCATAAGCTGCACTATATTGGCCTTTCACTTGAGCGGCCATTTCATCTAACGCTTCTTTAAGCTGCTGTTTAGAAATACCAGGAGTCCAGGTAATTCTGCTAGCTAGCGCACTTGCGTCATCGGTGCTTAAAGTAATACCAATGCCTTGAAAACTACTTTTTAATTGAGCTGAGACTTGAAGAGCGAAACTCTCTTTAGTCAACAGAAAATCCGAGCTCTTCAGTTGCGCGAGATTAACGGAACCTAAGCTACTAAAGGCATTGCGAAGAAAAGAAATAGAAGCATCTCTCACTTCACGGGAGCCCATTTGATTAGCAAGCTCTGCAACAAAAAGAGAAATTTCTTTGGTGGCGTTAGCCAGACCTGTCTCGGAGAGGTTGGCGATCTGCTCCGCTTGGTTACTCTGAGTGCCCAGATTAAATTGACTAACAAACTCAGTAGATAACGAGCTATCTACGTTTTCCGTCAGTAACTTACTAAACCAAGCCTGAAACTGATTTGATAGCGTTTGGTTTGTTTGAGCATTAAACTCGGCTGCGGTTAATTCACCATCTGAGTTAGCACTTTGTAGCGACTTTAGCCAAACAGATGCGGTGTCGGTCAATGATATACCAGCAAACGCGTTATTTTTCGCTTTTAGGTTTTCAAGCGTATCAACATAAAGCGCGATGCTTTGTGATTCCGTTTGTCCCGAGATAGTTGGCAATGAAGAGATTATCGAGGCAAGTTGCTGAGTCTCTGCTTCACCCAGTACAGGGGTAAATGCCTCTATCAAGTTTTGTTGGAAAGTGGGTAATGGTGCACTACTCGCAGCTGTGTCTGTTGCTCCTGTCGTAGAGCCAGTCGTTTTCATATTCGTCATTTCCAAACCTCTAAATCATCATGCCGCGCATCACTGTGGGACGCTTTCTGCGTTTACCTGACGTACCTTGTAGCTGATTTTGTTGTTGCCGGCGGCGCTGGACTTCGTCTATTAGCTCTTGCTCTGCACGTTTCATGGTATCTACTGGCGCTTTTATGCCTCCAAGTAAAACATCCCCCGCAACAGGACCAACACCTAAGCCTTCCAATAGCTCGTTAAAAATATCGGTTCTGTCTTCAGCTTTTCTAATGGCAAGCTCAGCGTTCTCAATCGCATCGGTAAACGGTTGCTTCATCTTGATTCCTATCTTAAAGCGGGTCATCTCATCGGTGCTGTCAGTAACAGTCGTGAGTTTTTACTTTTTCAACTTTTTCAAAGGTCTATAATCTGCTAGGCGTAAACAGTACCAGCCGTCTAGCTCATCATGGCTTGCACCGCATGCTTTTAGATAGAACTGTGCCAATCGCTGGCTGCTCATGTTGCTACCACGTAACACATCGACGTTGCCGCGAATGACCCAATCGGAGGGATAAAGTTGAATGGCATGTTCAGCCAAGAGAAATAAGCCGGCAAAGGGGTTACTCAACCCCAATTTTGGACGAATGCGTTTCAGAAGAACGATGATGATTTCACCGTCCTCCACCCGAAAAACGAGCTCTAAGCCTTCAACTTCAATTCGATAACCAAGTTGAATTTCACTTTGTTGCCAAAAGTATGGCGTCACTTCGGTCCCCGCTTGCGCCAGCGAGAGTATTAGTTTTGTTTTCATTACATCCCCACCCTTCCAAGTGGCTGAATATTGATTTGCTGGGTTAGTTCTTGAAATGACAAAACGGGCAGATCGTAGTATTCCGATTCAATAAGCTTTCGCACATATCGGCGTACATCCATAGACACAACTAGCACAGGTTTATTCGGCATGCGGCTTAAGTCACCAATGGTCTGTTTCACATCACTGACAAATTGTTGCGTTACTGACGGGTCTAACGCCAAGTAACTCCCTGCTGAGGTTTGACGAATACCGCTGCGTATTGTGTCTTCGAGACTTTGATCCAATAAGTAAGCGGGCAACATGTTTTGTCCGCTCGCGTATTTGTAGCAAATGTAACGTTTTAAGCTGGAACGAATGTACTCCGTCAGCTGTACAACATCTTTCTCTTTTTGGCCCCACTCAACCATCGCTTCCAAGATCACGCGAAGGTTTCGGATAGAAATGTCTTCAGAAACCAAGCGTTGCAAGATTTCCGTCATTTTTTGCAACGGAACAATACGCTGGGCCTCTTTGACTAGCTCCGAATAACTGCCTTCCATCTGCTCCAACAGATAACGCGTCTCCTGAATACCAATAAAGTCTTGTGCGTACTCCTTAAGAACATGAGACAAGTGGTACGTTAAAATCCTGTCGGGTGTGAGAAAACCGACATGACTGGCTACGAGTTTTTGCTCATAACTCTGTGCCACCCAAATGCTAGAAATGCCGGGTAGAAAATCTTCATCTTGCTCATAAGGCACGCCTAATAAATCGATCTGTTCATTCCCTTCTGTCACCAAGAGTTGATCTTTAACAATTCGTCCTCGTGCAACCGGGACTTCTTGTAACTGAATTAAGTACTCGCCATTTTGCATCCCCTCGTTAAAGCGCAGGTGGATGCCTGGGAAAGGCACGCCTAGGTCGAGATATAGTGCGCGTCTAACCCTTGCTAGCTCTTCATTTAATGCGACCGCTTCCAAGCTTTCCTGAAGGCTCGCGTCAAGATCGATCAAGAGTGGGACCGTCATGGCAAACTCTTCTTGCTCACCTAATTTGCCTTTACTGTTTCTAGATGGAGTGGGTTTGTTTGGCTTCGCTGCTGGCGAACCGGCCCCTTGCGAAACAAAGCTTGATAAGTCGGTGCTATCTGATTCAGCTTGTTTTTTCTGTTGATAGAAAAGGAAGAAACCACCACCACCAACCACGGCGGCCAAGACCAGAAAAGTGATTTTTGGAAACCCAGGGATGAGTGCGAACAGCACCAAAAGCACACCACCAATAAGAAGCGCACGTGGCTGAGCAATGACCTGCCCACCAATGTCCGACCCAAGATCAGAAGAATCTTCATGAGAAACACGCGTCACGATAATACCGGCGGTAATCGCGATAAAGAGTGCCGGGATCTGCGATACCAAACCATCGCCAACGGTCAAAATCGCAAACAATTCAAGTGCTTCAGAAGCACTCATGCCTTTTTGCGTTACCCCGATCGTGACGCCACCTAAGATGTTGACCACAATGATGACCAGACCCGCAATGGAGTCGCCTTTAACGAACTTCATCGCGCCATCCATCGAGCCATACATTTGGCTTTCTTTTTCAATCAGTGATCGTCGGTGCCTAGCTTCGTGTACGTCAATTACTCCGGCACGCATGTCACCGTCAATACTCATCTGCTTACCAGGCATCGCATCGAGTGAGAAGCGCGCACTAACTTCTGCTACCCTTTCTGAGCCTTTGGTGATCACCATAAACTGAACAATGGTAATGATCAGGAACACAACGATACCGACCACTAAGTTACCGCCCACAACGAAGTTACCGAATGTATAAACGATTTGACCAGCATCGCCTTGTAGCAAGATCAAGCGGGTTGTCGTGATAGATAAAGACAGACGAAACAATGTCGTGATCAATAGCACCGCAGGAAATGCAGAGAACTCAAGTGGCGTGGTGATGTAAATCGCTAACATAAGCAGCACCACCGCAATGCTCATGTTGGTGCCAATCAGCACATCCACCAGTGCGGTAGGAAGTGGCAATATCATCATAAAGACGATCGCGAGTAACATCACCGCAAGCATGATGTCTTTGCGTTGCCCTACTTTGTTTAGAATATCGATCAACTTATTCATGTGATTCACTATTTAAAGATTGCAGATAGCGTCGGTGCGCTTGGCGTGCCCCATCGACGTCATTTTGTTTCCAACGCGCTTGGCTTAAACAAAACCAGAGTCCTGCCGAGTCAGGATGAAGGTCAGATTTTAATAAGTGCTCACACACCTCAATCGCCCGGGTATATCGACCACTTTGTAAACACGCCACAGCAAGTGTTTGCATCGCCTCTTTGTGCTGCGGTTCTATTTCTAGAACCGCATCGAGAATAGAAATGGCATGCTCTGGCTTTTGGTATTGAACTTGTAGCGCAGCGTGAACAAGTAAGAGTTCAATGTCTTTGGATCTCAACATGTTGGTTAGACCTGAATAAGGAGATTGAGCGCCATAGTGAGGTAACGCTGATCTAGTTGCGTACTTTGTAGCGTTTCAGATGCTTTGATAAAAGAAGCGGAGCCTGAATCCTGTGCAAGAACTTGCAGCTGAGCTAACGTTTCATCAAATTGTTGACGGTATTTTTCTGGACGCAACAACTCTGAGTGCAGCAGCTTGGGCTTAGTTAACGCGATGAGATATTGGTCTGAAGGCCTGAGATCATAGAGCTTCTCTAAATGTGTAGCGACCGCCTGACCATCAGGAAGCAATTGAAATCGCTCTGGGAAATCGGCCTTAACTTCACTATGAGTAACATGCGTAAAGGCTTCGATGCCTACGTTTAAAGTGCTGACTCGAGTCATGAGCCTGCCACATCGTTATGTAGACGAGCCAAAAGCGTAAACGCTTGCTCTAAGGTCGGAAGTGTTACTTCTTCTCCTTTTAGCCTTGCTGAAAAAACCAGAGTTTGTTCATCTAACAAGCCGGTTTTAATTTCGAAAGGCCAGCCTTGATCGGCATGACACAAACACAGTGCACTTTGAATAATGTCACTGGTTTGATGCCAAGATAACGCTCGAGACAACATCAAGAATAACTGCTCACCCTGTCGCTCAATATGCAGCGTACCACTTTGCTCAAAATCCAGCTGCACCCGTCCAGCTGATGAGAAATCGACGGCATCGAGCCCCATTCCTCGGCAAAATTCATCGACGGATGCATCAATCCAACTCATCTTCCCACGCTTCCTCTTCTTCTATATCAATGGCTTCGTCTAGCGCCTTTTGTACCGCTTGGATTAAATTCTGTCGTTGTTCTTCATCGGCGAATACGTCAATTGGGATTGCGCGAACTAACTTATGGAACTCTCGAAAAAAATCGATTTTTTGTTCTACCGCCGTCAATTCCATTGCGTTGGCGACTTTCCATATCTCATCACTGCTTACCCATCGCTGCTCTACCAACGCAATCACATCAGCCATCAAATTAGAAACTTGATAAGCCATAATTCGTCCTTTCCGGTTTAAACATTTGGAACAACTGACTCACACGATCTTGCAACGTATTTAGAGTTTTGAGTTTTTGCATATCGGACATCAACCACTGCAACTTAACCGAATCGATACTGCTACCTTGAACACTAAGATCTGCACTCATGCCTTGCAGCATAAAGTCAACAGCGGTCGATACCTCCTGCTCACCAAAGCGCGCCACCACATCTTGATAAGCAGCGCCGAGCCCTTGATAACTATGAACGGTATCGCGGTAGAAGCCGCGCAGCTGATGCAAAGAGCTAAACTCTTGCTCTTGGCTATATTCATCAGCAAAATTTGAGACACGGATTTCCGTATCAATTTGAGACCATGTATCTGGGTTTTGCTCGATTCTTAGAAGTGCTTGGTCAATCAGCGCTAGTAGGTGTTTACTTTCTGGACTCGCACTCAAAAACTTTTTAACGGCTTTTAGCGCGAGGTATTGATGGCTTTTCTCGTCGGAAAACCCATTCAAGTAGGCTTGTAATTGCGCGATGGTCGAGATATTTCCTCCCGCCATTTTTGTAGCCAAATCTTTGATTTTTTGATTCTTTTCAAGATCAGGGACTTTTCTTAAATAGTCCGAAACGAGTTCATGTGCTTCATTAACTCGAACACCACTGTCTTTCACTTTGCGCTTAGTCAGATCTTTCTCTGCTTTTTCGGAACCGAGTGAAGTGAGTTCTTCCATCGCATCAAAAAGTGATTGTGTAGCATTGTGAACACGGACGGTTTCACCGCGATAATTGCCTTTTTGTGAAACGTCGGGGCGAGACGATTCCAACCCGTTTTGGATAGACGCATCAAACTTTGGATTTGTTGCGATATGATTGTTGATAATACTCATTCACTTGCACTCCTTCCGCACAATACAGGCGAATTATAGAAAGTGCGCTTTGTTGAAGCTGTCAAAATCAGACGTGTTTTTTTAGTGCGCTTTCAGTTTTCTAAAAACTCCCGACTGATATTCACTATAAATTGATTCTTATACTTTCTATCCTCTCAGCATCAATCATTGCGCATATTTTTACCTTGAACGATTTCTCATACATCACTGATATCCAACAATCTGCGATTAAACACACGCGTTTGATCCAAATTCGCGGGCGCGTTACACAAGTCACCGGCACCATTATCAAAGCTGTCGTCCCTGGCGTTCGTGTAGGTGAACTGTGTGAGTTGCGCAATCCCGATCAAACTCTGTCTTTGTTAGCGGAAGTGGTTGGCTTCCAGCAGCATCACGCTTTGCTCACCCCGTTAGGAAATATGTTTGGGATTTCCTCAAATACAGAAGTAAGCCCAATGGGCAAAATGCACGAAGTGGGTGTTGGCGACCACCTGTTAGGTACAACGCTTGACGGGCTTGGACGTCCTTTCGATGGTACGCAGAGTCAGGAACCAAGTGCTTGGTATCCTGTTTATCGCGATGCGCCACCACCAATGCAACGTAAACTAATTGAAAAGCCAATCTCTCTTGGCGTTCGATCCATTGATGGGCTACTGACCTGTGGTGAAGGTCAGCGCATGGGTATTTTTGCAGCGGCTGGCGGGGGTAAAAGTACCCTACTGGCAAAACTGATTCGCTCCGCAGAAGTTGACGTGACCGTTCTCGCCTTAATTGGTGAACGCGGACGCGAAGTGCGCGAGTTTATTGAGCATGACCTAGGCGAAGAAGGAATGGCCAAATCGGTTTTAGTGGTCGCTACCTCTGATCGCCCAGCAATGGAGCGCGCCAAAGCCGCTTTTGTTGCCACTTCTATCGCAGAATATTTTCGTGACCAAGGTAAACGCGTGCTACTGCTGATGGATTCTGTAACGCGTTTCGCCCGCGCACAGAGGGAGATTGGACTAGCCGCAGGCGAGCCACCAACACGACGTGGCTATCCGCCTTCCGTTTTTGCCGCTTTGCCAAAGCTGATGGAACGAGCTGGACAATCAGACAAAGGATCAATTACAGCACTGTACACCGTGTTGGTGGAAGGTGACGACATGACAGAGCCTGTCGCGGATGAAACTCGCTCAATTTTAGACGGGCACATTATTCTCTCGCGTAAACTTGCGGCAATGAACCACTACCCTGCGATTGATGTACTTCGGTCAGCAAGCCGAGTGATGAATCAAATCGTTGAATCCGATCATCAGGCGTCTGCTGCTCATATTCGCGAAATGTTAGCTAAGTATGAAGAAGTTGAACTGCTAATCAAAATTGGCGAATACCAACATGGTGCAGATAGCCGAGCGGATATGGCCATAGCACAAAGTGATGATATACGCGCCTTTTTACGCCAAGGCACTCATGAACCAAGCGATCTTGATGGCGCTATCGCTCAACTTAAAGGGATGGTGAAACAATGATAGAACGCTTATTAGAAATCAAAAAAATTCGCGCTGACCGTGCGGATAAAGCCGTCAAGCGTCAAGAATACCGCGTGTCAAACGCCACAGCACAGGTTCAAAAGGCCGAACGTTCTGTCGCGGACTATCACGTTTGGCGCCAGGAAGAAGAAGAGCGACGTTTTGCTAAAGCAAAACAACAAACGCTCGTTCTCAAAGAGCTGGAAACATTAAGACAAGAAATCGCGTTGTTAAGAGAGAGAGAAGCCGAACTTAAACAGCGTGTGGCCGAGTCAAAAAAAGCGCTTGAAATCGAACGCTCGGCACTTAAAGAAAAGCAAAAAGAGGCGCGACAAGCCCATAAAACCAAAGAAAAATTCGTTCAGTTGCAGCAACAAGAAGTCGCGGAAAAATCGCGAGAAAGGCAATACCAAGAAGAACTCGAACAGGAAGAGTTTCGCACTGTCGACATTATCTAAAGGTTCACTATGCGCATTACCCCAACAACTGAAGCATCGAATACGCTGCACAAATCAACGCCAGAACAAGCGCCTCTCGAGAAGGAGGCCGAGCTTCAATCACAATTCGAGCATGCAATGACGAAGAAGCCTAGCAAGGGAAAGGAGTCTATCGTTGCGAATCCCCAAAAGAATCATACTGGCGAAGAAGACATACCGCTAAGGCATAAGACATCTCAAGGTCTAGATAAGAAACCTAACTCATCGAACCAAGAAGCCAACGCTGACAAAAACACCTCCACTTTAAAAGGTAAAAGTGACGTCGTCACTAAGAGAGATATAGAGAAACCGCAAGACGACGCAGCAAATAGCGAAGAAATAATTAGCGAAAACAATAAATTGCTTAAAAATGATGGAAAAAGCGATGGCGACACAGTTCTAAGCTCCCCTTCTACCGAGCGTGTTGATCCTCACTTTCAAGCTCATTTGAAAGATGATAAACCGACGCCGATGGATAAACATACCTCGCCGGAGTATCTCTCTACGCTTGAATCTGGCTTGCTCCCCCAAAATGCGACAGCGACAGAGCTCGCTCAAGATGGGATTAACATTGTTGGCTTAACGAAAAGGCAAACTGAAAAAACGCACAATAAGCGTGCAACTCCGCCGCTACAGAATACAGGCAAACGATCAGACCAAACTGGTGGCCTGCCTGAAACTAAGCCTCTTGAAAAAATCGTGACGAAAAGCGCACTAGTCGCCGTTAAAACGGATGAAGAAAAAGTGCCTTCTCAACCCCTTGCAAGTGCGGTAACACAAGGCGATGTCATCCTAAAAAGTGTTGCTTCGCAGGCTCAACCAAGCCCAACGCGAGACGTAAACCAATTACTCCAGCAATTGGTGGATAAAATCTATGTTGCTCTGCCAACCGCATCGGACAACAAAGAGGTTCGGCTGTTTCTAAGTGAAGGACAATTAAAAGGTGGCGAAATCCACATCAAGTTGGACGCTCAAGGGTATAGCGTGACGATTCGACAAGAGCATGCCCTTTCCATTATTAGCCAGCAAGCTAGACAAGATCTTGCTGAACGGCTAAACCGATTCGGTGGTGAGCAGCCACTTCGCTTAGCGATCAGCGAACAAACTCAACAGCTCGATCAACAACAACATGAACAACAACACTCACGCCAACAACGCAGCGTGTATGAAGAATGGCAAGCGGAGAATGACCTATGACACCGTTAATAATACCCAAAGTGGATGCAGAAAGTATCGCGCTCAGCAATCAACTTTGTGCAAAACAGTGCCACTTCCAAGGGACTGATGGTCAGAGCGTATCGATTACTGTTGCTCAAATCCCTTCATTTGAAGGGTTCCGTTTAACCACGTTGATTGGAGGGCAAACCCTACAAGTAGACTTTTCTCGTGCGCAGCTCCAACATTGGCTGAAATCGACCTTAAATGCTACTGCGTTTGAGTCCCTGCCTAACTCCCTCCAGTTAGCACTTTTGAGCTCACAGATAGAACCGCATAGTGAGGCAATCAAAGCGCTATTTGGTCAGTTACCCATTCTTAGTCAACTACAGCCGTTAGAGGCGAGCCAGGCCCAAGAGCATACTTTAATGTTAACGCTCAATAAGCCTAACGGCTCTCTTTGTTTGTGGGTTAGCGAAGGATCAGACGTGTTGTTGGATGCGCTACCAAACAGCGCTGCTCTACAAGCTCGACACCTCGCTTTACCTGTGTGGTTAAGTCTTGGAAGGACCCATTTGACGTTAAGCGAATTTAATTCGCTCGAGCTGGGAGATGTCATCTTTTTTGACGATGGTTACATCGCCAAGCAACAAGCCATTTTTCAAGTATCTAACCAGAATCTCTGGCGCTGCCAGTTAGATGACCAAACTCTTCACATTATTGAAAAAGAAACCAATATGAATGACGTAAACACTTCAGAAATGTTAACCGACCACCAGCAACTGCCTGTGGAACTCACGTTTGATATCGGCCATCAAACCATCACGCTAGAGCAGCTTAACCAGCTTCAGCCAGGGTACGTATTCGAGCTAAACCAGCCTGTATCTAAGCCGGTAACATTGCGTGCCAACGGCAAAATCATTGGTGAGTGTGAACTGGTTAATGTTAACGAACATTTAGGTGTGCGCGTACTGGAGCTGTTCGGTGGCACGCAGGAGCCAGCATGATCCAGTTACCCGACGAGCTCAATCTCATTGTCAGCTTAGCACTGCTGGCACTGATCCCATTTATCGCCATGATGGCGACGTCATTTGTGAAACTCGCCGTTGTATTCTCACTGCTGCGTAACGCTCTCGGTGTACAGCAAATTCCGCCGAATATGGCGCTTTACGGATTGGCTATCATTCTGTCAATTTTCATCATGGCTCCCGTCGGGTTTGAAACCTACGACTACGTAAAGCAGCATGATATCTCCCTTGAAGATTCTGCAAGTGTAGAAGGCCTCATTGAAAGCGGTTTACAGCCTTATCGAGAATTTTTGAAAAAGCATATTCGGGAAACCGAAGTCATATTCTTCACTGATGCTGCACGCACATTGTGGCCACAGAAGTACGTAGACCGTTTAGAGTCGGACAGCTTATTGCTCTTACTGCCCGCATTTACCGTCAGCGAGCTTACTCGCGCTTTTGAAATTGGCTTTCTGTTGTACTTACCGTTCATCGCTATTGACCTAATTGTGTCGAATATCCTACTCGCGATGGGGATGATGATGGTATCGCCAATGACGATTTCCCTCCCCTTCAAATTGTTGCTTTTTGTCTTGCTTGACGGCTGGACAAAGCTCACCCACGGCTTAGTGTTGAGTTACGGTTAATCACGGAGAAAGTATGCATTCTGCTGAAATCATTCATTTCACGACTCAAGCATTAACCCTAGTGTTGTACTTGTCATTACCGCCGATTTTAGTCGCAGCATTGGTTGGTACATTGGTGTCGCTTATTCAGGCGTTAACTCAGGTCCAAGAACAAACGTTAGGCTTTGTGGTCAAGCTTATCGCGGTCATTATTACGCTGTTCGTCACAACGCAATGGCTAGGGGCAGAGCTCCACGCCTTCGCCTCGCTTGCTATGGATAAAATTCCTCAAATACGATGAGTTATCACGACTTACACCAGGCTTTATTTTTGTACAGCCTGACGTTACCTCGGTTAATGGCATGCTTCATCTTTTTGCCTATTTTGAGCAAGCAAATGTTAGGCGGCACCATGGTGAGAAATGGTGTGCTTTGCTCACTCGCACTGTTTATATTTCCGATGATTAATCAGCAAAGCTTGCCCGCAGAAACCGACGGCATTTGGCTGATAATGATTTTGGGTAAGGAGATATTAATTGGGCTATTGATAGGGTTTGTTGCTGCTATCCCTTTTTGGGCGATAGAAGCGGCCGGTTTTCTGGTCGACAACCAACGTGGGGCTGCCATGGCAAGTATGTTTAACCCAACGCTAGGCTCACAATCCACACCAACAGCGGTATTACTGACCCAAACGTTGATTACCCTGTTCTTCTCTGGCGGGGGCTTTGTCACTTTTATCTATGCGTTATTCAAAAGCTATACATCTTGGCCGATCGTGGACTTTTTCCCAACCGTTAGCGACGCATGGGTGAGCTTCTTCTACGCGCAATTTGAACAGCTTATGTGGCTTGGTGTGTTGATGTCCGCTCCACTAGTGTTGGCAATGTTTCTTGCTGAGTTTGGTCTGGCGCTTATCAGTCGTTTTGCACCGCAATTGAATGTTTTTTTCCTTGCCATGCCAATAAAAAGTGCCATCGCGAGTGTTTTACTGATCGTGTATCTCGGAATTATGATGGATCACTTTGAAGTACAGTTTTACGGCATTACCCGATTCGCAGAACAACTCAATACCATTTGGCAATAACGCTTAGGATTCTTTATGAGTGCAGAAAAAACAGAGCAACCCACCGCAAAAAAGTTACGCGATGCTCGGCAGAAAGGTCAGGTTGCCAAAAGCCAAGAAATCGTATCGTCTGCATTAATTTTGGCGCTCATAATTGTACTGTTTGCGTTCGCCGATTATTACATGTCGCACATCTCAGCGCTTATTCTCCTACCAAGTAAGCTTGCTTATCAGGGTTTCCAAGATGCGCTAGTCGATGTCGCTATCGCCATCGCAAAAGAAATTGCCTATCTACTCGCTCCGATTATTCTGGTTGCTGCACTCGTCGCCATCTTTTCCAATATGGGGCAGTTCGGGTTCCTATTTAGTGGTGAATCCGTTAAACCCGACATCAAAAAGATCAATCCCGTCGAAGGGGCCAAACGCATTTTTTCCCTTAAGAGTGTGATTGAGTTTATCAAGTCGATCCTTAAAGTCTCTCTTCTTTCCTGCATTATCTGGGTGACATTACGCGGTAACATCAACGCTTTAATGCAAATTCCAACTTGTGGGCTAGAATGTGTCCCGACCATTACTGGCGTCATGATTAAACAATTAATGATTATCTCTTCGGTAGGCTTCATCGTCATCGCTGCCGCAGATTTTGCGTACCAGAAGTTTGATCACACGAAAAAGCTCAAAATGAGCAAGGATGAAGTGAAGCGCGAATACAAAGAGATGGAAGGCAGTCCAGAAATAAAAAGCAAACGTCGTCAGTTGCACCAAGAGCTACAAGCCTCCAATCAACGCGAAAACGTTAAACGTTCTAATGTATTAGTTACAAACCCAACACATATCGCGGTTGGCCTTTATTACAAGAAAGGCGAAACGCCCCTGCCCGTCATCACTTTGATGGAAACCGATGCGGTAGCCAAACGTATGGTCGCAATCGCTAAAGAAGAAGGCGTTCCTGTGATGCAAAAAGTCCCTCTTGCTCGTGCACTATACGCCGACGGTAACGTCGACCAGTACATCCCAAGCGATCTTATTGAGGCAACTGCGGAAGTGCTTCGTTGGTTGGCTTCGTTAGAGTCCGAGGCGGACTAACAAACCACATCCCATTCAAGATCTGGGCTTACAACTGCCCAGCTTTCAACCTCGATACTTTCAACGCTATAATGCGGTATCCTTTAACTGTATGTTGTTTTTATGAAATCTAGCTTAAGCATTCGCTCCTACACGAAACGTATGAGCCGACATACTCATAGTGATTATCATCAACTGGTGCTTCCTCTCCAGGGCAACATACATATTGATATGGATAGTTATGTCGGAAAGGTGGCGGTTGGCGACTGCATAGTCATCCCCAAAAGTTGTGCTCACGGTTTTAATGCCGAAGAGTCATCACGCTTTATTGTTGCGGATATGACCACTTTGCCCACTCATTTGATGGATAATAGTGTGGCTGTGTTTTCGATTAGCCCGCCTCTACTGAGCTTTATCCAGTTTGTCGAAAAGCAACTTGAGTATCAGGTTAATGATGAAATTGAAAACTCAATGGTTGCAACCTTCTATCTGTTGCTGGAGCAGCAAAAGCGGTCTCGCTCCGTGGATTCGCGTATTCGAGATGTACAGGTTTTGATCGCCGAGCAGCTTGATCAGCCACTCACCATTGCCTCGTTAGCGAATGCCGCTTGCTTGAGTCCGACGCAATTTAAAAAGCTTTTTAAAGAGCAATTAAAAGTAAGCGTCCATAAGTACATTACACTACAACGTATGGAAAAAGCCAAAGCACTACTGACTCATACAGACCTTCCAGTTCAGTTGATAGCTGAACGAGTTGGCTATAGTGATCTTTCCGCGTTTAGTCGACGGTTTTCAATGCATTTTGGTATGTCTCCTAGAGAGTTTTCCCGATAGTCACTAAAATAGTCTTCTGGAACAAGTATTCCGTCTTTTCAGCACAAAAATCTCTATCGCTTTCTTTTATTCTTTCTACCCTAAAACAGCCATTCACTAGGTAGAAATTACAGTGTTAAAAAAACATTTCACCGACTATCAATTAGGAACTTTATCCATACTTTTTGCTTCAACCCTGTGGGGAACGACGGGCACCGCTGCCAGCTTGGCACCGGATGTCAGTGCTCTCGCCATTGGCGCATTTTCTATGGGTATTGGTGGATTTATGCAAGCATGTCTGTCTGCGAAGTCACTGAAGAGAGATTTTCGAAAAGTCGTACATAAGAAGAAAACGTTACTGGTTAGTATTATCGCCTTAGCCACCTACCCACTGGCTTTTTATTCATCAATGCGATTCGCTGGTGTGGCTATTGGTACGGTTATTTCTATCTCCACTGCTCCTTTCTTTTCTGCTTTGTTAGAGTGTCTCTTTAGCCGAAATCAGACCATAACCAAGCGCTGGATGATGAGTTTCGCAATCGGGGTCATTGGCATTACCTTGTTGCTGGCTTCTGAGTCATCCGCAAATAGCTTATTTGATCAGGATATGAAGCATTGGGGTGTATTACTTGGCCTATTGGCAGGTTTGACGTACGCCATTTACTCATGGGGAGTAAAGGCTATGATTGACCACGGCATTGAATCGCAAACGGCCATGGGAAGTGTTTTTGGTATTGGTGGAGTTTTGCTTCTACCAACACTTTTTATCACGGGTGATAATCTATTTGCATCGTCAACTAATACGACGGTCATGCTCTACATGGCCTTGATTCCAATGGGGTTAGGTTACGTCGCTTTTGGGTTTGGGCTACGGTTTGTTACAGCCAGTGGAGCTAGTATACTCACGCTATTTGAACCTGTTATCGCAGCAGCACTAGCAGTTGCGATTGTTGGGGAAGAAATTTCTCTCATTGGTTGGGTTGGTATAACGTTGACACTTGTGTGTTTGTTTCTTCAGTCGAAAAATTAAATTCAATGGCGATGAGCCAGCCCCAAAAAGTAACGCTGACGGTAGATAAAGTAAGGAGCAGCACCTACTCCCTACTTTACCATTTGAAATTACACCCAGCCTTCTGCCAAGTACATCAATCGCAATTGACTTGGTGAGCCTAATTTTTCTAGCGCTTCTAACTGGACGTCACTCAGGTTTGGGCATTTATCAAGATAAACTCGTCCGTTTGCTGCATCTAGGGGGAGCTTGTAGGTGAGCTTTTCGTTGATTTTACTTGCTTCCCCTTTATCAATCGCTCGAACAGCTGGCATGAGCCAATCCCAATCTTCTCCTAACAGTTTTTTAAACGCCCCGTTAGCAATAGACTCGGTTTTACTTGGTGCATCCTCTGGGCTTAGCTTCAAGATAGAGTCTACGTCAGGAACCAAGTGCTCACTTGGCTCTGAACCCAACATCTTTTTCAGTGTTAATCGAGCGGCTTCCATCTCTTGTGCCTCTTTAGGCGCTTGAGGAGAAGTCATTGCAGTATTCTCCTTAGGACCAAGGTACGCCATTAATGCACGGACAGAAGCCGGATCTTGCATACTGAAGGTAAAGTCTCCTTTTGCATTGGAAACTTCAAGTCTAGGTAAAACACCAGACATTTCACCTTGCATAAGTTGCTCTTTTACTTCCGTATTTAACCCGTATGCCCCAGCTTGGTTCGCCACAAAACCACCGCCGCTCATGATAGCAGTCGTTGCCGCAGAACCGATTGCCTCTTTTGCTATCGGTGTGACGCCCACCGTTGCTACAGAGCTAACACCGAACGTGCCCAGGCTCCCCGTCGCCATACCTAATGTAGCTCCAATGCCACCTTCAGCCGACAGTATCGCATGACCTTGAGCCAAGGTTTGCTGCATCGGCATAGAAAGACGTTGATCTCGCCCTGGCAGCTGTGAAATTTGTTCTAACTGATGATGGTAAGCCTCAGCATCACCATTTACGGCCGCTTTGTGCAGCTCTCGACCTGTAGAAATCAATAAGCCAACGCCAGGTAATGCCAAGTTAATAACGGCGTTCACACCAGAACCTTTTAGCTTTTCTTTGCCCATCTGTAACAGTTCAGCAGCGAAGCCATCCATTTTTCCTGGATACTGGGCTTCTAAACTCACCTGCATACGCGGATCTTTGCTGATCGCATCAAACGTATTTTTAAGCTGCTGGTACGTATCGCTGCTCACTTTTATTTCATCCAATAGGCTGACAACTTCTAAGATTTTACGCTCAGTAAGTGGCTCACCGCGATAGCCTGAAGGACTCACTAGGGAGTAAGCCAACAGCGCAACCTCAGGTTTTTCTTGCTTAAGTAGCGCCTGCTTTAGATCAAGGTGAGTTTTGATGTTTTCTTGGAAAAACTTAGTGTATTTGCTTCTCAATACGCCTTCGTGAATAGAAGCAAACTTATGACCTTTGTGGAATGTGGAAGGTTCTTTTACTTCACCTCTTTTACTGATCACTCGGTCATCTTTTTGCGCAGCAACTGCACGAAACTGTTCTAGATCAGGTACTGGGCTTTGGCTGATTTTTTGTGTTGTATTAACCATTTTTCTCTCCTACACACGAAGTGATTGAACATGAGCTTGTTCATGATTAGAGGTGGTTGGAATCGCTTGATCCAACATTGCGAAACGCGCTTGCCACAGCTCGGCCTGTTCAATAACTTCGTGAAACCAAGCGGTAAGGTTCGTCGTATTTAGATGCTCAACGGGTTTACGTCCTGCTAAGACAAGCTGTCGACCGTTTGGAGCCAAAGCAAGTGCGAGGCTGCCACTACCTATTCCTTGATAGTTAGCATGAGCAAGAAGCTCTAAACCTTTTAGTCGTTGTTCACCGGATTTTTCTAACCCTCCGAACGTTACAGACAACATCAAATCATCCGTATCTGTCGCGATGAAATACAACATGTAGCGATCATCGACCAGTAGCTGACAACGTTCATTTTCTTCAAAATTCAGTTCGGGCAACTCATTGAGCTGGCAAAACTCCAAGAGCAGTTGTTGAATCGTGTTCATAACTTTTTCCTTTTGTTTCAATAACTCTATTGAACAACGATTGCAGATTGAACGATGTCGGTAATGGCTTTATTTTTGTCACTTTTTCGCCTTCATTGTGAGGTTTTCCTCAGAAATCTCGCTCTAAAAACGAGTTGCCAGAGTAATAAAAAAGAGCAGCTCAGAGCTGCTCTTCAATAAAGGTTAGATGCTTAGCATGGTGTATTTGCGATGTATTAATATTGACCATGTGTGATGCCTTAAACTTGAATAAATGCGTGTACGTCTGTTTGGCTAAAATCTACAACCGTGTTGTTTTGAAATAACTGTACCCAAGTATCAACTAATTCACTCAACTGAATGATTAAGTTAGCAATGTTGGTGAGTTCACTTCCAGCCGCGATAGCAACTTGAAGAACAACGTCTTTGCGTGTTGGATTCACACAAAACTGCACACCACCTGTTTCTCGATACAAAAAGTTGTATTCAAGTAAAACTTGAAGTTTATCTAGCGTAATATCATCTTGTTCTATAAGCAGGTTTTTGGAAATCAATAACTCGCCTTTTTCCTCTACGAGCAGAACATCGACACTGTTGTTTTCAGCAAAATGCAGTGACCACATTTGATCGTCATACGCTGTCACGCGCTCAAGGTTCAGCACTTCTCCTAGCTCAGAGAGAAGCATATTAATCTTTCCTGTATCCATGTTGTGTCCTGTCTAATTTATTATAACTAAGTGACATCGATATATTTGTTTCAGCGAAGCCACTTGGGTATAACGGCTCATTTAAATAAGCGAATAAGGATAAAAGAGATTTTATGGCGAGATAGAAACCGACACTTTATTTCAACGTCTCATTTTTATTGCTATTAGCCGTTTTATTGAGAAGAAAAATTAAGGTTAAGCTGGAAAATAAAAGAGCGGCAATCGCCGCTCCAAAAATTAAATAGAAGTAAAAAATCACTTAATACCGTGAAGGCTATTTTCTGCATCCATAGCTAAAGGATTGAACGAGTCGTTACGAAGTTCTGCTATCGCGTATAGCATACGCCCCATGCGACCATTTCCATCGGTAAAGCCATGGTACCCGATAACTCCGGCGAACAAATGTTTACCTAAGTCTTTATCTTCTACAGGGTTCTCTTTCAAAAAGCCTTCAATGTGCTGCTTTAACATGCCCTCACCGCCAATACTTGAAGGCAAAGTGCCACCCGAAATATTTGGCCCTCGGTAATCACGCTCAACATTAGGCACCAATCGAGCGTGTAGCTCTTTTAGGTTTTCCATATTCAATAAGTCTTTACCATTAGACGCGTATTCTTTCAGTAAAGACGTAATATTTTCGGCATCGTTTCCTTTAGAGTTAGAAGCATTAATGATCCACGCCGCAGCTCTTTCAACATTATTGGTTACGCCACTTTTGTTAAACGCGTCCTCTGCCAGTCCTTCAGCGTATACACCTTGGCTTAGATCGGTGCTTGCTAGACCTTCGATATGACGTTGCGCCGATTTAAGATGCATCACCTCCATATCAAACACCGCTTGCATTTGATTAATGCTACCTGCCGGGTTTTTCTGCGCTGCAGATACACCACCGCCGTAGTCTTTTACTACACGTCCAGCAAGCGACTTCGCTGCACTTTCGCCAATCAGTGATGTGAGGTTTTTACCAGAATCGGTTTCTAACATTGCCTCTGTCATCGCTCGCTCTGCTAACTGGTTTAGCTCAGCAGAGTTCGACTGAACTGATTTACTGTCTAACTTCGCAAAGGCATTTAAGACATCTGATGCGGTTTTTATGCTTCCATCTTTGAAGAACATTTGTCCATGCTCAACAGAAGAAGCAGCTTGTAAACGCTGAGCTTGTCCTTGCTCATTATCAAATACGGCTTTTGTAAGGGCTTTCGCTACCGATTGTGGGCTACCTTCGCGAAACAGTTTTCCTGTCGCTTCAAAAAATCGCGCTACTGCACCATTCGTAGGATTGGCGCGAGTAAATTCTTGGGTCGCTGCGTTAATTTGGTATTCTTTGCCACCAATACTCAGCTTACCTTCGTTAAGTATCTCGTTACGAGCTTGCGGCATGGCAGCCTGCAACGCGCTAACACTTCCAAAACTGATCATGTTTTAAACCCTTAATGTGGAAAAATGAGTGGTATTCGTTTCCGGTACTTCGGTTGTTTTATTGGTTACTTCTTGTGTATTCGCACTTTTTAACCACTCGATGAAATTCGCAAATGACTCATCGAAAAAAGATGCAGTTAGCAGTTGCTGAGGCAGGTGTATGAAACCGATATATCCGGTCTCTTCCTCCCAGCATACCGCTGGAGAGCCTTGCGTTAAGGCATCTTTCATATGTTGATGCAAAATATCAGCACTCGGTTTATTACCTGAAATCAGCCCGATAAGCGTCACACGATCTTCTTGTGCACGAATTGTGATTGCTGTGTTTTGCTCAACGAGTAGATGGCAACAATCATCCTCATCAAAAACCAACGGCTCCAATTGGCAGCGGCTGGCAAAATCTGTCAGTAAAGAAGTTATAAATCCATTAGCCATTCGACTAAATAATCCTATTTTTGTTGTTTTAGAGGCGCTGCTTGGTTGCAACACTTATCAACTAAGCAGCTTTCTTAGATGTATTCTTAAGGATTTATGGCAGTGAATATTTTAGAAATGGTCGGATTTTTTTTGTTTAAAGGCATTAAAATGAAAAAACTCAGCAAGTGCTGAGTTTTTGAGGTTTATTCATGAATCGTAATTTTACGCTCGCTGAGCTGCTTCACCATGGCTTGCTTTAATGCATGCAGCTGTCCATCAATACTGGCGTCGATGATCCCAACTTCTGTTTCCAAAATGCAGCCTCCATTTTTCAAGCGCGCATCTGCTACCACGTCAACGTAACCGACTTCAGGGAAATCACTTAATACACCAGCCACCTTTTCCCTCACCTCAACAACCTGCTCTGGGTGGACATGTAAAATGACCTGCTTTTGGTTGCTCACCAGTTGCAACGCTTCTCGAACTACACTCACCGTGGTATCGACATCATCGAAGGTATCGATGATCTTACGTACTGCTTCTAACACCACACCTGTCATTTTTTCTTCGACTTGCTGATAGTAGTCATTACAACGTGCTAAGGTTTCAACCATCGTTTGCGCATTTTCAATCTTGGCTTGTGCAAGGCCATCTTGATAACCACGTTGTTTTTCGGTTTCGTAGGCTTGTTGGGCATTAGCAATGATGCTTTCAGCTTTGGAGTTCGCGGCTTCAACTAAGTGTTGCGAATCCAGATAACTGGCATAATCTTTCGCTTTCAGCACCTTTAAGCCAGGTGCCAGCTGCAAATTGTCTGTTTTTATTTCAACAAATGAAACCATTGAGGAATAACCTGTTTTGCGATTTTTTTTGTGAGTCGATACGCCAGATCTCGTTGATCCGCTTCCAACCAGTTAGCTGTTTCCGCGTTTTCGCTAAGTTGCTTTTCCAATTTGAATTGCCAACGAAGAACAACATCTTCCGGTGAGTTAATCAAAATAAACCTCATCCAAAAATATCCCAGCGCCCTCATGCTTGCTTCAACAGACCTTTCATCCAGTAGTTCTGGTAACGAACGCTGCCAGCCTTGCGGCCAGCAGGATAACAGCATCGGTCCGTTTTGAATTAAGAACCGAGCGCCTTCCAAACCAAATACGTTGTTCAGAACCTGTTTAGGATGTTTTAAGACAACGCTTCGCATCGCAACGCAATGCAAAGCTCCACCCACCATCAATACGAGTTGATTCAACGCGTCTGTCGGGAGCAATGCCAAACTATGACAAGGTCTGTTAAAAGCCATCTCAGGAACGGGAGATAACGCCCACTCATTGATACACCATTGGTTGAACATGGGGTTATCTCTCCAGCCTTCGATATTTAGTAACCAAGGCTGCTTTTGCTCTATCCAACTTCTATGGATGTACTGGCAAGGCGCATAGTTAAACTGGTGTTGTACCTGCGCGAGTGGTGTTTCTGGTTTAACCACGCTTCGTGTTCCTACGACACCATGTAAAAGTAGCGATATTCGAGCCGATGAGTGCCGCTACCAAGAACACCAAAATGGCGATAAGATTATTCGCCGTCTCTTTGGTGACCTGAACCGACAAAATGCTTTTAAATTGATTGTTTTGAGTAGCAACTCGAACCTCTGATGAGGGTACCATCACTACGCTGATTCGATCGTAGTTCAACCCCTCAATACTGTTGTTCACTAATAATTTGATCTGCGGAACATATGAATCAAGCGCAATATCTGCCGCGTGTTTAATAAATACGGAGGCAGAAGCTGGAGTTGGACGCTCTCCTGGACGCAGATCTTGATCTTCCAAAACAACATGAACACGTGCCACTAGCACGCCATCAATCTGAGATAAGGTTGAGGAGAGCTCTTGAGATTTCGCGTATACCAAACGTGCTCGTTCTGCTAATGGTGACGAGATCAAATCGTCTTTGGGAAACACTTCTTTCAGTGTGGAAAACTGCTCTCTTGGATAACCTTTTCGCTTTAGCGCGTCTACCGCGAAGGCGATTTGGGAACTGTCTACCATTAACTTGACGGTGTTGTCTTTGTCAGGCTCTTTTGTTGCAACGACACCTTCGGATAGTAAGATCGACAACATCTCATTACCCTCTTTCTGAGTAACGTTGGTGTATAACTCGGTCTGACAACCTACCAGAAACAACGTGAGCATGATGAAAACTGCTCTCATTTTATTCATCATCACTATTGTGCCTTCAATAAGGTTTCTACGTTTTGTGTGGTTTTACCCACGGTTTTCGCGATCAGCTCTTCTTGAAAAGTAATGCGTGTCAGCGCCCACTGCATTTGCAGTAATTGCGCCGGATCATCACCCACCATCTTCATGTTGTCTTGCAGGTTACTTTTCGCGTTATCGATAGTGTTTTTCAACTCGCTGATGTTTTCTAGCAAACCTCCCTCCAGGCCATTACTTGCCTCGGGAACCGACATGGCTTGCTCAAAACGTTCGCTTAAACCGTCTTCGACTTGCGCATCCTGTAACTTATCAATGTTGGTTTGCATCACCTCGGTGTACTGCGTGTTTATCATATGTACTCCTAAGATAAATCTAACTTGTGACTGTGAGTCATGATGTTTTTCACCATCGCATTTTTTTGGATCATGAAGCTAAGTTCATCACGAACCATGTCCAGTGTTGATGCCATATCAGGTAACGACTTCAACTCTGCCCAGCAATGCCATAAGGCTTGTTCTTTCTGGGCACCCAGTGGAAAATGCTGCGCTAGCATTGCTTTTAGTGCTGTTTTATCAGCAGGTGGTTCGGCAATAAGCTGTCCCGAAAAATTCCCTAGTAACTCCTGCTTCAACACCTTTAACAAATCAGATTGTGGCTGCTCGTTGCCTTTTGCACTCTTCGCCTCATGAAAGGCGTACCACATTGCCTCTCGTTTAACTTGAGGGTCGGAAAACGCTTCATTTAACGATGATAAGACACTTTGTTTACTGACAACCTCTGCGTCTTTTAATGATTCGTACCACGCTTTAATCTCCGCCAGTTTCGCTTCTGTTTTCTCTAGCGTCTCTTTTGGAGAAACATGTGAAACTTGCTCTTGCTTGTCACTTCGCTCCATGAGTGCTTTCATCTTGTCTTCATCGCTCCGCTCATAATGGCGCGACTCCGACTGACGCAAAGATTGGTGTTGAAGACTTAGGTTACTTGAATCAATGATCATCCAAGATTCCTAATGTCCTGAGAAAAGCTCGCAGCAAATGCTTGGCTTTCTTCGCTTCCTTGTGACGCAAGTTCTACCCAGCTTTCCGCTTTGCTCAGTAAACCGGCTTTGGCAGAAGCAAGAGCCGCTAAGCTGATCAGATCTGGATAGGCGTTACAAAGTGGTTCGAGTAATTGATGAGCCTCTTCATACAAGCCTTTATTCATGAGGCTCATTGCACGAATCATCGCAACGGTCTCTTCAGAACCTGAGCTTGCTTCAAGGCCATCTGCAATCGTGTTGGCTTCTTGATGACGATGCATACCTGTTGCCATCAGCGCGATTTCAGCCAGCAGTTGGCGCGTTTCTCGTTCCATGCTTTACACCTTCTGGAGAATCGACTGCATCACATCTTTAATCGCACGAGTAGTGGTCGCATTGATATTGTAAACAACAGACCATTTGTTGATCGCGTGCTGAAGCTCGGCAAGCTTTGATGGATCATCGGCATTGGTTTCTAGATTCTTGATGGCTGCCGTCACTTCTGTGTTGGCATCTTTCGCTTGTTGTTCTAACTTAGCTTTAACATCATCAAGGTTTACACTGTTACTAGCATCGTAAAATGACATAAGACTTCCTCGTATTTTTTAGTTAGCTTCGTATGATTCAACGACCGCATGGGCGGCGGTGTAAGCTTCATACTGTTTGAGTAGCAATTGGTACTGCTGTGGTGAGCACCCTAAATCCAACTGACGTTTCACCACCGCTTGTGCTTCTAAGAGCTTGCTCTTAATCTTGTGCACTTCCGCACCGTTTGTGTCGTTATTTAAAATTTGTTCAAGATTTGTCATTGTTCGTCTCGCCTTCATATCCAAGTTCTATTGTTATCACCCGCCCGCCTTTAACCAACTCAATACCAGCAGGTGTAACACTGGATATTCGGTAGCCCTGAGGCGTTCTTGCACCGACCATATAGCGAACGTTATCGGTTAGAATCACATATGGAACCTGGCCAAAGTTAACGCTACGAAACGGGAAATCGATGTTGGTGCCTTTACTCACCTTAGGTATGGATTTCAAAACTAAGTACGGTTTCTCACCATATTGTTCCCGGAAGTCTCGGGTCACACCGTAAAATCGAGTCGTTTCGATATCATCAAGCTCACCACGAACTTCAATGCGATCACCGCTGGTGACCAACTGGACTTTTTTCAGTAGCTCCGCATCCGTCAATAACGCTTTTAGCGTATCCATGTAGGCACCAGCTCGCTGCAGTTCAACCTTCCACGCAATAAGACCCGGCACGTCTCGCTCCAAAATTTGTTCAACTTGGTTCCAGCGGCTGGCATCATCGATATAGCCCGTCAGCAGCAGTGTGCCGGTCTCATCGCCATTTTCGACTTTCACTTGGTGATAGCCGAGGTTGCGCAAAATAAATCGAACCCCGCGACGGATTTCTTCCATCGTTCTTAAGTCACTTTTGTAATTGATGCCCAATACATCAATTCGACCAAGCAGATCGAGTTTCTGTGTTCGGTCTTCAACATAGCCCTCTAAGACTGCTTGGCGTGCGGCGGCATTCCATTCCACGCGAACGTCGCTAAGTTTGAGCTCGCCTAAGATGTTACGTACCAAAACAATGGGTTCTGCTTCTGTAACAATTTCATTGTTGTTTCCGTTAGCTTGGCTGTACCACATACCGGCAAAAATGACACTCGGGACAAAACTACAAAGCAAAACGATGAGCGTTGTTTTTTTCCAGCTAGAGCGTTGCACAGCAACCACAGGTGTATTCTGTTGGCTAGATTCGTCGCTGACGTTACTCACAATTAACGCATCTTCCGCGTATCCCAGAGCGAACTTCACAACGCCGACCGAGACAACAGCATGGCGTGACAACTCGATACCATCACCTGCAACAGCGATGTCTTCACTGTTAATATTTGCCTCTTCGCAGCCTCGTAAAATGACCGAGTCTTGCTGGCAAACGAGGGTGAAATGGTTCGCTTCGACCCCAGCATCAGACAGTACAAGATCAGCAATAAAGTCGTCACTGCCAAGCACGAGAGCACCTTCAGGTAAGGTGACTTCTACTCCGGTATGCACGCCTGATAAAATACGAATTTTCCATTGCTGCATCGCGGTTAAGACTCCTCTGAAGGGCGCACACACTCACTTTGTGAGTCATCACATTCCAATACTTTCACCCGCCAACCCTTTTGCCCTGTTGGTAATCGGCACTGCGTTAATTGAGACGACTTTTGCTGTGACAATAAGTCTTGTTGATAGCGCTCGGCTTGAACCCTCGATGTGCAGCTATATACTTCCACTACCGATTTAAATTCAGCGCTATTGTTGGAGATGTTGTTAAGCTTGCCGATACTTGGTCGCAAGTCATATTCGTTGCCAATCAACACACTATCGCCAATACCATCCACAACAATTCGAGGTTCTAAAATAAACATTCGTACTGTGCGGCGCTTAGTATTGGTATTACTTCTAAACAGCGCGCCTAAATATGGGATGTCTCCTAGCAATGGCACTTTACGTAACTGATGGCTCACTTCATCTCGGTACACACCACCGATAAGTAAGCTTTGCCCTTGTTTAACCGTCGCTAAGGTGCTGATTTCAGTTTTACGAACGGAAGGAAGGTCATCGACGCCACCATCAGCGATCTTTGCACCGTCTTCGAGATGAAGGCTCAGGTTAATTTCAGGTCGTGCAGCAAATCTATCACCAACGATACGTGGGACAATTCTCAGTAACGTGCCATACGTGACCTCTTCCAGCGCTGCGGTTTCTTTACCAACCAGCTTGACGTAAAACGTGCTGCTGTTGTTCAGTACCGCTTCGACATTTTCCTGAGTTAACAATGTTGGTCTTGAAACCACTTGAGCACTGCCTTTGGATTCCAATAAACGAATTTGAGCCAGCAAGTAATTTAGGTTGGTTGAATCAAGCAAGGACTTAAAGTTCTGTCCACTGCCGAGCGTCACATCCCCCGAATTCACATCACCTGTTGTTTTGATATCGACAATGCGGTTGTTTCCGACAGACACTCCCGCTCGCCAATCCACGCCTAACTGACTTAAATCGTTGGCACTGATATCGACAATCGATAGCGCGACTTCAATTCTTGATTGCGGCTGGTCTAATTGCGCGACCAGTTTACGATAGAGCGGTAATCGTGCTTGAGTATCACGAACGATAATCGCATTAAGGCCCGGCTCTGCTTCAACTGTTGCGCCACCATGAACTGAGGCGGTTTTATTACTTTTTACAGGCTTATCTGAACTGGTAACTTCTTTGCTAGACGCACTTGTCACTTGAGTTTGAACACCAGACACGACCCGTTTTAACACCGATGCGATGCCAGGGACCGTAATTGTCTGATCGCGATATGCAATTTCTCTATCCGTTGCAGAAGCGTACTTCAAAGGAATTATCTCAACGAATAATTCGTCGGTTGAATTCGATTTCTGCAGCAAGCGCGTTTCCAATGCCTCCGCCGTTTGTACCACTAAGTCGACATAACGTGGAGGACCCGCAAGATAGACTAACCCTTTGCTCTCAGCAGCTCTCCAACCATAACGAGAATCCCAAACGCCGGTGGAAATTAACGTACTGCGTAGCTCTCTAGCCGTAAGTAATTCCAATTGAAGTAAACGTGAGCGAGTTTCTGTCGCCTTATAGACATGTAAGACGGCACCATCGAAATACCACATCAAGTTGTACACTTGCGATAAGTAATCGAGGAATTCCGCCGGATCTTCAGGGGTAAAACGCCCATTCACTCGATCGTTGACTTTGTCACTAACAGAAACCGAGACACGATAATTTGCACCGAAGTTATTCAACAACTCTTTTAATGAGTCGTTATCTGCATAGTAGCGGAACGGTTGTTCGGGCCAGTGTAAGTCTGTTGCTTGCGCATATCCCAAAGGAACAACACTCACTGCGCATAACAATGCCTTTGTTGCAGCACGTCTAATGTTGGGAAAGATTTTTAGCATCATGGTAACCACACTGTATGGTTGATTGTGTGGTTCACACGTTCTTGTTCCAATAATGCAATGTAACGCTCACAGAGATTGACGTGCTTAGAAAGCAAAGCAGAGAACCGTTCCACCGAACAGTCCTCAACCCGTACTTTACTTTGCAAAATCAATTGCTGATCATCATTGGTTGTCAGTACGCCGCCATCCTCACGAATGGTTTTTAATGAGAGCTGCATGCAACGTTGTAACGCTTGTTCTTGTTGATAATCTAGATGCTCTTTAAACTGGAAGGGTAACGTCGCTTCCCATAAAATCCATGACGCATGTTGCTTGATGGTCAGTGATAACTGGTCAACCTCGATGTTGTAAGAACCATTTTCTGAGGCAATAAAATCCCCTACCTTTAGCGCTTCCGCTAAAGATTTCATCATCTTATCTAACATTTAACGCCCTATTTAGATCTGGCTGAGGTGATTGCAAGCCTGGCCGCACTGACCACTTTGAGTATCAAAATAGTAGTGATCGATATCACCAACAGTTTGCATGTTCTTGAACCATTGCCATACTTTCGCAACCGCATTTTGGTCGTTGTAAACCACATCGCATGCATCCCAAACTTCGTTCAGCTCAGGGGCTTCAAGTCGCACTTCCGAACACCAATTTTTCCACTCAGAAATAAATTGTTCGGTTGTAGAGGTGTACTCCGCGAACCCTTTCAACTCGTCTAAAGACGGTTGCCACTTCTCAATTAACAAACGATGACATTCAATCACTTGCAACTGTTGTTCGCTTAACGTCCCAAGTTGCTTTTTAAGTTGATGCTGCTGGCTCTTAATAAGATCGAGTTGCTGTTGAACAAAGACGGCACTGGTGTCTTCCCCTGATAGCTTCGACCAATATTCCTTCTGAATATCGAGTTGATTGATAAGTTGTTCAACTTTAATCGAAGCATGAAGAGCACTTTGATCGACTTGTCGGTTAATCCACTCGTTGAGTGATAAATGGAAACAAAGCATCAACGTTTTTGGGACAGCCAAATTAAAGCGAAAGCCCAGACGAGAGTTGATGTAGTCCAGCCTTTGTTCGAACGTTGTGATTGTGCTGCTATCACTGAGCTGCGATCCAATTTCCAAAAATAAACGCATGGCAAACCGGTCTATCGAAGCACCAAGTTTTTGATACGTTTTAACTAACTGGCTAGCGCATAGGCTATCGACGACATTTCTATCCAACAAGCGTTGAAGTAAAGATAACTGCTCATAATTTATGACGCCTTCACTCAACAATTGTCGGTGATTGACGTGCACAACATTGAGATCCTGCGTAGGTTTCGAGGCGCTTTCATAACGAGCTCCTCTTTGTAAAACAGTCACTTTCCGCTGTGTCACTATGCTGTCTGGAAAAAGCGAACGGCGTCGCCAATGCTGCTTTTTCATTTATGTTCGTCTCCGCACCCCTTTCGAACAATCCAGAAAGAAAGAGATGTAATAATTTTTAATCGTTCGTTGTTACACGATACATAATAGAATTTACACTGGTGAGTGACTTTCAAAATTAGTCAGAAAATTTTAGTCCCAAGTCATTTCATTTCGCGATAGCCACTTGATCGTCTCCCGAACGTACGCGGCTTGGGGTCGTTCCAAAACGACGACGGTAACTCTGCGTAAAGTAAGACTGGCTGGAAAACCCTGCCTCCATCGCCACATCTACGATGCTCATCTTGCTCGTCAACAGCAGTTTATGAGCATGCAGTAGTCGACGCTCACTGATCCAGGCTCTTGGAGAAATGCCATAGTGCTCATTAAAAAGCTCTTTAAAAGTGGTTAAGCTGGCACCAAACTCCTGCGCGTAGTCTGTCAACTTCCATTCTTTTAAGTAATGCTGTTCCATAAATCGACGTAACCGTTCCGACGTACGGTTTGTTTGTTGTGACAGCAACGCATACAGTGATTCTCCTCCTTTGCTGTGTAGCAAGAGAATGAGTAGTTCTTCGTATTTTAGGCACATAATGGCATCAGGGTACGCTTGTTGCTCAAGCGTCTGCATGCTAGAAAGCACTTGTTCAACGAGTATGTTCAAACCAAAAGTAAACAAACCAGAACAAACTTTGTCTACCTTAGGCAGCATCATCAAGAGATCACTGTGTTTTTGCAGCAACTGACTAACGAGTTCATTGTCGTAAGCAATAATCGACGCTTTGTATGCCCCATCTAGCGGAGAGTACTCTAACAAGTAATCCCCTTGAGATAGAAATACCCCATTTTCTGCAGCAACATCGATTGTGCAATCACCTGTTTGCACTCGAAGCTGACCATTGTGAACGACAACAATGTGAGACTGGTCTGAGTGAAATACTTCGTCAGATTTTTCATAGCAGGAAAAACTACGAATTTTTCGTGAACTCGAGTCGACCCTTTCTGAGTTTAGTTGGCCTGACACATCCATTTTCTACCCTTCATTATTTTGAGTTTCTCAGTGCAAATGTTGAGAAACTTTCAAAGCACTACTTTGATTGTTGTTATTTCTAAGTACTGCTGTATGAATTAAAGAAGCAAAGAAAAGAGCATAGAAGTTCTATCACTTACCATACCCCCCGAATAATTAGCGAATAACCCAAGCATTACCTTTACCTAAAGGTAAAAGTTTGACTTAGTAAATTTCTGCTGTCCGTCTTTATTATTTTTATCAGATAGCGTTTATCATTAGCCAAAACTTAAATATCATTTCGTTATTTAAGTTTGGTTGTTTTGTTATACATTAGAATACAATTAAATAGATTTCGGCATCGTTTCGAGAACAAAATTAAATTTCCAAAATCATAAAAATGTATGTTTTATAGCCTAAAACGCCAAGCCAACGTGTTCAAGGAGCGAGATATAATCATAAAAAATACTGTTTTTGCAACAAGTATGAGTCTAAAAAACAACTGACCCGATGACTTCAAAGTCATGTAATTAATGTTTATAAAAGACAAAAAATCTTTCACAAAAGGAAAGATATGATCTTTATTTTTATAAATTAGAAAATTCTAATAAAAATGTAGTACTTAAAATTTTATCTGTTTATTTTTGGAACAAGAATCAAGTTTTCTTGTTTATTTCCCTCTAAAAATAAATAGTTCTTTTCTTTTTCCGCAACGAGCTCACCGTTTGAATAAAGCTTTCCAATAATCTTCATTTTTCCTTCACCAGCTTGAATTGGTGCAATTAAAAACGAATACTGCACAGGCAACTGAACACCTTGGTAGCTCTGAGATGCCGATTTAAGACATTGATTATCAATAACTTTACATATTTCCACCTCAAGAGAAGTAATCGAAGGTGGAAAGTAGCCGTCGACAGAAACCCAACCATAGACTGATGCCTGACTCTGTGTATCAAAGCCATCCACCCCATTGACGGACACAGTCTGACTGCACCCACTCAGTATGAATAACCCAATAAAACCAGCCCATATAGAATTGTTCATTATGACCCCATAAACGTATTTTATATAATCTAGCTCATTTGAAATTCATACAATTCTTTATGTAAAAATATAAAAGATCAACTTATATTTATACTACAAGCGGACAATAAATCGCATTTTTCAACAACACGTAGTTAACATGGACTGTAATTTCAAAAACAGTTTCTGCTCTCTTTCATTCCTTCCTTAATTGAAGTTCATTAGAGAAAAATGATATTCATATATATCATTGCCATCGAGATATGCATCTGAACACACTTACTTTTATCTTTCTATTTCTCTCAACACATCTAAAAGCCAAAATATAATAACAACCGACTAATATTGATAAACATGAAGAGATACATCTAATATTTTCCTTGATAAAATTTCAAAAGGGACTATTCCTATGTCAGCACGCCAAACTATCGATGAGATTTTGCTAAAGTTTGCTCATCAAATAGGCTTGCCTGCACTGCATCTAACGGAAAATGAAGTAAGCTTAGCCTTTGATGATAATCTAAGGGTGCATATCATCTTTCATCCTGAATCGACAACTTTGCAGCTCGAAGCTGAGATTGTTGGCCTTCAAATTGTAAATTCCGATCTCTATCGCTCTTTCTTGGCCTTTAATTATCACTGGCCTGAGCACCAGTTATTTTTTAGTTTAGATAACCACCGACATGTCCTATGTTTAAACCGACTCATTAACATTAGGCGACTGGATTACGAATATTTTGAAACAGCTTTAGCAGAATTGCTGACGCACAGCGAGTCGTGGGAAGCGTTATTGTCTTCTCATGTAACCATTGATGAGGCACCACCGATGCCACAAACTTTAGACTTGAGAGTTTAGGTGTCTTTATGTCCAATGACATCCAATCCACATACACCAATTCATCGGTTCATGACGTTCAACAAGCGCAGCAAAGTGATGCAGTGCCGCAAGGAACGTTTCATGGCCGTAAAGTCACCCTACTCTCCTCATCAGAAAGCAGTATGACGCGAACAAGCTCTAAAAGAGAGCTTGGTGAATGTTTAAATCAATTTGCCAGTCTCGAATCTTGCAATCGCGTTTTGGACTTTGATCCGCAACTCAATATTGACAAGCAAAACGCCGCCGTAGAAAAGCTTATGGAACGAAAAGTGGCGATAATTCAACGTTCCTGATATCACAATATAAGCAGGTTAAACATCTAAGTTAACCTTCAGCCGACAAGCTCACGCTAATAAAAAACCCCGAAGATTCGGGGTTTTGATTCATACTGCTTTTTCTTTATTAATTACTTAGTTTCACTAGAAGAAGCCTAACGGGTCGATGCTGTAGCTAATCAGCAAGTTCTTAGTATTCTGGTAGTGATCCAGCATCATCTTGTGCGTTTCGCGCCCGATACCCGATTTTTTGTAACCACCGAACGCTGCGTGTGCAGGGTAAGCGTGGTAACAGTTAATCCAGATCCGGCCAGCTTCAATATTACGGCCCATACGATATGCAACGTTCGCATCACGTGTCCAAACACCTGCACCTAAGCCATATTCGGTGTCGTTTGCGATTTCCAACGCTTCAGCCTCATCTTTGAATTTGGTGATAGCAATCACTGGGCCAAAGATTTCTTCTTGGAAGATTCGCATCTTGTTGTGGCCTTCCAACATGGTTGGCTGAATGTAGTACCCCTGGTTGATAGACTCTGGCTGTTCTGACACTCCACCACCAAAGACCACTTTTGCGCCTTCTTCACGGCCGATTTCCAGGTAACTTACAATCTTATCAAACTGTTCTTGAGAAGCCTGAGCACCGACTTGAGTATCGGTATCGAGCGGATTACCTTGTTTAATCAGCTGTGCACGTTCCGTCAGTTTCTCTACAAACTTGTCATAAATCGCTTCATGAACCAGTACGCGAGATGGACAAGTACAAACTTCACCTTGGTTGAAGAAACCAAGTAACGTACCTTCGATACACTTATCAAGATACTCATCTTCGTAATCGAAGATATCTGAGAAGTAGATGTTTGGAGATTTACCACCTAACTCAACTGTCGATGGGATCAAGTTGTCTGCTGCACATTTCAGAATGTGGTTGCCAACTTGCGTAGACCCGGTAAAAGCGAGTTTCGCAATGCGGTTGCTGGTTGCTAATGCTTGACCCGCTTCAGAACCATATCCGTTTACAACGTTGATGACACCAGGAGGAAGAAGGTCACCGATTTTTTCCATCAGAACCAGAATGGATGTTGGGGTTTGCTCTGCTGGCTTCAATACCACACAGCAACCCGCCGCTAGTGCCGGTGCTAGTTTCCAAGCCGCCATCAACATTGGGAAGTTCCACGGAATAATTTGACCCACCACACCAATCGGTTCTGGGAAGTGGTAGCTTGCGGTGTGCTCATCCAGTTCTGCCGCACTGCCTTCTTGTGCGCGAATACAGCCAGCGAAGTAACGGAAGTGATCCACTACTAAAGGTAAATCTGCCGCCAAGGTTTCGCGAACTGGTTTGCCGTTTTCCCAAGTTTCTGCAACTGCAAGCTCTTCTAGATGCTGCTCAATACGGTCAGCAATTTTCAGCAAGATGTTCGAACGTTCTGTCACGCTGGTTTTGGCCCATTTTGCTCTGATGTTGTGCGCGGCATCCAGTGCTAAATTAATATCTTCCTCGCCGGATCGAGCAACTTTACAATACGCTTGTCCGTTGATTGGTGAGATATTGTCAAAGTACTCACCACCCGTTGGTTTTACCCATTCCCCACCGATAAAGTTATCGTAATGCGATTTAAAGTTAACAATGGCATTTTCACTACCTGGCTGTGCATAAATCATAACTCTTCCTTTTGTTTCTCGTTCAATGTGTTATTGCAGTGTCGTATCGCACTGTTCACAAAGAGCATTACGCAAGTCACACGCCAACTACGCCACACTTGTTGTTAATTAAATGTAAAACTATGATTACCAAGCGATAACAAACCAAGTGAGCGATGTTTGAGCGGATGTATGGTGTGAACACCAATGTTCAAGTGTTCCAAAATGGCACACCCTCACTGTGACAAAATGGTACAGTCATGGAACTTCAACATATTAGCGATAACAATTGGCTTTCAACTTCATGGGTCAGAAGTGAACAAGCGGGTTTAAAACAGCGTCGACGCCCTGAAGATATTCGAGTAACGCCAGCGACGCTCCAAGATAGGCGTCACCAACTCAATTTTTTGCTAGAGGCAGTCACTCAATTTGCGCTCCCTTTGTTTAATCAGCTATTTGCTCATAGCGACAGTCGCTTAATTTTGACGGATTCAGATGGTGTCATCATCGGCAGTTGGGGACAGCCTAGATTTCGTGAAAAGTTAACGGAAATCTCGCTAAGCTCTGGAGCATGCTGGCAAGAAAAGGTCAAAGGCACCAACGCGATTGGTACAGCTTTGGTTGAAGCAAAGCCCGTTTCTGTTATTGGTGATCAGCACTTTATCCAACACCATCGTTTTATTAGCTGTTCGGCTAATCCTGTTTTCGATCATCTTGGTAACCTCATTGGCGTATTAGATATTACAAGCGAGCAAAAGAGACATGACTTCTCAACGCAAGTACTAGTACAAAACATGGTCCAGCAAGTGGAGAATCAACTACTTAACTTGATTCCACAAGGGCATATTCGTGTGGATTTAGCGTGCGAAAAAGGTTTACTGAATAGTGGTTGGCAAGGAATTATCATTGCAAATGAAGACGGACAAGTTTTGGCTCACAATCAAGTAGCCTCTCAACTTTTTGCGCAAAAAAGTATCATTGGGCAATCCTTAGACGACATTCTATCCACTCGGGGAAATGAGCACCCTTTCGTTTTCAAAACAAAACCGCTTACCGATAAAGATAGCAAGGTCAAGTCTCGTGCTGTAGCGGCGTCCAATGATCTTCATTATGGCGACTCCGCTGTTGAGCACTGTTGGCAGCAAGCCAATCGCGTCATCGATAAAGACATCAGTTTGTTGATTCTCGGAGAGACTGGTGTTGGCAAAAACGAGTTTGTAAAAGCACTCCATAAAAACAGCCAGAGAAAAACGGGACCGTTGGTTTCCGTTAACTGCGGAGCGTTACCAAAAGACTTGGTTGAATCTGAATTGTTTGGCTATGTCGCCGGTGCCTTTACTGGCGCAAACAGCAAAGGCTATCAGGGAAAAATTCGCCAAGCACACAAAGGGATTTTGTTTCTAGATGAAATCGCAGATTTACCCTTGGAAGCTCAAAGCCGATTGCTCCATGTATTGCAAGATAAAACCGTGCTTCCCGTGGGTTCCAACCAAAGTATTCAAGTCGATACGCAAATCATTGCAGCCACGCATAAAGATCTGGAACATTTGGTCAGCGAAGGATTGTTCCGCCAAGATTTGTATTATCGCCTTAATGGCTTGATCATTGAGCTACCTCGCTTTGAGGAGCGTGAAGATAAACGACAACTGATTGAGAACATTCATCGGCGTCACGCCGAATCTGAACAACAGCTTTGCCCTCACCTACTTTCTCTGATGCTGTCTTACTCATGGCCAGGAAATTTGCGTGAACTCGATAGTTTAATCAAAGTATCCGCCTTAATGGCGCAAGTTGAAGAAATATTGGAACTCACACACGTCCCAGCCCACCTAAGTAAGAAACTCAGCCAAGCTCAAGAAGGAGCAGCATCCGCTGAACCAACTTCAGAACTGCGTGCAACCGTCGAAGATAAGTTGCTCAAAACATATCAAGCCAACCAGGGGAACATTAGCAAAACGTCTCGTATGCTTGGTGTGAGCCGAAATACCATTTACAGAAAGTTGAAAAGCCTTGGCATATTAAGTTAATTCTACGACCTCAGATACAAAAAGAGCACCGTTGCGGTGCTCTTTCTCTTTGAAACCTAGCTTACAGGCCGCCTTGTTGTTGTGCCTGTTTTACTAATGCCTGACGTTGAGTTTCCTTCTCAGAGATCACTTGATTGTCCTTGTGCATTTCCTGTTCCAATTCTGCTGGAATGAAAACAAAGTACTTGTTAAGAGTCATCTTAGAACCTCAATTTGCTGTGTTAATTACCTTCTTGGTCGACGTAAACAAAACCAGAAAAACATGTTTTACTGGATCCTTGTTGCTAGTTTCAAAAAATAAAGGATGTTCATATAATAAACATCCTCCATGTGGGCGCTAATTATAGGCGTAGTTTAAAGGCTTACCTAGCACTCTTTTTCACCTTTTGTGCAATCTGAGTTTCGATCGAAAAACGGGTTTAATTGCCCGTCGTTACTAAGGTATTGTTAAACAGAGAAAAAAGCTTTTACTGTAACTGACGACAGGGATGAGCTTACGAGTGTAGGTTCACTTGCAATTGTGTATCGTAGAGTTCGAATACGATAATAATAGCGCTACATGCCCTTAATCTGTGTAGTTAAAAACTTTGAAGTGATAGACAACCGAAGTCATATCTGTGCAACTCAGTTTAACGATTTGTCTACCAGTTCAATATTTCACCTTTTTTGAGAAATCTTTAGCCACTTTTTTGTGTGAAACGTCCCAAAAGAGCAGACAATTAAAAGTGTGGCATATGACCACAATTGTCTATCCCCACTTAGCTTCGGGAGGCGTTTATGAAAAGTAACAAACTTGGCCATGTGATGTCTTTCAGCAGAATGTTTTCCTTCATTGCATTCTTGACGGCCACATTCGCATGGATTCTCAGCATGTACGCCCTATTCACTGTTTCTTTAGTGGCTCTTGTGGTCAGTGCAATTCTCTACCTAAAAGACAGGTTTTATCAAAACAAGAAAACGACCACTGAAAAGAGCGCCTAGGCGCTCTTTTCTATTGAATGTCATTTCTGTGTGACTTGATATAGTTATCAATCCGTTCGAGTTCGTGAAAATAGCCATACATACCAATACGATTAATTTCTGGTTCTATACAGTATTTTTCTTCTTTTACCATAGCTTCTACAAACATTCCGCTTGATGCAATTGTGAAAGGTGGACATGTCAAGTAACCGTTGGTTTCGGCAATATTTTGCAGTCGTCCGAACTCCCAAAGTCTTCCAGGAATAGCAACTAGCAAAGCAAGTACAGTTGCAAAACCCATCCATTTGATCGATACACTTGAAGATTTAAAAATAACACGAGAAGCTATAAATACACTTAAAGTCGGAGCTAGAATCAGGCCACTAACACTAATCACATGAGACGTACTTAAATATATGACTAAAAAGTTACTATTTATTTGATGTTGGAGAGACTCTAATGTTAAATACTCATACAACCGATAACTTGAGTACGCACTCAAGGTAATACATATTACCAAAACGAAAGCTGAATGCGCCGGGTGCTTCTGTTCTATCATAAGAAAATAGCCTTGGTGGTAGCACGCTTAAGTTGACTTATAGATTTGCGTCTCACAATGTCTTCATTGATTTCGTCAATTGCTTGTATAGCCCTCTTCTCAAAGTGCTCATCGATAGCCGCAATAACTTTTTCTTTCAATTCGAGCTTTCCTTCCAAAGAATTTAGCACCTCTCCAACTAATAAAGCAGCAACAATACCAACTCCAATAGGTAATAATACGACTCCTGTAGCACCTATAAAATAAGCTCCTGCTAAGTATCCAATTGTCGCTGAAATTGAAGCTTTTATAACGTCAGAACTCACATTGACAACCCAATTACTGAACAAATAATCTTTTTTAAATGCAAGCTCTAGAGTTCGATAGGGGACTGAATAAATAATTGTGAGAAACACTCCACCTTTAGCACTCACTTTCAGACCAGCTTGTCCTATTCCTAAAGCCAAAATGTTGGCATTGTTCAAAAGGTAACGTGTGCCTTTTACTATACTTCTGAGTCTGTGGTTGCCTTTAAAGGTGATGTAACTTTTAGAACCATTCCTAGTTATCTCATATTTCCCGATTATCGTCCCTCCTTTATGAAGGTCTTCTGCGAGTATATAGAATGCGGCAATATCATGTAATAAACTTCCCCTCGAGCTAACAAACTCAGCAACTTTCATAGATGCTGCAAGATCCTTAACTTGTTCTTCACTTAATCCTTTGAATCTTTTTTCAAATATCCAAAGATCAACGAGGCCTCTGCTATCTAATACATATATATCTACTTCATTTTCTTCAATTTTCTTTAAGCAACCATTTCTTTTAACTTTATTTCTTTTACTCAAACACTGAAACTTATCGGTGGTCATCTCCACTATTCCTTAGACTTTTTAACTCGGCATATTCTAATCGGAAGAAAAAAACCTGCTCTCCCATTTCTGAGAAGTGCGTGACGAATCAACGTTTAATGTAACTTTTAAATCTACCAATATCTTACAGACACAAAAAAGGATGCCACTTGGGCATCCCTTTATATCTTTATATTTAGTCGGTTTACTTAAAACGATTACACGTCGTAAGTTGTAGACGCTGTGTCGCCGCCTGTACCAGTCCAGTTAGTGTGGAAGAATTCACCACGTGGACGGTCAATACGCTCATAAGTGTGAGCACCGAAGTAGTCACGTTGAGCTTGAAGCAGGTTCGCTGGTAGACGAGCTGTTGTGTAACCGTCTAGGAAAGATAGCGCAGAAATCGTACATGGCATTGGGATACCAGACTCTAGAGACTTCGCTGCTACTTTACGCCATGCTGCTAGGCTGCCTTGTAGGATGTTTTTGAAGTACTCATCAGAACCTAGGAATGCGATGTCTGGGTTCGCTTCGTACGCATCACGGATGTTGCCTAGGAACGCAGAGCGGATGATACAACCACCACGCCACATTAGGGCTACGTTACCGTAGTTTAGGTCCCAACCGTTCTCGTTCGATGCTTCGCGCATTAGCATGAAGCCTTGAGCGTAAGAGATGATCTTAGAAGCTAGTAGCGCTTGACGTAGTGCATCAACCCACTCTTGCTTGTCGCCTTCAACAGGAGTGATTGTCTTACCGAATAGAGATTCAGCTTCAACACGTTGGTCTTTCAGTGCAGATAGACAACGAGAGAATACAGACTCAGAGATAAGTGTTAGTGGAATACCTAGGTCTAGTGCGTTAATACCAGTCCATTTACCAGTACCTTTTTGGCCTGCTGTGTCTAGGATCTTCTCAACGAGAGGCTCACCGTCTTCATCTTTGTAGCCAAGGATGTCAGCCGTGATTTCAACAAGGTAGCTGTCTAGTTCAGTCTTGTTCCAATCAGCGAATACTGCTTGCATCTCGTCTGCAGACATACCAAGACCGTCTTTCATGAACTGGTAAGCTTCTGTGATAAGCTGCATGTCACCGTATTCGATACCGTTGTGTACCATCTTAACGAAGTGACCAGCACCGTCGTTACCAACCCAGTCACAACATGGCTCACCAGCGTCAGTTTTCGCAGCGATACCTTGGAAGATAGGCTTAACCGCTTCCCATGCTTCAGCAGCACCGCCAGGCATGATAGATGGACCGAAGCGCGCACCTTCTTCACCACCAGATACACCAGTACCGATGAAGTGGATACCTTTTTCACGTAGTGCAGCAACACGACGGTTTGTATCTGGGTAGTTAGTGTTACCACCGTCAATAATGATGTCGCCTTTGTCTAGCAGAGGTACTAGCGCTTCGATGAACTTGTCTACAACGTCACCAGCGCGAACCATCAACATTACTTTACGCGGCGTTTCTAGCTTCTCTACTAGTTCTTCTAGAGAGTATGCACCGATGATGTTCGTGCCTTTTGCTGGACCTTCCAGGAACTCGTCTACTTTAGCAGCAGTACGGTTGTGAGCAACCACTTTAAAGCCGTGATCGTTCATGTTTAGGATAAGGTTTTGACCCATTACTGCTAGGCCAATTACACCGATATCACCTTTCATTGTTTCTCTCCAATTTTATTTCATCGACGAGCAGCGTCTTAAGCAATTTTTGCTGCCGCATCTAAATCTAAATACCATTCCGTTAGGCCCGATTTCGCTTGAATCTTAGCCGCTGGGTATGGCAGTGCGTGTGCTGGTGAACTGTTAATTTCTTCAACAATGTCCGCTTTTCCTGCACCAAGCACTAAGTAACTAATGCGTTTCGCTGCTTCTAATACGCGTGTGGTTTTCGACACACGAAGTTGGCCCGATTCAGGATGCGACGCCACAAGAGATAGGTTCGCATCATCATAATTCGTTTGGCCAGGGAACAGAGAAGCTGTATGACCATCTGCACCAACGCCTAATAAGATCCAGTCAAACACAGGTGTGCCGTTTTCACTCGGGATCACCTCTGCCATCTCTTTTGCAAAGCGCTCGGCTTCTGCTTTAGGCTCATCTTCGCCACGGATGCGGTGAATGTTTTCTGCAGGAATATTTACTTGGCTAAACAACAACGTGTTCGCTTCACCGTAGTTGCTTTCTGCATCGTCAGGGGCAACACAACGTTCGTCACCCCACCAAAAGTGGAGGTTTTCCCATTGAATGGAGGTTGCGTAAGCCTCTGAAGCCAGTAGTTTAAACAGCATTTTAGGAGTGCTGCCGCCAGAAAGAGAGATGTGAACAGGTCTGCCCATTTCGCTAAACGCTTTCATATCGTTAGCTAGGCTTTCAACTACCTGTTCTGCTGTTTGGTAGATCTTATGGTTGATCATAGTTCACAGTAATCCGTATCTGTTAAGTTTTTACATGGGAAACGCCAAGCACGGCCATCACGCTGTAACAAGTCATCTGACTCTTTAGGTCCCCAAGTGCCGCATGCGTACCCGAAGAGGGATTGTGGATCTTGCTTAAAATCTAAGATTGGCTGTACGTATTGCCAGCACGCTTCCACCGCATCACTACGTGCAAATAGCGTAGCATCACCATTCAAAGCATCAAGTAGAAGACGCTCGTATGCCGTTAGCATTTGCGTTTCTTGCAGGTCAGCGTAATGGAAGTTCATTTTCACTTCCTTCGCTTCAAAGCCTGCGCCTGGCTCTTTCAAGCCAAAGCTCATTTGAATGCCTTCGTCTGGTTGAATACGAATGATCAGCTTGTTTTCTGGTGCGTTTTGACCAAACACAGGATGCGGTGTTTGTTTAAAGTGGATAACCACCTCAGTAACGCGTGTTGGAAGACGCTTACCAGTACGCACGTAAAATGGCACGCCATTCCAACGCCAGTTGTTGATGTACGCTTTCAAACCGATGTAAGTCTCTGTACGAGAATCGTCTGCAACTCCCGGCTCTTCACGGTAGCCGCGTAGGCTTTGCCCACGAACTTCAGACGCCGTGTATTGGCCTAATACTAGGTCATTGCGCAGAGCGTTTTCGTCTAATGGCTTTAAGCATTGAAGCACTTTTACCACTTCATCACGCATCGAGTCTGCATTGATTTGCGCTGGTGGTTCCATACCTACCATTGCTAATACTTGTAGCAAGTGGTTTTGGAACATGTCGCGCACAGCGCCAGAGTTGTCGTAGTAACCACCACGCTCCTCTACGCCAAGGAATTCTGCGCCTGTGATTTCAACGTAATCAATGAAGTTACGGTTCCAAAGCGGCTCAAACATCGCATTAGAGAAACGAAGCACAAGTAGGTTTTGTACCGTTTCTTTACCTAAGTAATGGTCAATTCGGTAGATTTGATGCTCTTGGAAGTGCTCGTGAATTTCTTTGTCCAGAATACGCGCCGATTCAAGATCATAGCCGAATGGTTTCTCAATGATCAGGCGTTTCCAGCCATCCTCTTCACTGTTAAGACCATGTGCTGCAAGACTTGCAGGGATCACACTGTATAAACTTGGTGGGGTTGCTAAGTAAAAAAGCGTATTGCGTTGCTCGAATTGATATTCGTCCGCAAGTTGGTCTAAGCGAGAAGATAGCTTACCGTAATCTTGTGTGTCAGAAGTATTAATTGCTTGGTAGTGCAGATGGTTAATAAATGCATCAAGCGTTTCTGGCTCAGTCTTTTCCATTTCCTGAAGCGATTTTTTCAGCTTCGCGCGGTAAGACTCATCACTGTATTCAGTGCGACTTACACCCAGAATGGCAAAATTCTCTGGAAGCTGCTTGTTCGCGTAGAGGTGGTATAAAGCAGGAATGAGCTTACGGTACGTAAGGTCACCTGAAGCACCAAAAATAACGATGCTGCTGTTTTCTGGTATTACCATCATCTTTCCCTTAAAAACGAGGTACTTATTGTGTGCCCGGATACGGCTAGAGAATGAGCCAACCCTATCAATGGCACCTCAAAATAGAAAATTGGTCTTACCTATTACGTTGATAGGTAAAGTCTATGGGCCCAAAGAACCTTAAGAAGTTGCATTTCCGATTCTTGGAAACACGACGTATTGAGGTCATTTAAGTCACTTATGTCTCAAAAGTACACACTGTACTCGCTGGAGGAGAGTCCGACACGGGGCAATATTGTCTACGACTATTTGATTTACATCAACACTTGCCAGTGCAAACGTTTAAATAAGTTGCACAAAACGTCATAAGCGATTGTATTTTATTGATAAAAAAAGTTTCATCTGAACGCTACAAAATTTAAGCAAAAACTCTAATATGGGTAAAAATCACTCATACTTGCAATCCATTACAGTTTTATCGTGATCTGTGTTACTTACTTTTTATTTCATCATCCTATTGATAATGATACTCAATTAAAGATAATGAAATCACTATTAATGTGAAAGTAGAACGCCATGAAATCAAGCGCCATTAACCCACATCCCATAAACCGAATACAATCGGTGCTTGACTACATTCACACCAACTTAGACAGCACTCTGAGCGTAGATGAAATATCGAAAGCAAGTTGTTGGTCGCGCTGGCAACTGCAACGCGTATTTCAACAACACACTGGCATATCCGTCGCTCACTACATCAGAGAGCTTAAACTTAGCCTTGCGGCTGAGCGCTTAATCCATACTTCTGACCGCTCGTTAGATATAGCGATAGAAATGGGATTTACATCTGAACACGCATTTAGCCGAGCGTTCAGGAATATGTTTTCAAAAAGCCCACGCGAATATCGCAAAACGCAACAACTCTCCGGGTTGAGACAACCTTTAACGCTGCGTAAGACACCAGAGGAAGAGAAAAAACATCAGCGCTTTATTGAAGTTCGAATAGAAACAAAATCGGCTTTTGAACTTGCTGGTTATCATGAACCTATTCACGGATTGTTTTCCGCTACGCCCGATTTCCAATCCAAAGTACCGTCACTTTGGTCACGTCTTTATTCATCTGAAAACCTTAATAATTCGGAAAGTAGTTACTTTGGCGTGATTGATGTGACGCAAGCGTATTCAAACAACCAACAACTTGAGTACTGGGCAGGTTATGAGTGTGGTCCAACAGCAAACGCATCAAGATCAACGAACTCTTCCAACTCGGGGTTAGACCTCTTGGCTGTTCCTGAGCAAACCTACGCCGTCATTACACACATAGGCAAAGCATCAGAGCTCGCCTCAACGCTGGAATGGTTTATTTTACATTGGCTACCCTACTCTAATTATCATGCTATCGATGGTTATGAGTTAGAGCTTTATCCAGAAGGTTATGATGTTGATAGCGAACAAGCACAAATGCAGTATTGGATTCCTGTCGAGCCAAACGACTCGCTATCTTTAAAACCTAAGAACAGAAGAATAAGTTCCAAAGATTAGTGTTTTGCACCAAATTGTTAACTTTTCCTATTTCTTTGAATATAGAATACAAATAACAATCATTATCAATAAATAGAAAAAAGTAGTGGAATTTATAAATATGGAAAGTCCAATTCGATTTCATCGTTCAGCGGTTGCTATCGTCGTATCCGCATTGCTCGCTGGCCACGCCAATGCGACTGAGAGCGTATCCCAACACGAAACGATTACGGTGCTAGGAGAAACATACCGAAACACCGCAACTAAAACCGTTTTAGAACCGGAGGAAACACCGCAAGCGATCACGGTAATCACTAAAGATGACATGGACCTACGCGGCGTAAACTCGGTGAGCGAAGCATTGCGTTATGCGCCTGGCGTAAATACAGAATTGCGTGGCGGTGCCGTTTCCCGACTTGACCTATTCAATATTCGTGGTTTTATTAACTACACCAACTTTTATGATGGTCTTCCTTTGCTGTACAACGGTTGGAACCTTCAACCGCAGGTCGATTCCGTTGCTCTTGAGCAAATCGAGGTTTTTAAAGGGCCAACGTCTGTTCTTTACGGCAATATTCCACCAGGAGGTATGGTCAACATTATCGCCAAGGCGCCTCAGTCAACACCCTCGCACTCTGTCTCGATTAGTACTGGGACTAACAGCCTAAAAGAACTAACGTTCGACACCACAGGACAAATTGGTGATTCTAATGTGGATTACCGTATCGTCGGCCTGGCAAAACAGCGAGATGGTCAAGCCGATACGTCTGAAGATGAACGTTATGTACTCGCCCCATCTTTCAATTGGCAAGCGACAGAAAGCACATTAGTGAACGTGAATGTTTACTATCAAAATGATCCATCAGCAGGTATCTACACGACTGTGCCTGCGTCTGGCTCAGTGATTAAAAACCCACTTGGCTCGATGTCACCAAGCACCTATTTGGGGGATGAGGACTGGAACACTTACGAACGCGAAGTTCTGATGATGGGTTACAAAGTCCAACACGACTTTAACAACAATTGGCAATTTCTACAGAATGCCCGCTACATGACCGCCGATGCCTATCAGGAAAACACATATAACGGTGCACTTGAAGCGGATAACCGTACCGTTGGTCGAAATGCCTATTTAACCGATGAAAAGTCCAAATCCTTTGTGATTGACAACCAACTATCTGGCTACGTTAAAACAGGAAATTTTGAACATAACTTATTATTCGGGCTTGATTATCAGTATCTAGATTCAGATGTAAAATACAAAGACACGCTTGGGTATTCGCTAACTCAGGACATTTTTAATCCTGACCACAACAGCATTGATCGTAATGCACTGAATTTCCAATACAAACAAAACTTGGATATCAAAACGAAGCAGATTGGCGTTTATTTCCAAGATCAAGTTCGTTACGACCAACTTGTAATGATTGCAGGTCTTCGTTGGGATAAATACGATTCAAATACAGACGCCGTTAGCGATTATCTAGGAACAGTATCCAAGAGCAAGGAAGAGTTAGACGATACCAACGTATCTTTCCGAGTCGGTGGTTTGTATGAGCTAGACTTTGGTCTCTCGCCATACCTTACTTACTCGGAAAGTTTCGAGCCAATTGCGGGTGCCGACTCTTCTGGTAAAGCATTTGAGCCATCAACCGGTCATCAATGGGAGTTAGGCTTTAAATACGCACCATTATCTGGTGATATCTCAGGTAACTTAGCACTCTTCCATATCACGAAGAAAAACGCGATCTTGACCGATCCGAATAATCCTTATGCACCGAACTATCAAGCGGGCGAAGTGGTATCACAAGGTATTGAACTTGAGGCAAAATGGCAAGCCACAGCACAAGCTGATTTCACTCTAGGCTATACATATACCGATATGGAGATTACCGAGGACAGTTATTACAACCAAGAAGGTAAAACGCCGGTTTGGGTACCTGAGCAAACGGCCTCTCTATGGGCAAATTACTTCTTTGAAGGAAATCTTTCAGGCCTTCGTACCAGTGCTGGCGTTCGCTATGTCGGAGAAGCACAAATTGATGCACAGAATAGTCAAAAAGTACCGGACTACACCTTGTTTGATTTAGCAGCAAGTTACGATTTCTCAACGGTATCTGAATCAATGAAAGGGGCTAGCGTCACGCTTTCTGCAAGCAATCTATTCGATAAAGAATACTATTCTTGTTACGACAAAAATAACTGTTGGTTTGGCGCTGAGCGCTCTATCGAAGCGAAGTTAGAATACAACTTCTAACCTCTTAGAGCGGAACAGCAGTAATTTGTAAAGCGATGGTTTCTACAACAAGCCATCGCTTTTTATTTTGCATAGAGCATCAATATAAACGCTACCTTGTCACTTTTTTATAGCACCTTTCCGGCCTACCTACCGACCCATAGTTTAAATCAGCCTCTAGTTCACCAGTAGTGATAAGATACTCCAAATAGCGCCTCGCCGTTGTTCGGCTCGCGCCGATCTTTTCGCCTGCCTCATCAGCGGTCAGTACACTGCCATTTGGGAACAACTCTCTGATCTTGTCTAGCGTTACACCATCAATCCCTTTCGGTAATCGGTTCGGCAAGTTGTCTTGATTGGCGTGAGACTGCAGCATTTTATCAACGAGGTTCTGATCCAAACTCTCTACGATGTCTAGTTGTTGGCGTTGGCACACATACTTTTTCAGTGCGGCATCTAAGCGTGGAAACATAACTGGTTTTAACAGGTAATCGACAACGCCACCCCTCATCGCCTGTTGTAATGTATCGACATCCCTTGCGGCTGTAATCAAAATGACATCACACGTTTGGTTACTTGCACGCAGTGTATTTAGTATCTCAAGCCCTGTGCCATCGGGAAGATAGACATCCATCAATAGCAAATCTGGCTTAAGAATGTCGAGTTGCATTTCCGCTTCCATTCTCGTGGTCGCAATTCCAACCACTTCCAAACCTGCCAGTTGGCTTAAGTATTTGTGGTGCAGCTCAGCAATAGCCAGATCATCTTCAATGATCATTACGCGAGTCGCCATACTCATAATTGTTCTTCCTTGGGTAAGTACACCGTTATTCTTGTCCCATAATTTGTATTGGGTATCATCTCAACATGGCCGTGATATCGAGTAGCAAGCTGATTGACAAGGTGTAACCCAACACCTCGATTTTGACGAGATTTCGTCGAAACGCCTTTTGTAAATAATGTTTGTGGATCCATTGTTTTTGGGAGGCCACAGCCATGATCTATCACCTCAAGTATCACTTCATTTCCGTAATCGCTAACGGACACATCAATGTTTCTGCGTTCTGACGCAACATTTGATTCATCGCGAATTGAAGTTAACGTGGCATCGAAAGCGTTATCAATCAAATTACCCAAAATTGTGACAAGATCTTCCGAATTTAGCCACTCAGGCAGGGGCTCCAGACGACTACCTTCCTCAACCATCAGTTGTAAGCCTAACTCGCGCGCACGTTCAGTTTTTCCAAGCAACATACCTGCAATTAGCGGGTCCTTAACGGTATCTCTTAAAAACTCAATCATTGCTTGATAGTGTGCGGTTTCTTGTCCAATTAACTTTTGCACCGCATCAAGTTCACCCATTTGTACTAGCCCACTAATGGTGTTGAGCTTATTTCGATGCTCATGGGTTTGCGAACGTAACAAATCTGCATATTCCTTGGTTTGTGATAGCTGCTCGGTTAGATCATTAATTTCATCCCTTAAACGGAAACTCGATACCGCCCCCACGATTTTTCCATCAACATAAATTGGAGAGCGATTTGCAATCAGGCGCTTATGATTAAGGAATATTTCAATATCATGATCTTCCTGCCCGCTTTCTAACACTGTATATAGATCGCTATCACGCAGCGTATCAGTCAAAGGTTTATTAAGCGCTGATTCTCTATCAATACCGAGAATCTGGCAGGCACTACGATTTATCGAGCGAAGTATCCCTTGGGCATCAATGCTTAACACGCCCTCTTTGATGGTGCTCATCGTCACTTCTAATTCGCCGTACAACCGCCCTATCTCTTCAGGCTCAAAGCCTAAAATGGCGCGCTGAAACTTTCTCGACGCATAATTGGATACAATGGCATTAGCGACGACAACTACGATGACCATTAAAATCAAAAAGGCCAAAAATGGTTCGATGCGGTCTTGCAGTCGGTCGAGCAAATAGCCAACTGAAACCACACCAATAATGTTCCCTTGCTCGTCAAAAATCGCAGCTTTACCACGAACTGAATAACCTAACGAGCCCTGTGCCGTCGAAACATAAGACAACCCCTGTTCTAGCGCTCGACGATTGTCGCCACCTCTCATTGGCTTGCCCAACCGCTCATCAACAGGGTGGATTAAGCGTACTCCCTTATGGTCGCCAATAACGATGAATGCAGCACCTATGGCTTCGGTTAATTCTCTAAAGCGAAGTTGGTATGGCTGGGGGTTTTGGGTTTCGATCATTTCACGAACAACCGCTGAGTCCGCTAAAAAACGGGCAACACCCAGTGCTTTTTCTCCCATTTCTTGCTCTTGATTGATTTTGAGATAAGTGAACCCCGCGGCGACAAGCAATAACAGCTCTATCAACCCCGATAGCGTCATGATAATGAGCATCCGCTTACGAAAGCTGATGGTTTTCCAACTCATTGATACATCCTTGTGATTCACTCTTGAGCGTAACGTTAACACTCAGTTAACAGCATGACGTTGTCGCGGTGATAAATCTGTGAGGAAGGCAAACAAACCGCAGAGTTTACGGTTAATTAATCGACGAGCTGAAACATAAAATTACAACCATTCACCAAATTTAGCATTCCTCTCTGATACTCAATTCCATACATAAATTGCCCTTAAAATCATGATCGCGATCACATCGATTTTAGCGGTTTTTGAGGCGTTTTTAGACTTTACAACGTATAATTTTTAATCAACGAAACCAATGAGAGTTTCGGTTTGAAAGCAGTGAAGCTGGAAGTCTATTAAAAGCTCAACATTGATGTCAGTGATTTGGACACAAATAAAACAAAACACAAATACTGACTATATGACAAACACTTAGACACCATCTGAAAACTGGAAAACTATAAACAGAGGTGCATTTATAGTTAGAAGGAACACCAAACATGGAACGCGATACCTTTGGAATATGCCTGAATAAGGCGATGCTGTCAGAGAATATGTATTCAACATTTACACACGTCAGGGCTTATGAAAAAAACGGAGGCGGTACTTCTGATCTAAAAGTCCTGTTATCGTTCCCTCAAATGAGTGGAAAAGATCTATTGAATACGATGCGAGGTTCTCGTCAGCTCGAGTGGAGAGCGGAGTTTCACTGTCCATATACGAAATAAATTTGTAACATCTCCCGCGCCCAGCACAAATATAACTGGGCGCATACTACTGCCCAATTTTCCCTCCTACTTAACACGCAGTTACGAATCCTTTATATTAGAGCTAATACTCTACGACAAAGCAGCCATTATGAAAAAAACAGGAAAGGTTTGGATACTGGGCTTACTTAGCAGCTCGATTTCCCTTGCCTGTCATGCGGCACCGATCACTTTTGATACCGCATGGCAGCTATTGCTAGAAAACAACTATTCTCTTAAAGCTCAACGCTCAAACGTCGAGAACTACCAATACCAAGAGAGTGCCACCAGCAATCTCAACTTACCTCAGGTTACTATTGGCGCGAATTACACGCGTTTAGATACCGATATCACGCTGTCGGGAAAACAGATCCTAGACAGCACAGGAGCACACATTAACGTACCTCCTGCTTTTCAGCCTATTTTTGGTGCCTTAGCTAATACCACTTCGACCATAACCGAGCGCGATATTTTCTCTTCGTCTATTCGTGCCATTTGGCCAGTTTTTACTGGTGGTAGAATTTCTGCGGCTCAATCAGCAGCAGAAGGCAAAACGGATGAGGCGAAAAGTCAGCTTCTAATGGAACAACAAGCGCGTTTTGAAGATTTATCGAAGTACTACTTTTCTGTCGTACTGGCAAAGGAAGTACTCGCAACGCGGCAAGCGGTTGAAGCAGGGCTAAAAAAGCATCGAGATTTTGCCATTAAGCTTGAAGAGCAAGGACAAATCGCGCACGTTGAGCGCCTGCAAGCCGAGGCTTCTTTAGATAAAGCATCTGTAGAAACACGTAAAGCAGCCAGCGATTTGAGTATCGCTCAGGCTGCATTAGGTAAATTACTCGCGCAAGATGATGCCGTAGAGCCCGCTGAATCTTTGTTTATCAACGACAGTCTTCCCCCTCTTACTGCTTTTGTCGATCAAACGTTGCTTACCTATCCGGGGTTAGAGCTTCTGAGCGCTAAACACAAACAAGCCTCTAGCTTAATCAAAGCAGAAAAAGGGAAATACTACCCTGAAGTTTATCTTTACGGCGACTACAGCTTGTATGAAGACGATTCTCTCGCAAGCCAAATGAAGCCTGACTGGTTAGTTGGTGTTGGTGTCAGCATTCCACTGATTGAATCATCAGGGCGAAGCGAAAAAGTCAAAGCCGCTCAAAGCGTCGTCTCGCAGGTCGACTCATTAAAGTCCCAAGCCAAACAAGACTTATCGCTGTTAGTCCAAAAGACATACTTGGAGGCTCAGCAAGCCATTGATGAAGTACAAGGGCTCGCATCTAGCATTGAACTCGCTAACGAAAACCTGCGCTTGCGTGAAAAAGCATTTACTCAGGGTCTGTCGTCTTCTCTGGATGTTGTGGATGCACAACTTTATGTCGCGAGTATAGAAACACAACGTTCAGCGGCGCGTTTCCGCTATTTAATATCTTTAACCAAGCTACTCGCATTGAGCAGTGAAATGAACAGCTTCGAACAATATCAAAATACCGCTTATATCCCTGCTTCAACATCCAAAGAGGTGAAATAAATCATGGCAGCTAAATCACTAAAACCCGTTTTACTCTCACTTTGTGCTTTGGGTGTTGCCTCTTGGGTTGGGTATCAATTTTACCAAGCCTATCAACCAGAACCGATCCGCTTACAGGGATTAATTGAAGCCCAGCAATACAGCATTTCCTCAAAAGTCCCAGGGCGTATTGATGAGGTCATGGTACGTAAAGGCGACGATGTAGAGAAAGGTCAGCTTATTTTTACCCTTCATAGTCCTGAAATTGAAGCGAAGTTAGAACAAGCAAAAGCAGGTGAAAAAGCGGCGGACGCCTTAGCTCAAGAAGCTGAGAAAGGCGCACGTGAGCAACAAATCCAAGCAGCAAAAGATCAGTGGATGAAAGCCAAAGCCGCTGCGAATTTAATGGAAAAAACCTACAATCGTGTGAATAACCTTTATAACGATGGCGTGGTTGCAGAACAAAAACGCGATGAAGCTTTAACTCAGTGGCAAGCAGCGAAATACACAGAAAGTGCTGCGTTTCAAATGTATGAAATGGCAAAAGAAGGCGCTAGAAGTGAAACCAAAGTGGCTGCGGCGGAAAAAGCGCGCATGGCATCAGGTGCCGTAGCCGAAGTAGAAGCGTATGCGAAAGATACTCAGATCTACAGCTGGTTCGACGGCGAAGTCTCTCAAGTTCTGCTTCAAAGTGGTGAATTAGCACCTCAGGGCTTCCCAGTAGTTACTGTGATAGATACAGAAGATGCCTGGGCGACACTGAATGTGCGTGAAGATTACCTTCAACACTTTAAAAAAGGAGCAACCTTTGATGCCTATTTGCCTGCCTTAAATAAAAATGTTGAGTTCAAAGTAACGCATGTTGCCGTTATGGGTGACTTTGCAACGTGGAGAGCAACCGATGCTTCTCAAGGTTTTGATCTTCGTACCTTTGAAGTAGAAGCTCGTCCAGCTCAACCCGAACCTGAACTGCGTATGGGAATGAGTGTTGTCGTTGAACTTTAATCACAACCACTAGGTTAATGCTATGACGATTAAGATTTCACAGCGGCATATCTTACGACGAGACAGGTGGTTGCTTTCGTGCCTTACTTGGATACCGATTTTGCTCGCGATGATGATTTGGGGAGTGTTCTCTGCGGGCATTGCCCGGGATCTGTCAATCGGTGTGGTTGATCTACAACATTCCCAACTTTCTCGAAAGCTCATTCAATCTTTGGATGCGTCGTCGAGTCTGGCTGTTAGCTATCACTACACCAGTACAAGCGAAGCAAAAAATGCGATGATTGAAGGCGATATCTACGCTTACGCGGTCATCCCATCTAAGTTCGACCAAGATATTCTCCAGCACCGCCAACCTCAACTTTCTGTCTTTTACAACAGTCAGTACATTTTGGTAGCGAAACTGATCAACTCTGCCGTTGCGCAAGCACAAGGCTATTTCGACGCTCAGGTTGAAGTAATGGGAAACTTGGCTAAGGGTAACACCACAACGTTAGCAGCGGCTGGACAGGCTGTACCCGTGTCGACACAAATAACCGCATTATTTAACCGTAACAATAACTACGCACAATTTTTGGTAACGGCTATCGTGCCAGCCATTTGGCAAATATGTATTGTAGTAAGCACTATTTTGATTCTTGCCGCGCACTTTCGCATTTATGGTGGAAAGAATGGCTTTGCATTTTTGGGCGAAAAGCCATACGCCAGGCTCACTACCCTATTAAGTCAGTACATTCCGGTCTTTATGGCGCAAGGTGCGTTGTTCTTGTACTGGTTTTATTCTGTGCTTGATTGGCCAATGGAAGGCAGTTTTTTGGTTATGCTACTAGCACAATTGGCGACGGTTATCGCCTGTATCATTATGGGAGCGTTGTTCTTCTTCTTGTCGATGGATCCTGCACGTGCGATGAGTTTTGCTGGCGCGTTTACGGCTCCAAGTTTCGCGTTCATGGGAATTACATTCCCAGTTTCTGACATGAACACGCTCGCTTATGCATGGCGTTCATTATTGCCGATTACCCATTACATTGAAGTACAAGTGAGCCAAGCAAACTATGGAGCATCGGCCGCACAATCTTTAAGCTCGCTATGGCCTATGATTGGTTACGTTGTGCCTCTGCTCATCACCGCAGCCTTGATGGGTAAACATCGAACAGCTTCATCAACACGCCAAGCGAAGGAGGCGGTATGACATTGTGGCAACTGATTAAAGCGGAATTTAAGGCCGTTCTAACCAATCCAGTCGTTACGTTGACCGTGTTTGGTGGTGTCGTATTTTACTCGTTTTTATACCCTTTGCCTTATGCACAACAAACGCCTCGTGAACAACCAATCGCGATTGTTAATCTAGATGGTAGTCAGACGAGTTTAAAGCTGGAACGTATGGTTGATGCCACCCCACAAGTCAACGTAGTCACTCGACTTCATACGATTGCCGATGCAAAGCAAGCATTTTTACAACGAGAGATCACCGGTTTTTTAGTCATACCGGAACACTTTTACAAAGACCTAATGCTAGGTAAAAGCCCGACTCTAGCCTACGCTGCGGACGCCTCGTATTTTCTCGTGTACGGAACCGTGGTAGAAGGATTGGCCCAAGCTGGAGGCACATTAGGGGCCCAAGTGAAAGTCAGTAAAATGGTGATAGATGGTGTGCCCATGAGTATGGCTAGCCATAATTACTCTGCTATTAAGCTTAATATGAAACCGACGTTCAACCCAACCATGGGTTACATCGAATACGTAGTGCCGGCAGTATTTGTTCTGATTTTACAACAAACGTTGATCATGGCGGTTGGATTACAAACGGGAACACAGCGTCATGGTCGTGGCTATTGGTCACAAGTATCAACGGGATCGCTGCTGCTTGTGAGAACGTTAGTATTTGTGGCAATTTATTATTTACTCGGCGCCTATTATTTTGGTTTTAGCTTCGAACGCTTAAACGTAAACCATATCGCCAACGCGGGCGAATTGCTGGCTATGTTGTTCCCGTTCTTTTTAGGTTGTTGCGGACTAGGCTTCTGGCTAGGCTACTTATTACCTCGGCGTGAACTTGTCACCTTAGTCGTCTTAGTGAGCTCTATGCCGCTCATTTTCTTGGCTGGTTTTATTTGGCCGATTGAAGCCATACCTACTCCCTTACTATGGATTGCTGATTTAAGCCCAAGCACTTGGGCGATCAAAGCTTTCTTAGCACTAAACCAAATGGGGGCAACCTGGCAACAAGTCGCTCCACATTGGACAGCACTTTGGGCACTCACTGTGCTTTGGGGTAGCGTTGCGTACTGGATTGCTAAGCGAAGTAACAAGCCAGTTGTAACAGAGAGCTTGGGGTGATAGCTGACATTTTTATTACTATAAAAAAAGCCGGGTAACTAAACCCGGCTGAAAATCTGCGTCCTTGCAGCGGACATATGGTAAAAACACTTTTTGCTCTGGGCTTACCCATTGAGCGAGGTTAGATTAAGCCAAAAACTATGGACTCCATACTCTCATATAGAGGGTTATATCCTTCCAATAGACATTAGCTCTTCGCTAGAACGATAACGTTTTTCAGACACAAAAAAACAAGACTCACATTGAGTCTTGTTGTTGATAGGGATGAGCAAGATACATGTCGCCGCTAAGTCATATCACGGATTATTTTCTCTCGGTATTCTGTAACGACCTTCATGATTGAATTTTTTACATCACCAACTTGCTTAGAGGGTTGGCACCATAGGCCAAAACCAAACTTAAAACCTTCCAATAATTCAGAAGCTTCCACTGGCTCTATATGATTATTAGAAAACTCCGAATGGGCAAACGTTCTGGGGAGAATCGCCCATCCTAAACCTGCTTCAACCATTTTCACTACAAGGGCCAATTGGTCGACCTCTTCATGGTTCGAACTTACGATGACTTTTTCGCCCATTCCCTCTTCAATAAGAGACCGCAGTACAAATTGTTTACTATTCCTCAAGGCTGTCAATACTCGATCTGGTGCCATAGAAGCGAGTTCACCACCTTTCTGGACGAAAGGAACAAATTCAAAATGACCTAAAAACGTCGCATCCAGACTATGTATTGCTCGACTATCATGCACATTGACAATACCGAATTGATAATCACCATTCTGTAAACCCTCTTTAATTTCGTTGCGATTACGAACAAGAAAGTTAACTCGCATCATCGGAAAATCTGCTGCTAATTGAATACGAAGCAATACAAGAAAACGGTGTGGTATAGCGCTTGAATAGGCGATACTAACATTCTCTAACCCACCGTAAGCTAGACTTAATGCGACTTTATCGAAAGTACGTGCTTGTTCGATGGTTTGCTTAGCATAGTGGTAAAGAAGATGACCATCTTCTGTCGGTTCTACCGAGCGCCCCACTCGCTCAAACAGGTTGACCGCCAGTTGGTCTTCAAGATTGGTAATCACCTGCCCTATTGTGGTTCGGTGCTTATTGAGTTTGACCGCCGCCTTACTAAACGAAAGCTGTTCATAAACGGTTACGAACGCGAGAAGTTGTTCAAAACTAAAATTCATAGGTTGTGCTTACTTTTTAGAGTTATCTAATTAAATTACCACAAGATCGTAGAATTGTTACTTGGTAACGGAAACAATCTGCGTTTGAATTCCTTCTCGACGACACAAAAAAACCTACTAGCTTCAGTAGGTTTTCTCTAACTTAGTTGTACTCAACGACACGAGCTAAATAGTTGAATTCTCCTGAGTCACCATGGTAATCGCGGTAGACATCGACACTGAAATATTTAGGTTGATCAGTGTAAATGTGGTCAACGACTTTTTGCTCAAGTGACTCCAACGTTTCACCGACCTGAGAGTACACGAACTGCTTGTTCACTTTTTCCAATTTACGTTTTTTCGCTTCTTTGTGTGACACATAGTTGTTGATCTCTTCCCACTTTCCCACGAACTCGACCGCCACGTAACTCGAGTTCTCGTCAATCATGATAAAGGCTGCACCTTCTTCTTTGATTGCAGACAGTTGCTGCATATCACTATCCACTTTTTGCTGGTCAAGATGGGCTCCACTTTGGGCGAATGCAGTCGCGGAAGCGGTAAGTATCATGAGTGTAAGAACGGCTTTTTTCATTGTATCGTTTTCCTGTATTAAGGGAGTTCAGTTACCCAAAGTTGCCCTTGGGTGGCTTTTTTGAATCCATATTCGTAAATCGTCAGCAAGTAGCGGTGATCGAACATATCTTTCGTTACTTTGGCGTACCTGAAATCTTGATCAATGTAGGTAAACTGCATCTCGATATCGTTGATTTCACTGATGTATTTCATTCGATAGAGATCACCTCGAGTTTGCGCTAGCGTAAGGCTTGAGACACTTTTCGATACCAAGTCCAAACCTTTGTCTTTTAGTGGACGATACGGCGCTTTTAACGCACCATTGCGAATCACATCCAACTGAGGCGCTTTTTCTAACCCCAAAGCATCTGAGATTTGTTGATAGTTGAAGTTAGACGGATTAAAGAACACCTGCGCTGCGAGACCGCCATCTACGTGTAACTCCTCAAGTGTTTCTCCATCATGTTCAACATCGATAAATTGTGGAGGGAAAACACCAGGGATCGATGCGCTCGCAGCAAGCACCTTGTAAATAAGTTCAGATTTGTCCGCTAAATCACTGTTCGCAATCGCACCAATATTCCAAATCACCAGTTCGCCTGAATCAAAATGGGTACTGCCAATAAAGAGGCGTTTACCATTGCGGTGTTGCTGCGCCATCGCCTCGATCATGGGCTCAGGGTAAGCGTCTGCGATGAAATCATAGAGGTTCTCACCATCGGTAAACGCGTCCTTAAACAGGGTATTTAAGAAGTTCTTCTTACCCAAAATATTCTTATCATTGATGTTGAGCATGACTTCTTTCATCTTTGGCATCGCATCACCGCCAATGAAAACAAAAGGAGCGATTAGGGCACCAGCACTGACTCCAGTAATGATGGCATAATCTTTTAGCTCCCCCTTTTCCTGTAGCCCCATCAAAACGCCGGCCCCGTATGCGCCGTTTACGCCACCACCCGATAAGGCCAAAATATTGAGCTGTTCACCCTCTACTTTGATCGGTGTGGTTTGATTGTGCGCTGAGTAGAGAAAATCCGGCGCTTCATTGGCCCACATTCGAAGTGGCTCATTTGGTGTCGAACTCGCGATCTCGACATCTTTATAGTTGCTTTGAGAAACACGAACATCCAGCGTATGAGGTGAACTACAAGCTACTATCAGCAGCAAAAGTACAACCGTCACACCAGAGGAAATTAAACGATTCATAATCAGTCTCATTTAATGTTCTCTGGCGTATGACCAGAGACTCAGTTTGAAGTTAATTGGATCAAAATGAAGTCCGTTTCGTTGTGTGGAGTTACTATAGCTAGGCACGGCTAAACCCCATAATCGCGATTGTAGGATGCTATCCATCAAAGCAATTATGCCAAGTTTCTATATGCTAACTTTACGCTTCTCCGTTAATTAGGTACTGCGCTAAGCAATTTTCACGACGTTGAACTCATGCGTCGGTTCGACAAATTCGTATTGGGCATTGATCGTCTGTAGCTCCCATGTGCCATAGCCTTTGGTGATCTCCAATACACCGTAAACGGCGTTATGTGTATGACGAAAGGCTGCGACAGGAGACATCTTCTTCACCAAACAAGAGGTAAAAATCGCAGAAATTAAATCACCGACACCGACTGGCTGCATAGCAAATTCAACACTAGGGCGTTGGGCCAAATAGCTTGCTTTCGGCGTCGCTAAAATCATACTGAAGGCGTCATCTGTTAGAGCATGCAAATGTTTCACCAATACCATTTTCGGTCCTAACTCTAAGGCTTTTTTACATGCAGTGACCGCATCATAAAGAGAGTCAATTTTCACACCTGTTAACTCGCTCAGTTCAAACTGGTTAGGAACAATCACATCAGCGATGGGCAACAAGCTATGGCTTATCGCTTCTTTGACACCGTCTGCCACAATGCAACCTTTGTCTGGATCACCCATAACTGGGTCACACACATAAAGTGCACTATGGTTACGCGATTTGACTAAACTTACCGCTTCGGCCACCGCTCGACATTGCTCTGCGCTGCCTTGATAACCGGACAGTATCGCGCCACATTCGCCTAACTTCTCAATGTTATCTAAGCCTCTCATTAGAGAATGAATTTCATCTGCCCCAAACTTCTGTCCAGTCCAACCTTGCTGGTACTGAGTGTGATTTGAAAACTGAACCGTGTGAATTGGCCAGACTTCGAGGCCCATTCTCTGCATCGGGAAGACGGCAGAACTGTTTCCTGCGTGGCCATAAACCACATGAGATTGAATAGAAATAATGCTTTTCATAAGTCACTCTTAATTGAGAAGTTTGTTAGCTTGGCGACTAAATAAACACAATATTGCGCACTGTGCTTATTTGGTCGGAATAGCCTCGACAACGCCGAGGCTTATTCTTAATCAGGTTGGATTCATTAGCCTTTGAACTCAGCAAAGTACTCATCCAACACTTTGCGTGTTGCACGACCGATAAGCTCGTATTCGTGGTGAGTAAGGTTTGCTAGCGAAACTCGAACTGATGCATGCACTGCATCGAAGCCTTGGCCTGGAAGTAGGATAACGCCGGTTTCATGTGCAAGGCGGAACAGGAAGCCTTTGCCTTTCTCGCTCGCTTTGAACCATTCAACGAATGCTGGTCCGTACAATTTGCCGCCCAGAGTGTCGAGCTCAAGCAGTGTGTAGTAGTCCACACGATCTTTGTTTTCTTCAATTTCTACACCCATGTTTTTGTACAGAGTTTTGTAACGCTCGCGGATGATGCGTTTACATGCTTCTTTGTAGTTTTGTTCCGAGTCCATCAAGCAGTTCAAAGAGAACAGCGCCATTTGAACTTGTTGAGGAAGAGACAAACCTGCTGTGTGGTTAAGCGCTACGCTGCGGCTGTCTGCTACGATACGGTCAATAAACTTAATCTCACGAGGTTCCGGAGTCAGTGTTTTGTAACGATCGTCCAACTCAAGTTGAAGCGCTTCAGGAAGGCTGCGCATTGCATCGTCAAACACGTTGTTGTGTTGAATCGCAATCGAGCCTAAACGCCAGCCTGTTGCACCGAAGTACTTCGAGAACGAGTAAACACAAAGCGTGTTGTATGGCAGTTTCGCGAACAGTGAGACAAAGTCGTCCGCGAATGTGCCGTATACATCGTCAGTCACAATGAACAGGTCGCTGCGTTCGTTGTTCACAAAATTTGATAGGTTATCCAGAGTCTCATCCGAGAACTTCACAGACGCTGGGTTTGCTGGGTTCACGACACAAAGTAGTTTGATGTCTGTATCTGCAAGCTTTTCGATTTCAGACATCGGCAGCTGCCATGTTGTCTCATCCAAACGTAGTTCAACGATTTCCAGTTCGTATTCACTCAGTTCTGGAATTTCTAGGTACGGCTTAAAGATTGGAGTGATTAGCGCGACCTTGTCACCTTTCTTCAACAGACCGTTGTTGAACATAGTTTGGAACGTGTACGTCATAGACGCTGTGCCGCCTTCCGTTGCAAACAGATCGAAGTCTGTTGTCATTGGCATTGGGCCGTACATCTCTTCTGCAATGTATTGCTTCACAACGGTTTCGATGTTCGTCAACATACGTGGTGGCACTGGGTAGTTACATGCAAGGTATGCGTTAACCAGCTCATTCAAAAATGCCTGTTTCTCTAGACCCAAACGGTCTTTTGCGTAGCTCAGCGACTTTTCTAAGAACTGCACGCCTTGATCTTGTTTATTCTTGCTTGCAAACGTATCGAAGCGTTCAACAATGCCCACACCATCTGGAATGCCACCGAAACCACCATCTAGGTATGAATAAGTGCGCTCGGCTTCCAATATTGCGAACTCACCCAAACGAATGAACGCTTTACGTGGTAGTGTCGCAAGAAAATTAGGATTACCACGACCTGCATCTAATAACGCGCGGTCAGGAACAGTTTGTGCCACTTCAATTAGTTTATCTTTTAATTCAAATGGGCTTAAAACTGCAAATTTTGAAAAATCAATTGTTGTGTTTTGCGTAGTCATAATATTTACCTGAATCTATTATTTAGTAAAATTTGGATAATACTTCCCCTACCGCCTATTTAATTAGGCGATAAGAGTGTTCGAATTTATTTAAATTACATGCCTGCGTTTAAAGTAATAATGCCGACAATAATTGGACCCCATAGGGTAAGCAGTACATTGGCGACTGCATAAGTCACGGTGAATGAGAATACTGGTGTTGCATTACCTGTTTTTTCCATTAAAGCCGCAAATGCTGGGTTTGCACTTCGTCCACCTGTAACACAGCCAAGCGCTTCAACTGGATTCTTAATCTTCAATACAAAATATGAGAAGAAGAACGAAATAATCTGAGGGATAATCGTTACACCCATGCCAAGGAACAACAGAGACATACCGTGTTCTTTGATGGTGTCGACCGCTTGAGGCCCAGCCTCAAGGCCAACAATGCCCACAAATGCTGCCAAACCGAAATCTCGAATAAAGTTCGCGGCACCCATAGGAAACTGAGCAACATGCGGATTGCGGCTACGCAACCAACCGACGATCAAACCTGAGATCAAACAACCTGCACCAGAACCGATAGTGACGGGAATACCAGCAATCTTAAAACTGATTAGACCAATTAATAGGCCCACCACCATGCCCATACCAAGCACGACTAAGTCAGTCACGTTTGCTGAGCCCATTCGCTGACCAATGTTTTTCTCAACGCGATTGATATCTTTTGCGGTACCTGTAAGCTGGATGACGTCGTTTTTCTTCATCACAAGATCCGGCGTTATTTCAATTGAGTTGCCTTCACGAATATAGTCTGTCACATAAATACCGCGCATAGAGCCTTGGTTCGAAGCCTCTTTAATCTCTTGCAGCGACTTACCAATCAGTTTGCGGTTGTCTGCGATCAGTTGACGGTTTTCTTCAATAACTTCATAGCCTTCTGGAAGTGCAATCTCATTGTCAGCCAAACCATCTTGCAGCTGATGCACTGCATTACGGCGACCTGTTACGACAATGACATCCCCTTCTTTCAGGGCTGTGAATTTGTCCACGTCTAGCACTTTGCCATCGCGTTGAATCAATTCAATACAAGCAGCCAGAGCGTGTTGGTTTAACTGAGCTAAGGTTTTGCCTGCTAGCCCACTATCTTTGCTCACTTTAAATGCTCGTGTAACCAGCGCTGTGACAGCGTTGAACTCACCCGGCGCTAAATCACGCTTACCATTTGAATTTTTCTCTTCTAGAGCAATCGCTTCTGCTCGGATATCCCACTTCATCAGTGTTGGGAATACCCATGTCACCATCAGAATTGGACCAAGCGAACCAAAGATGTACGTAACTGCGTAGCCTACTGCGACATTGGTCTGCATTAGGTGCTTAGCTTCTTCTGTCACACCCCCAAGACGTGCGATCGCATCACCCGCTGTACCGATGATTGCCGATTGAGTCAAACCACCAGCTGCAAGGCCTGCTGCCGTACCTCTGTCTAGATCAAACATCCAAGCAGCTGCTAGTACACAAAGCAGGCCAGAAACCGTCATCACTACAGCGGAAAGTAGAATGTTGATGGTTCTAAAGTTCAGTGCTTTGAAGAACTGCGCACCACCTTGATACCCTACTGCGTAAATAAAGAGCGCAAAGAAAATGCTTTTTACGCCGGGATCAATATGAACACCAAATTGCCCAATAATTACACCCATTAATAATGTTCCGGCAACACCGCCAAGAACAAATCGACCAATGGTAATTTTACCAACCATATAACCGAGAGAGAGCGTAATAAAGAGAGCAACAAATGGTGCCATGTCAAAAAGGTTAGAAATAATTTCCATGACAATTTTACTCTTACTAATAAATATAAAACTCAAATAATCTAACGAATAATCTGTCACTCATATTTGTTGGATTATTTAATTTAAAAAGCATCTCGTTTGCTTCGAAGCGAATATTAGGAACAAAAACTCACAACTCGTAATCCTATTTGAAGGACGAAACCATCACTTCGCATATTCAAACGCAAACATTGAACAATAATTGTCGAAAATTTAATAACTTAGTGTTCTGCAATAGACACGAGATAAATCGGACAATAATTTTATTTTTGTTATCGCTCTCCAAAAAGCGGGTTGGTTGCATCATTCCCTCTATATAGCGCATAACACCTTTCGTTTGATGGATTAGATCCTCCAAAAGCGATTATCACGGATGCCATCATTTGCCTTATCTTTCCATTCATCAAGTTAATAGAGAAAAACACCATGAACTCAATGCCACATGAACTTGTGTGGGGCGAAGTTTACTTCCCACCCTTGTTGCTGGTTATTGCATTGGCTTACATGCTCACCATTTTGGTCGGAACCATTGCTACAAAACTGGGTATCCACAAATACGTTGCATTTCCTGCACTCACAGAGCTGAGCCTAATTGTGATTTTTACTGGCGTTATTGGTCGATTCATTACCATCTTTTGAGGCAAACCCCGTGATAAAACGTTATCTCATCACACTGCTATTACTGTGTTCCGCTGGCACCGTGATTTTCAGCTACTACCAATCATACTCTGACAACCCTTGGACTAGAGATGGCCAAGTTAGCGCGCACATCGTTTCTATAACCCCCCGCGTAACAGGACAAATCATCCAAGTCTACGTCGAAGACAATTCGCAAGTGAAACAAGGCGATTTGCTGTTTGAGATTGACCCAAGCATCTATAAAGCGGCGTACCACAAAGCGCTAGCAGCTCAAAAGCAAGCCATTGCATTACTAGCAAAGGCCAAAAATGAAGAGCAGCGAGCACTTAAGTTAGAAAAGCGCACACCTGGCGCCGTACCTGTACTGACATTGAATAACCTAGACAATGCGGTGGAGACAGCCGTTGCCAACGTAGAACTCGCGAAAGCCAATGTTGAAGAAGCCAAGCTAAACCTTGATTACACAAAAGTTTATGCGCCAACGAATGGTTATATCACTAATTTGAACTTACGCGTCGGCTCTCAAGTCGTCGCTAACTCCCCAGTCGTGGCTTTAATTGATGAAGACAGCTTTTGGATCGAAGGATATTTCAAAGAAACGGATTTAGTTGGCGTTGATCCACAAGATAAAGCCTACGTGACCTTAATGATGCACAATGAAGCTGTGCTGGAAGGCAAAATCAAAAGCATTGGCTACGGCATTGCGAAGCAAGATGGTAGTACTGGTAACGATCTTTTGCCCAATGTGAACCCTAACTTTCAGTGGATACGCTTAGCTCAACGCATTCCAATTAAAGTTAAATTAGATCACTTACCGAAAGATTTTCAACTACGTGTTGGTATGACGGCCTCTATCAAAATCATCAAACAATAATGTGGTGGAATGTATGTTTAATGCCTCAACCAAAGAAGCAATCAAAGCTGCGCTGTCTATCGTTATCGCGATCTGCCTTGCCTTATGGTTTCAATGGGAGAAACCGTATTGGGCAGCGATCGCAGTCGCGGTAATGGCATTAAATGAAAGCTTCGCTCACTCAATAAACAAAGGTCATAATCGCTTATTAGGAACCCTCCTTGGCATCGGTTATGCCTTTTTCCTCATCACGACGTTTTCTCAAGATCGCTTTTTGTTTCTCACCTTCTTCACCTTGTTTTTAGGTGCGTGCATTTTTATGTCGAGCGACGAAAAGTATGGTTATGTGTTCTCTATCGGTTTTGCTGTGTGCTCCATCATCGCATGTATGGGAGGATTTGATAGTCAAGCAACGTTCCACTTCGCTGTTCTTCGTATGCAAGAGACGATTCTTGGTGTGATCACGTTTTCTGTTGTGTACCGATTAGTCTGGCCAGTCAGTACAGAACAAAACTTCATTCAACGTTTTGAGGCCAGCAGAGAGGCGATGCTTAACGCTATGAAATCGCCCAATGATATAGATATTGAAGCTCTTGAGACCAACACCGCCAACATAGAAAAGTTATTCCAACTGGTCGGCTTACCACTTACTGGCAGCTACCACTTGAAAGAACATCGTCAGCTATGGCGTGCGCGTTTAAATGAGATGGCACAAATCCAAGACCGATTGCTAGAACAAGCAGATAAATCGCAAAGTCGTGAGATCGATTGGCCAACGCTAACGCAGCAACTTCAAAGCTTTGATATTAAAAATCCAAGTACGTCGCTCATTGGTCACGTTGCTTATGTTATGCAAAGAGAGAAAAACACGGTTTGGCATCACGAGCATCGGACCTTCATCCAGCATTTGAATGAAGACGGCAGAAAGGTACTGCAAGGTGTCTCCATGTTCGTAACGTCACTGCTGATCTGGATTTACCTTCCTGTGCCCGGAGGTTTCATTTTTCCGATGCTAGCAGGCGTGTTCTCTTCAATCGTTCCTACTATGCCACCAAGCATTATTAAAGATGCATTTTTTGGTGTGATAGGCACTGGCACGGTGATTCTATTGCAATACATTTTCCTAATGCCAATGATGACCGAGCTTTGGCAGCTTGGGCTATTCTACTTCATCAATATCATCGTGATTTGGAAGGTATTTTCCACACCAAAGCTGATGGTACACAGAATTCTAGGTATTAACTTATTGGTTGTCTTGACATCAGGAGCGCTCAATTTAACCCCAGCGTATCGAATTGAAACGCCCTTGCTGATGCTGGTAAACATTATGACTATTTTGATGATTGCCAAGTTGTTTACTGATCTGTTCCGTGTTCGCGTCACGGCCTAAGCGTCACCTCCGTTCTTGAAACTAAAGCCCCGCATTGCTTTTGCTCTGCGGGGCTTTTTGCTTTGTTCACTGCCCTATTCCTGCCTCACCCATAAAGCGAGGATAGTATCCATCAAAAGCGATTAACGGAATCTCTCTTCACCTCATAAAATCCTCTCATTGATTCACGAAATGCAATCGAAAACTCTGCATTCACAACGTCAATCACAGCAAACACATCTATCTAACTGAACAAGAAGTTCAGTGACACATTAACTGTCTGAGTCTCGAAGGTTTGAGGCTATTCAGAGTGGAAACTGTCATGAGTTTTTTTGAATTACGCGCCGGCAAGACGTCTTCTCTTACTGTGCTCGCGAGCGCACTAATGCTTACTACCCCCACTTTTGGCTTCGCCGCTGAAGAGACGACGACCTACAACGAAGTAATCGAGCAAGGCCGAGCACTGTTCGACAAATACGGTATCAGTCATGATTTACCAAAACTGGCCATCAGCTCTCTAGTTCAAGGCGAGCATTTGGTCGAGCATGCCCACCGAAGTGTTAAAATCGGTGATAGCGTTCGCGATTCGTCCGTCTACTTGGTTAAGAACACCGATAACAAAGGCAACATTGATCTGCGTATCAAGTACAACCCTGAACAACTCGATGAAAATGAAAAAGTACTTGATGAGATCGAAGCTTTCACACGAACAGAATACCGCCTTCGAAACTACGCGGAGAGTTTTGATCCGTCATCAGTAAGAGCCAAAGAGGATCAGAATGGTAATGTGATCATCAGTTTTAATTACTCAAAATACGGTCTTCCTCAAGATATCGCCTACTTTCGCTTTTTAAGCGTTGATATTGAGTTGGTTAATGGTGAACCGAAACGTATGGTCATTACCAACGATAAACCGTTCACACATCACAACTACCAAGTGGATTCTTACGATCAAGAGATCCTCTTCCAGAAATTAACATCAGGCAAAATTGCGATTGCCAGTAAAAACACCAAGATAGTTGGTTCAAAGAAAAATAAACCCCTCGAAATGATGAGCAGCGTAAAACCGGTAGCGATTTATGAAGATAAGCTTGGCGTGCAAGTACTAGACGAAAAACGCTTGAATGAGGTCTCTGATCCACGCATGCAAGAAGCCAGTGTTAAGCTAGACCGAGTTTTTCCTTTAATGGGTGATATGGTTCGTCGTCAAGGTATCGATTTGCCTCTGCCGTTTGGTGTGTCGCTAGCGTATCGAAATCAAGATATGAATATTCCATTTAATGATTTCACGATTGAAGGCATCGGCCTTAATGAACTGTTTGATCCAGAAGACAGTGTCGGCATCGTCAGTGCTGAGAGCATGACGCTTCGTGGCGATGTAAACATCCTGCCATTTTGGAATGTATTTGGTTACATCGGAAAAGTTAATGTCGATGCCAATGTTGATGCCGCCTACACGGGTGAAGGTGGCCAGTACATAAAAGATAAGCTGAACGATAAACTGCCAGGATTAGGTGATAAGTTTTGCGATGGTTTATCTGCACTTTGTAGTCGCGGACGCTTAGACGTGCCGCTGCATTTGGAATATGACCTTCGTGGTATAGGTACAACCCTTTCGGTTGGCTATAAAGAATTCTTTGCTTCTGTCACTGGTACCTATTCGCAAACTCGCTTAAAGGGCTTAGATGATTGGGGCGATGGTATTGTTACTGTACAGCCGATGTTGGGTTATCAACTTGTCGATTATCGCACGCAGTTCTTTGTCGGAGCAGAATATCAAGGACTGGACGCTCGAATGGACGGGCATGTAAAAAGTGGTGATATCGAATTCGATTACGACATTGGTGTAGATCTTAATCAATGGGCGTTTTTGACTGGTTTCAATAAGCAAATCGGCAAAAACTACAACCTGACCTTTCTCTATAACAAAGGGGAAACTCGAGAGTCAGTAACCTTAAATCTTGGTTACCGTTTCTAGCTCTCATAAAGAGCCGGCCCCTAGACGATGGTAGGACTGCATCCTACAAAGGCGATTACTGAAACTGTCGCCGATGTCCTACCATTTGAGCCATCAATACAACAAGCCATCCAACCATTCACGGATTAATGCCAAAGCGTCAGGACGTCGCTTGTTAGATGCCGTTTAACATTTTCGGTGCACGCACCAAATGACTTTTTGGACATAACAATGACTTTACTCAATCGCTCAACTTTAGCCATTACCATCACTCTTGCCTTAGCAGCTTGCAGTGATGACTCAAGTAAACCTAGCGTTCCTAACGGCCCGAAGCCACTACAACCCTTACCACCAGAGCAAATCGCTTTGGAAATTGGCGATGCAACCATTCAAGCGACCAAAGAGTCCCTCGTCATCACGCCTCTTGATGCGGATGAAAAACTGGCAGCGGTAGAGGCGTTCAAAGGTATCCAATTTGCGCAAGCAGACCGCTTTCAGCACAGCATTGCGGTCCCACTTGAAGGCGATATTGATGCGACTCAGTTCGGTGATGCGTGCCCGCAGTTAAAAACCACGGCACAAACGCAATCAGAAGATTGTTTGAACCTAAACATTTGGCGACCAGCAGGGACAGAAGCGTACGCAGATTTGCCAGTGTATGTCTTTATTCACGGTGGAGACTTTGAATACGGCGCGGGCTCAGAACCGCTGATTCATGGTGATATGGTGGTTGCACAAGGTGCTGACGATGGTAACCCGTTTATTGCAGTTACTTTTAACTATCGCTTGGGCTTGTTGGGCAGTGTTTGGGTCGATGGTTTGGACAACCCAGAGGGCGGTAACTTTGGCCTAGGCGATCAAAAACACGCGCTTGAATGGGTTCAACAAAACATAGAGGCATTCGGCGGCAATCCGCAAAACGTGACACTCATGGGTCAAGGTGCGGGTGCCATGTCTGTGGGAATTTTACAGCAATCAAAAGGCGATGCTGCAATCGCAGGTGAGCACTTTCAACGTGCCATCATGCAAAGCAACGCATACGGCTTTGAATATAAAAGTTACGATGTTGCCAAGAGCCAAAGACCAGAGCAAAGCGTTGAAGATCTTGCGTTACTACCACTTGAAGAGGTCATGAAGGTACAGAGCGAGATGCTCGATCCTATTCAACGTCTTAAGAACTGGGTACTGACCGCCGCGAATATTCCGGTTATAAGCCCAACACGCGACAACAGCCCATTAGCTACGTTGATGCCATTTGCGCCTTACATCGAGCATCGCCCACCAGCGTTTCTAGTGAAAGAAGTCCCAGGCTATCACTTTACTGAACAAGCGATTGAGAGTGAGTGGATCGTACCGACGGTAATTGGCTCAAACAGCGCAGAAAGCAATACTCTGGGCATGCTGCCGAGCCTGACATTTTTGATCCCAACTATCATTGAAATCTTGAGCCAAGAAGCGCCAGAAATCATTGAAAATGGTGACGAAAGCTTAATCGTCGAATACATGGTGGAGTGGCTAGAATCGGAAACGAACTTAAACCGTTTACGCGCTGAATATCGTTCATTACTCAGCGATTCAGCTTCGATTGAACTCGATCTTTCTGACTTATTGGAACTGCTGCCTAGCACCGCTTATGAGGCGATGACTAAGTTGTTCTTCGGTTTGGGGAACTCCGATTCAACCACGGAGTTACTTGCTCTGGCTGACTTCTTCCCTAACGATGAAAGTGAACTGAATGGCGCGGCCAAAAACATGCAGCAATTCAAAACCACGTTGCATGATTTGCTCTTCACGGGTCCAAACCGTCATAAAGTTTCAACTGAAGAAGCAACAGAAGCAACGCCAAGCTTCTACTACTTTGACTACAAACCTGGATTCAACGTATGGACTTACAACACCAAAGGTGAAAATGGCGATCTTGACGTTGGTGATTTACTCAAAAGCATCAGTTGTATTGTGGGCGCTTGTAATGCATCGGAATTACCATTTGTGTTTAATAAGGCATTAAAGCTTGATGGTTCAAGTGTTCGCCCAGGTAGCAAAGACAAAGCAATGATGAACGAGCTCTCTCGTATGTGGTTTAGCGGACGTTTATTTGAAGACTTCCAATACAACAGCGCGACTGATCGAGTATTGCTGATCGATAACGATGGCGGTATTCAATCCACGCAAGACTGGGACAATGCTCATCACTCAGGCATCGATCCAAAACTGCGCCAAGGTCGCCTCAACGGTCTCGAGGAACTTGGGCTGATTCTGAGTCACATGTAACGTTATCTTCAGTCACTAAAAGCTCGTTACCAAATACCTAAAAGCCAGTTCGCTGGCTTTTTTCATCCTTATTCCTTGAACACAATTAGGAAGGTTTACTCATGTTTCCTAACACCCTTCGTGCTCTGCTACTCTTTATCTTTGGCGCACTATTGGTTGGCTGTGCCCAACCCTACCCTCAAGTTGAACCGGATTTTGAAGCCAATTGGCAAACTACTCAGCATCAAGCCGAAGTTTACTTAATTCCTACCGCTCCGGAAGCCTTTGCTCGTCGCGTTGAGCTGGTTAGAAATGCTCAACAAAGCATCGATATGACTTACTTTTCTTGGGAGAGTGACACGCTTGGTTTGATGCTACTCAATGAACTCAAGCAAGCAGCAGATCGAGGCGTGCAAGTTCGACTCACTCTCGATGATTTATTGGTTTTTAACGAGAAATGGCTGGCTGATCTCAGCGCTCACGACAACATTCAAATCCGTTTATTCAATCCGTTTGATTCACGTAAGTCAGGTTGGATTGGTCGTGCCGTCAACTTCTCTACTCATCAACAACGTTTGGACAATCGTCTGCACGAGAAGTACTTCAACGTCGACCATCAATGGATGATTCTAGGTGGACGTAACATTGGCGACAACTATTTTGGTTACAGCCGTAAAGCCAACTTCTTTGATATGGATGTCTTGTTCAAAGGCAGCATTATTCGAGCGTTCGACCAGAACTACCAACAACTTTGGGACAGCGAACATGTTACGCCAATAGAAAACATCGTTAACGTTACCCCAAACTATTCCGCGTTTACTAAAGCGCTTAATAAAGGTGAGAAAGACAAAAGCACCATTCAGGCGGAAGTTGAAAAACAAGTTAAGCAACTGACCAGTCCCAACTTCATTACTGCGCAAGTCACCCCCGTTTTCGACTCATTAAACAAGTTAGCAAACAACAAACCCTACTTTAGAAAACGTGCAGAACACCAAGTTTGGCAACAAATAACCTCTGCATCAAAAGCAGTGATATCAACACCTTATGTGGTACCAAGTGATGGTGAATTTACCTTTATTGATACCTTGATGGAGCAAAAAGCGGACATCACGTTAATGACGAACTCGTCTGCATCTAATGATTCTGGCTTTATTCCGGCTTATTACGAGGAGCATCGCCAAACCTTGTTGGATAAGGGCGTTCATATACTTGAGTACAAAAACCAAGCGAAAAATGATGACCATTACTTCCATGCGGATACTTATTATCACAACAAGACAGTGATACTCGATGATCGGCTAACTTATATCGGCTCATCAAACTTCGACCCAAGATCGGATTTCCTCAATGTGGAATTTGGTGTGTTGGTCCAAAGCGAAGCCTTTGCAGAACATGTCATGCACTACTTAACTCGACAACAAGATGAACTGTTTTGGCGAGTATCTCGAGATGGACAAGGCCAAACTCAGTGGCAATCAATGCATGAGATCCATACTAAGAATCCAAACTATGGTGGATGGCATAAGGCGCCTAACTGGATATTCAAGAAACTGAATGGTGAGTTCGAACTCTAAACAATCAAGACTTAAAAAGGCTCTCTATCTGCAAGGATGAGAGCCTTTTTAATGCCGCTAAAACTGCGTGCCCAGCGAAAAGTGAACGCGGAATTGGTCTCCTTGAGGAGCATCTAAACCATAAGCAAAGTCCACTTTGACGGGCACGTATTTTGAGTTCCATATCAAACTCAACCCTGTACCGCTTTTCCAATCCACCCTATCGTTGAAGGCATCACCAACATCATAAAATGCCCCAAGCCACAATTGGCGGTAGACCTGATATTGATATTCCAGCCCAGCAGTAAACATGTAACAGGCACCCGTTAAATCGCCATTTTCGTCTCTCGGAGAGATAGACTCATAACCATAACCACGAAGATTGCCGTCACCTCCCGCAAAGAAACGTAATGATGATGGGATATCGCTCAAAGTGTCAGCGACATTAATACCGACATTGGAACGAAAGTGAAACTTGTGTTTTTCACTAATATCCCACGACAGCACACTGTTGCCTTCAATGCGCAGCAAACGAGAATCGGAGAAAAAATTGGGGTCCGAGTATTCCAATGAGTAGACGTGACGGTGATTTACTTCTAATTGATCGTTCTTGCGATCAAGCAGTGAAAATGTCACCCCAGGTAATAACAACTGTGATTCGTTATTCTCCGACGCTTGTCGATAACTCTCTTGCAAATAACGAACGTGCATGGTGCTTTGCCAATCACTGTCTAACTGCCAGTGTTTTTCAAACGATAAATCATTAGAAAAACTCGATGTGTCTCGATAGTCGACATGCTTAGATTCAAACTGAATCCCGTAGTAATCCGTTAGAACATTTTGTGTGGGAATTTTGTAACCAAGTAATAGCGATTGTTCCGGTTTGGAAGCGTACGCTTGTGCCTCAAAACTGTGTCCACGTGCGTTGTACCAAGGCTTGGTCCAGTTTAGCGAAGCGCGCAACCCCAAGTCTGTCGAATAACCTCCACCGACTTGCACAATATTGCGTGAATTCGGCTCTGCGAGCACTTCTATCGGCACCTTATAGCCATCGAATACCTCCTCGAAATCCGCTTTCACAATCACACTGCGAAACCAATCAGTACTGGAGAGATCGGCCTGATATTGACTCAATTTCAAAGTGTCAAAATCGTCGCCCCACTCAAACGTTCTCATCGCTTCTATTCGTGCCGTTTCGATACCCGACGTAAGAACAGACAGCTCTCCAAATTGGTAACGAGAACCACTAGAGAAATGCAGATTCACATGGGCTTGATTCAAGCTTGGAATGACTTCCAAAGACGATTCGATAAAACGCCCATCTAAGTAACCTTTTTGCTGAGCCAATGAAATCAAGTTTCGTTTTAGTGTGTCGTACTCAGAATGAAGCAACGGCTGCCCTTGTTTAAGTTGAGCTTGATTGATTAGTTCGATGAAATCCTGATCGTTACTGGCCTCTCCCGACACAGCAATATTAGATTTTGCCACCAACATCACCTCCCCCGCGTCAACCTCAAGCGTGATGAGATCATTCTCTGATCTCTGAACATTGAGCTCGGAATGATAGTAGCCATAAGGGTTTAACGTATTATTAACCATCTGCGTTAGTCGATTTGAGGTAATGTTTGAAACAGAGAGTTTCGTTAGTGGTGTAAGGTGACTTTCAAGATTTTTCTCTAATATTGGTGTTAGCCCTTTGATTTTAAATTGCGCTCCGAGTGCATGATGTAAAGGCATAGAAGCTAAAACTGATATACCTATTATTTGTTTAATGAGAGGAGACACACCGCTACCTAGTTTAGCAATACACTCGACAAGGTTAATGATGGAATGATATATCAGTTAATCGCGTTTGTAGGATTGCTCCCTACGAAATCCTCTCGAAAATTCACGTTTCACAAGTAGATACTTTGAACGATAAATTGGCTCAAGCTAGGAGGTAGCAAATCATGCGGTCTGAAATAGGTATACTGTTTGCCAAAAATACAAAACCCAACGCTGAATGGATCTCATCAAGCGTTGGGTTACATTGATAATGTGTTTTTTAATCTAAAAAGCGTCTGTTAGTAAAACTAGATCGAAGAACAGTTTCCTTTTTCTGCCATGTCGACTTTTAGTACTTCTGCTTTACCTTTGCTTTCGTCCACGAGTTCTACGCCCGCACCACCAACAAATACACCCATTTTAATGTATTGATTAACGAAATAATTACGACCCTCTTCCGTTAAGATGTAAGCGCCCCATGAACACACGGGCGCTTTTTTATGTGTGGGAGAAGTTCCAGGGAAGAAGTGAGTCGATATCAGGCTCGGGCTTAGCCAACTCTTTCATGCACTTAACCATGTAGTCGTACAAGATAAGGTCATTCGCTTTTGCTGTCTCGATGATGCTGTAAAGCATTGCGCTGGCGTCGGCACCTCTGGGAGTGTCAGAGAAGAGCCAGTTTTTTCGGCCAATAACCATGGATTTTATTGCTCGCTCAGCCCGATTGTTATCGATAGACAGGTGACCATCTTCGACATACCGAACCAGTTTCGGCCACTGACCAACCGCGTATTTGATTGCTTTGCCTAGTTCACCTGTACCGATGACCTTTTGCGATGTCAGCCATTTATGCAGGTCATCAAGCATAGGTTTCGCCAGTTTTTGTCGTTCAGTCATTCGCTCCAGAGCAGACCTTCCTTTCAGGCGAGTTTCAAGCGCATACAGTTTTTGGATTTTTGCCAGAGCGACATCCGCTTTTCCTGTTTTGCCTTTACCTTGTACCTTCTTCGCATCCATGAACTTACGGCGAGCATGAGCAAGACAGCCAAGGTGTTCAACCTTCTCCAGGCCGTCATAGACTCGGTATCCATCCGTTTGCAGGTAGCCATTGTAGTCACCAAGGAAGCCGATGGGACATGCTCTTGAGCGACGATTTTGATAATCGTACAGCACGATGTTTTTAACGCCTTCCAATGTCGCTTCAGGAGAGTCAGCACCAGAGCAGTAAACCCACATATAGCATTGCTTATCTTCTTTAAGCACGGTTAGTGGTGTTTCATCTGCCTGGATGACCACCTGCTCCAGCAAGTGTTTGTGCAGAGCGTTATACAACGGAGTAAAACGTTCGCTGACCTGCATCATCCAGCGAGCCATGGTTGTTCTGGATAGCTCGACACCAGACTGCTCGAACAGGGTTTCCTGACGGTAAAGCGGTAGCGCGTACTGATATTTTCCAAGGATGATGTTAGCCAGAAGGCTTTCTGTCGCGAAGCTTTTAGGGATAATACTGGCAGGTGCAGGCTTTTGGCTGATGCTAACCTTATCGGCTTCCTTTTCACACTGGCGGCAACTGTACTTAGGGCGAACATATTCCAGAACCTTCAGTACTGCTGGCGTGAACTCCAGCTTTTCACAACTATCTTCACCGATTTTATGCAGAGGGTGCTGGCAGCATGAGCAGACTTTTTCATCATCATCCAGGTCCAGAACGATATGCTCACGGGGCAAGTCTTTAGGAAGCGGCTTGCGTTTACCTCGTACTTTTTTGGTCGTGGTTGTCGTTACCACTTCCTGTTCGTCAGAGGCTGCATCGACCTCGCACTCCGCTTCATTAAACAGGTCACCCTGTGCATCATCATAAGGTTTGAGTGATTCAGAGCGTTTGGCGAACTGACGGTCGATAGCTAATTTGAACTGTTCAAGCAGCGATGCCTTTTCAGCCATAAGGGCTTTTACCATCGCTTGAAGCTCGGCAATATCTTGGCTGTCAGGGTTAATATCAGGCATCTTTTTCATGGCATCCATTATACTAAAAATGCCGCTGCAACACCTGATACATCTGACTTTTATAACGATTAACTCATTGTAAAATCGTGTATTTCAACAGGCTTGTGGCCGATAATAGTGAAGCCTGAGAGCAGCCTGTCCAACTCAAATTGGTTGAGGGTAAATACCTGTTTTTTCTCCTGGGAAGGCCATTTGAACTTCGCTTTTTCCAGTCGTTTATACCAGAGCGCGAAGCCCGTTTTATCCCAGTAGAGTATCTTTATTTTGTCGCGCTGTTTGTTGGTAAACAGGAACAATGCTCCTGAACTCAGAGGCAAGTTAGTTTCACACTCAACCAGTGCGGCCAGACCGTTAATGGATTTTCTGAAGTCAACGAACTCACGATACAGGTAGATAGCAGGCGCGTTAGTTAATCCCCTCATGATGATAATGCACCGATAAGTTCGGCCAGATAATCTGTTGGCGTGCCTTGCGGGATGCTCAACTCAACATCGTTAAAGCAAAGCGTCATATTTTCTGTTGCGGAATTCGTTACCTGATAGCGAGTGGTCTGTTCAACTACCTCCGCTCGGACAAAACTGCATTGCTGGTTTTCTCTGGTTAGCTTCAGCGACCGTTGCTTTGAAAAGAAAGTTGAAGGGCTGAGTTGATTCTGTCGGCAGAACTCTCTTTGGTTAAGAGAGCTGTCTTCGTATTGCTGAAATATTTCCAGCCATTCCTGATCGCTGCGTCGTCGGTGAGCCATGATCTTATCTCCTTATTAGTGAAGATAAGATCATAAGTCTGGTGCCTGGCTAATTGAATGTGTGCTTTGTGGGGCGCTTACGTTAAGATAGTTAAGTGATTTTCAGAAAACTCAGACTCTGTACTTACTTGATGTTCTTTATTGCCTTCGACCTCATGGTAGAAAAACACACCAGGAGCGGTTTCACCAATACATTCTCCATCGACGTAAACATACTTTTTAAGTGCTGCTCCGACAAAAGCATCTTCTCGGTAAATGTAAATCCCTGCGTTCCCCTTTTGAGGTGCTTCAAATGATTTCATTTGATTTGATACTGTCGAATCAACAGTAGGAACAGAAGCACAACCTGACAAACCCAAAAGGAATGCGGAACACAGAATTACTTTATTTTTCATGTTATTAACCTAGCTACGATAAAATCGCGCCAACCATACTATAAATAAATACGTTCACTTATTGGTATTTTTGAAATTTGTGATTCAACCTATGCAATAGCACTCATTTAGCGTATAGATTGAGCAAACATTAGCCATATAATAATCACGAGAATAAAATGCCCTGTATCTAACGATCACTAAATGCCACTTTACTCGCTAGACTGATAAGTAGAATACCTGAAACACCTTCAAGAGTTCTTGAATAACGCTGAGAGTGTGGACGACTAAATACCCAATTACCCACAGAGGCGTACAAAACGTTACATGTCGTCGCAAGTACGCTGAACAGCAAGCCAAGTACTAATAATTGCATTGATGTTGAGCTTGCAGACGTATCAATAAATTGAGGCAGAAACGAGAGAAAGAATAGCGCTACTTTTGGATTCAAGACGCTGACGATAACCCCCTGAACAAACACATTTTTATTATTATCAACATTTTTGTTTTCAACGATTTTACTTTCTCCACGCCACATAGACAGTAATGACTGAACACCTAAATAAACTAGGTAAGCGGCCCCTAACCATTTAACAACGCTAAAAGCCAAAGATGAACTCAGAATTATTGCTGACAAACCTAAACATGCCGCTAGTGTATGAAAAAAGTAACCAATACCAAGCCCCAGAGCCGCTTTCAGCCCATCAGATAATTTACCTTTCATTGTATTGGAAACAATATAAATTACATCAGGTCCAGGAATCATGTTGATAGCGAGACAAGCGACAACAAATAATAATAGTGAGTTTGAATCCATTCTTTTCTCCAAATTAACGTCTTGCGGGATAACATTTCATCGAGCTACAAGTAATGCAACGTCCAGGTTTCAATTGGTTATATTTAGTATTAACAACACGTTACTAATACTACAGCACTGCGCGAAGAGCACAATCATGAACAGTGATACGAATTAAATTATGGGCCTTTGTTAGCCCTTTGAATGATAATATTTAGCATCGTTTGGTTGTAAGCTTTTTCTAGCCAGCAGCTCTTATGGAAGTTAACAAATCGGCTACTTAGTATACTTAATAGACCGTCAAATCAGATAGATTATCTATTCTTATTTCTTCAAGCCTTTTTTGCTTCATTTTCCTGCCTCACTAAGCAGCAACTTAATACTTGCCACACCAAAAAATAACGCGAACACGCCTTCAAAAACTGCTTTGGATCTGAGATAGGTTTGCCTGACCTTTTTATACGCGAAAAGAAAAGCATAGCCAAAGAAAACCAAAGCACTAACCAGCCCTACAACAAAAATGACCGACAACAATTCCAACGGACTGGCCGTAGGAGGAACCCCTATCGAATAAAGCGCACCAAAAAACAGAATAGCCTTTGGGTTAGTTAAGTGAATTAACACTCCGGTTAAGTAGTTACCCTTCTCTGTCGTTACGTATGTTTTGGGTAACTTTAGCTGCTCGATGTTGCAGGCAGAATGTACGGACTTTAAAGCCAAATATAAAAGATAAAATGCCCCACAATATCTAAGAATTTCAAAAAGCCAAACATTGCTATAGAGTATGGTTGCGAGACCAAAAGCGGCTGAGGTTGACCAAAATAAAGACCCCGTTAAAACACCTGCAGCCAAATACCCACCAAAGCGTCGACCGTGGTTCATTGACGTGCCTGCTATCGCAAGAGTCGCAGGTCCGGGGCTAGCGATGGTAGCGATAGCTGATACGACAATCAGTGAATAATTTATCTCTTCCATTTTTACTCTAAGCCTCCAAATGGAGTTTTATCAACACTTATCGCGGAATACTCTATTGAACGTACATCAGAAGCGTAATACTGATTAAAACACCAAGTGTCACGAATCGAGTTGAGATTATTTGGTATTTTACTGCTCCAAAATAACATCAAATCCGCCATAAATGAGACGCTTTCCATCAAAGGGCATTGGGTTATTGTCTGGACTCATTCGAGGATCACCCATGATCCGCAGCCACCCTGAGTCTCGAACTTCTTTTGAAGGCCAGACTACCCACGAAAACACAACGGTTTCGTTGCTTTCAGCGTTAACTGCCATGGGAAATGATGTGATCTCACCATCTGGTACTTCACTCCCCCACGTCTCAACAACCTTTAAGGCCCCAAACTCCCTGAACATTTCTGCTGCTATTTTTGCGTGTGCGATATACTTTTCTTTATTCGCTGTCGGCACTGCAGCGACAAACCCATCAATGTATGACATAAGTAAACTCCTTTCATTGGAGTTATAACCATAGCTCAATAAAAAGAATGCACATGATGCCAAACCATAGAAGCAGGTACGTAATACAGCTTGAGAGCTACATTCCTAGCTTGGACTTTATATGCATATTTGAAAGGTATGTGTTTGGATCAAGCTTGGTTAGCATATTTATAATCTCCAAAACACTCGAATACTCAATACGTTCCTCTTCAGCATGCCCGATCCCACCTATTGTAAAGTGAGTAAAGCGGTAATCACGATAAACGTTTTGCAGCTGGCTAGAAATATCTTTGAGTAATCTTTTACTGAGGGCGAATGCAGGGTATTCACTACTTTCTGAAAGCTCTGCTGTAGAGCCAATAGATACAATATTGCATTTATCGTTAAGTGAACCTAAAGCGTTAAGCTCATTGACTAAATTAAGATACCCAATCGGACCAACATTCATAAACTCAATCAGTTCGTTTGTTGTCAATTCTGAAGACTCTCCCCACATCGACGCCAAATAAACTATGATGTCAAACTCTACACCTTTGAAGCACGTATAATCTGGCTTTTTACCGGGATCAACGTCAATACAAACAGAAGCGACTCCCTCCTCAACTAGCTTTGATCTAGAAATCGCATAAATTTCTGTACCCTGTAAGTTCGTAGCCAAGAACCTTCCTAGACCCTTACTACCTCCAACGATTAAAATCTGCATAACCCTATTCCTTGGTTAAGGTTGTCTTTCATATTGTCCGCCAAACTGTTCATTAGGCATCACTTTAACGTTTCTATTGCCCTACTTAGTTCTATCTTCAATTTCATCGAATGGTTCAACTGAAATACGCTCTGCAATTTCACTCATCTTCTTCATTTTTTCTGGGTTACTAGTTCCCCAAAACCGCTCCCAGTCTTCACGTGTTCGCCACTTGGCAATAGTTAAAACCTTTTCCGGTACATCGTAAGAACGAAGCATAAAACTACCAAGCGCCCCTTCTACTGACTGATGAATTGAATCTGTCGTCGAACGCCATATATTTTGAAACTCATCCATTTTTTCACTTGGCACACGCCATTCATACACAACTCTAAACATAACACTTCCATTAAAATTTCTAGATTTAATACGGCAAAGTATCAAGAACACTAAGCCAGGTTAATAGATGAATAAAGCAACATAGCAGAGCGTAGAGCAACCTAAAAAACAAAGCGTAAACGCTCTAAATCACTCCGATTCGATTAGTCATGCACACATTCAAAGATTTCGTATTGACGTTTAACATTGGCGGTTACTTTTCCCCAATGTGAGGCTTGAACTCTTTCCTGATGTTGCTTAAAAGAGGCTTTGTCGACGAACTCCTCATAGACATCAAAACGAAAAGGATTAGTCGAGCTTTGAGTCACAAGAAAAGTAAGGCAGCCCGGCTCTTCTAACGTGAGCCTTTTGTGAATTATTAACGCATGTTTTACTAATTCTAAATCCTTTTCCGGAACTAAAATAAAGCCTTTCAATGTTACTTTCGACATATCATCCTCTCGCCCCTGTTAAGAAGTAGCCAACACGCCCTCAATCTCAACCATCATATCGCAAATGTGAATCTCACCATGAATTAAAATGCCACGTGTTAGGAATCTATTTCTAATGCCCTATCGACCTACGAGCATAAGGTTATCTCTACCCTTTCTTTGCCTTTACCGATGTTCTTGCGTTTTAATTGAATTTGGCCGACTTCTGATGTGCGCTTTAAGTGAGTGCCACCGCAAGGCACTTGCGCAAACCCATCCACTCTCCAATACCTTCTTTCACTCTCTTGATCGGAAAAGTCACTAATAATGACTGAATCAGAGTTAATCAAATCTTGCACATCAGTTTCAATTTCTTTCAATAGCGGGCCAATACTTTCAGACCACTCGAAATCTATGCGACTCTTATTTTCAGAAATATGCGCGCCTATCTTAACAATGCCTTCCCGACGCTGATAAAACATCTCGAGCACCACTTCAGCCGCAAAGTGTAGCTTCATTAAGGCGTATCTACGCTTCCAATCAATATTCGTAGTTACAATGTCACCAAGAGTAAAATTTGGAGAGGATTCCAATGTGTAAATAAGTCGAACACCTAACTTTTGAGCAATCAAAACCGGAATACCATTAATCGTTCCTTTATCACTCTCTTGGCCTCCAGACTCTGCAAAGAAGATAGTCTGGTCCAATTCAACCTTATTTCCGTCTACATTGCTCACTCTTGAGTTAAGTTCTGTTTGGTAGGGATTAACCCAAAATAATTTCTCGCTCATGCTGCTATCCTTGCAGTAAGTCCTATCTTTGATAGTACATTCAGTGACCACCAAGTCAATTCAAGAAACCTCACCGTCAAATGTAAGGCTGTGTATAGAGCACGAGCAGGCTAGACCTATTAGATGCGTTTAAGGCCGGATACTAAACGCTGTCTAAGGGTTTAGCTAACAACCCGTAAATTGCGGAATCTGAGACTACTCCATTCACTTCCCAACGCTGCCTTAGGAAACCTTCCTTTATAAAACCTAACCGTTCCAAGACTTTACCTGAAGAAGCATTGTCTGGATCTATCTCAGCCTCGATTCGACGTAGATTCAGTGTTTTGAATGCGTGTTCGATTAATGCAGTTCCCGCCTCTAATACAATGCCTTTACCCCAGAAATGACGACTCACGCCAAAGCCAATTTCTGCGCGCCTAGACTCTTTCACGTGATTAAACAGCATTATCTTACCCAGAAGTTGGCCATTGCTCTTTAGGAAGATGCCTAGTGTCACTTCTGTATTCCTATTCATGGCCTGTGTACTCTTGGCTATAAATGTCCGCGCTTCTTCAATTGAAACCCAAGGGCCAGAGTTCCAATATTTCATGACCTCATGGTCTGAGAAGATGTCAAACAATTCGCTTGCATCATCTTCAACTAGCTCTCTTAGAATTAATCGTTCCGTTTCAATCTTTGTTACTAACATTTTGGGGTCAGCCTTTTGGTTCGTTATTGGTGACGAAAATCCAATAAAAGTGTGAGACACGTAATACAAATGATTTCGTATGAGACTTTTAAACAAGCTCAACGCACGGCAAAAGCGCCACGTGTAACGATTCTATATTGAAGCAAATTTTAGACATTCAAGTGCGTCAACAAGTAACCGCTGAACGCATCAAAGCTTGGAGTGAGTTGATCATAAGTCCTAAACACAGGCTCAAAATAGTCCATATACTTTATTATCGCTTAGTGACGATTTCCTTCAGTACTCTGGCTGGGTTGCCACCAACAACGACATTGTCTCCAAAACTCTTCGTAACGACTGCGCCAGAGGCTACCACCACGTTGTTCCCAAGTGTTACGCCAGGGTTGATTACGGCATGGCCACCTATCCAACAATTGTCACCAATGTTTATGGGCTTTGCTAGCTCTAAACCACTGTTCCTCTCGATAGGATCTAAGGGATGAGTCGCAGTATAAATGCCAACTTGAGGCCCAAGTAAACAGTTATCACCAAACTTAACTTCCGCAACATCCAAAATCACACAACCAAAATTAGCGTAAAAATTATCTCCAACGTGAATGTTGGATCCGTAGTCGCAATTGAAAGAAGATTCAACATGAATATCGTCACCTGTTGTGCCGAACAGGCGCTTAGTGATTTGAACTCGCTTTTGTTTATGCTCAACAGAGGTGGCATTCAATTTTTCAGTTAGTAACCTAGCGCTCAACCTTAACTTTAATAACTCTTCATCACTTGGGTCATAAAGCTCACCTGCTAACATTTTCTCTTTTTCTGACATAAAACTTGGACTCCAATACCAATTTTCTTACAACGCTACATTAAGTATGTGAGTAACGCTACCACCTAAGCAAGGCTGTTCCACCACGAAAACAAAGCCCGACTTGAACCCAAGTCCTCAGCGTTAACAATTTTTTCAACAAACTAGTGCACTACCACCACCGTTCTCACTAACTTATCACCGAGCCGTTGCCTCTTTTTACCAAGAATGAAAATTGAGTCAATAAAACCTAAGAATGGAGTAATAACATTTCGAAAGAGCGACTGAAAAATATTGCACTTTTTACCCGTTCTTGCACTTATAACTGCAATGCCCAAAAGTTTTTTACCCACACTTTGACCATTTGGTAAACAATCAGAAAAAAGGTAATACGATACAGTCGCAGTTACTGCTGTAGCGCGCACAAGCTCTTTTTCAATACCGATTTCTAAGCCGCCCCATAAAACGAGCGTAAAAATGCTAAAACTGACAAAAAGATCAATCATTTGTCCAACACACCTAACTCCCGGACTAGCCAAAACGTAATTTTCTAGAGTAAATTTTCCTGCATTTTTCATTTTAAAATTTGGACTAACAATTGTTTATTTGTGAACTAACGCTATTGAGACAGTAACATCCCCACTAAACCTAATCCATACTTCCGCATAGTACGGTCGAACCTGATTTTTCTATCTTTTCAATATATTACCACGCTCGTTCTAAAGGCTAGATTGGTAATATTTCAACATCTCTTCTTGATTAAGCGCTTTACTTTCTAACTTTTGTTGATCTTTAAAGATTTGAGCTAATGAAGGGAGAATTGAGCGATTTACTTTATAGTCATCAGACCAAAGTTTCCCTCTCATCACCGCTTTCGCACAATGAAAATACATACTCTCTATGACTATTTTGATAACAACCTTAGGATCTTTACTTCCATCGGGGCAAGCAGATATCAAGTTGGCGTCGGTGTGAATACTTGCGATTCCTTTAATACGGAGCACTTCATCAATACCATTTACCATCAATAACAACCCTACCTTGGGGTTACTAATGATATTTTTTAGACTATCGATACGATTGTTCCCCGAGCTATCAGGGAGCAACAATGTTGATTCATCTAAAACTTTTACGAAGCCAGGCTCTCCTCCTTTAGGAGAGAGATCGATATACCCTTGTGAATCAGCGGTACTTAGAACTGCAAAATGGCAATTATTAATTAATGTAATCGCATGAACATCCAGCACAGGCAGAGCTTTATTTTTAGCTCTCGCACTTGGCTCTGCGTAAATTTCTTTTAACTGCTCTATTGTGTTAATTTCACTCATTCAATGTTATTCCTTCACTATCGTATAATACTTTGCTTGTAAGCAAGCAGTAACTCTGACTTCTTGTATAGGCACTCGACCTAACTCATCGTAAAAATACTACGAGTACAAGTTATCTCTTTAATGCCTTGTTATCTAAAGATTTAAAGTTTTTCACTAAACTCCCCACACTGCTTACACTTATAACCATGCTTGTAAAAAAACAGTGGAAAACCCAGTAAAATAAAAACTAAGAAAGCTGGACGTTTACCTTTTGTAAATGCAAATAGATCTTTACTACCACATTTAGGGCAAACGTCTTTTTCTTCATCAACGTCAACTTCATTTCCCAATGATTCTGAGAAATCGCTACTAAGTATTTTTTTCGCATCTTCTGCATCACTTTCGGCCACCATCAGACGGACGCCGCCAATTGCATTTGAATAAAGCCACTGAGTATTTACCGTGTGCTCGTCAGCGATGTAACTTTCTATTCCGACACTATCTAGGCTTACTCTCGCAATATGAGCTTCATGAGGAAAAGAAAACCTTGCTACTACAATCACATATTACTCCTTGTGGGAAAGCGCTCTCGTAACGTATAAGAAACGCTAATTGAAAATGCCACGTGTAGTATTTCTTTTTTAACAATTTATTAGCCCACTACAGACTAGTACATATACCCTAACCAATCTATATGACCAACAGCCCAAGTTTTACCGCTGATAGGTTTAACATATAAATCATCTAGTTGCTCTACAGCGACACCGTAATTTTTATGTTCGTGAACTCGCAACCAAGAACTTAGAGAGTTAAGGCGCATATAACCATTAGCCACATAAAAACGCTCCAAATCGGAGACTAAAATGATGAAGTCGACATCTTTAGTGGACGCATACTCGCTGAGTTGAGACAACATTTTTGTGCCAATACCTTGTCTTTGAACTGTGCTCTCGACACAAAAGTCACTCACACCTAATACTTTATAAATTTCATCACCAACGCGAACAACTCTGTAGTCTAATCCCATGTAACCAACTAACTGATCACCTTCGTAATTCAGAACTCTCATATGCGGGAGTTGCTTATAGTAAGAGCGAGTAACTTGATGTTCAGGAAACGACTTGTTTCTAAGAGCTTCAATTGCATTATGCTGCGCTTTAGATAACTCGATTTCTGGGTAAATATCCATATTTGACCTTTGAGTATTAATGACCTTTTGGAGGTGAGCAACGCAATACCGAGCCTTCCGCATACCGCCTTAAACACGAAAACCAACGCATAGTAAAAATGCCACGCGTTGCGAATCGCTATTGAACAGTTTGTTATGCTAATTACTCCAGTTGCCAAACCTCTGTAGATTTAAATGCATACATATACAGCGGGTACAGGTAAACAAGCATCAGTCCCATCCCTGTAACAAAAAAGAACAAGGTTCCTGGACTTAGATAAGTCAGTAAGAAGAACACACTAAATATTGCAATGCCCAGCATAGCAAGTGCATTTATCCCAAAGATGATGATCGCTAGCACTTTGCTACCGACGGCAACTCGATAACTAAAGCCGTAAAAGCTGACAAGAGATATTGCGGATACAAATGAGCCTATAAATGCTCCAATATTTAACTCTTTAAAAAATGGGAGTTGAAGAATGCTTAAAACCGTTAAGAAACACATTACCCAGAATACAAACTTCCACTTTTTCACGAATCTTCCTCATTCGTAGAACGCCCACGTAAGTGGAGAGCACCGCGACCACAACACTCAACCATTACACCGTAAACACTAAAACCAATTCAAACCAAAACCGCCAAGCATTACGAATCCGTCTTAAAGCGGTTGTTAGACGTCTTGAACTCACTGATAACTACCATACTCTCCACCATGGTTTACGTTCTAAATTAAACACATTATTGGCGAGTTGGTTTAGCTTTATAGCCTGACTTTCAGACAAATAGAACCAGATACTGGCTTGTCCATTATCCTTTGGATAGAAATCGAACCCCGGTTGGCGTAAATCGCTTAGTATAATTTCGATAGTTTTAGCATCAGCCCAATCATCGTCTATTTCAGGCTTTAGCAACCTTTTAACACCATCAACTGAATATTGGAGCTCTGCATAATGTTCTTCTAGGTTTACAGTATCTCGCAGCCCCTCTAAGTCCTTAGTTCTGCCTGTGATTCGATGGAACTGCTTTACTATTTCAATATAGGAACCATCCTCTTCAATCGCCTCTGCATCGAAATTCCACGCCTGATCACAAACAAACCGTCCCCATGGTTCTTCTTCAATCTCTATTCCGTATACAAAAAGAATTAAATCAAAAGGGTTCGATTCGTATTCTTCTCTAGAATATGAAAGGAGTAAATCGTTAATAGTCACACCTTTATTCAACGACAACCCTATGTCTGATAACTTCTCAATTTGTTCTTCGAGTTTCATTAGCTAATATTCCATAGTCCATTTCATAGACGCCTAACGCCGCGTTAAGTAGTGAGCAACGCAATACCTATGCTACCGCATACCACCGTAATCACGAAATCAACGCATAGTAAAAATGCCCCGCGTTGCGAATCACTCTTTAGTAGTTTGTTAGTCACGAGGCACCGAGCGATAATTTTAAGCCAAACTAAACTTTGCGAACAACAAACTTTATGTGCTTTGATGCACTTAAGTCTGGCGTAGTCTCAAAGCGACTATTCAATGAAACCAATTGGAACAGCAAACGCCGCAGAAAACGGACTGATAACACCCAAAAAGCGCTTTTTGAAAACCAATCTAACAGTGCGGACTTTCAACAAAGTCACTGAAACCAAGTGGAATTTACAACACCAAAGAAAACGTCATTTCAGAGAGTAAATCGGCTTTTGTACCAACAAACTCACCGAGTGGCGTTGCAACCAAAAACAGACTCTTGATTGCCCTGCTCTGTCAGCACCGAAGTACAAAACAGCAGCTAGGACAGTTACAAAACTTTGGATTTGAAGCTGTTGAAACTGAGTTTTGACCATCGACGACACACCGGCGTATCAAACGATCATCAGCTAAATTTTAAGCTTAGAAACGTAATTTTGATTGCTAACTTTTTCTGGCGACTAACGCCGCGTTAAGGGGGGGGAAAGCGCCACCACCCGACTTAAACCATTATGCCATAAACACTAAAACTGATTAAAACCAAAAATGCCAAGCGTGGGGAATCCCTCTTGAACGCTTTGTTATGTGAATTTTTTCACGCGCCCAAAAGAGGCAAATTTTTACGCTGCTGATAAGTTAAAGCCAACTCTAAACAGGACTTGATTGCTGTTTCTGGCAACACTTGCGATATGGACAGAACGATTGCTCTTTTTCCCTGAAACACCAGTTCTTCACCATACAATTCTCGAAATGTATCGACTAACTTAGTTTGGCAGTTAAAGAACAGGTAATAATTGTTAGGGGATTTCAGCTTCCAGTCCATTCTTAGCGGGCTGACTGTTTTTACACTATAGCTGGGTTCACCCCACTTTAGAGTTTCATCGACTTCACCCAGCTCCAAATCAGATGCGATTTGAAAGACTAGATTTCGTAGCTCCTCTAGCCTAATACGAGCATTTTCCGGATATTCCTCGAAGCGCTCTTTGACTACCTTGTTCACTGGAACCTTCTATTCACATAACGCCGTATTAAGGTGTGAGCAACGCTTGGCTATACTTGAGCTAAGCGAAACTGCCAAGCGTTGCGAATCACTCTTAAATGCTTTGTTAAGTTCATTTATTGTTATCGTGATATGCTCCATTGCTAAGCATCCGTTTGGTAAAAGCTGGTGTCGCTTTCCAGAGTAAATTTTCCGATTCACATTCGAGGCTACGATTTGCAAATTCAGCAGCACCAACAAGATCAGGAAAAAGAGAGCCGCTATGTATATTCATAACCGTTAAATGACGTAAAAACGCTTCTCTTTGCGTATTCGGTATTTCTATTTTGTAAAGAATTGGGGCCATCCCATTTAAGTCGATATTATTTTCAATAAACTCTTCTATATCTTCACCGTTTGGTATACGCGTAAACAAACCACTTTGACTAATTATTCTGGAGTTTTCATCAGTTAACCCTGAGAGCACCATAATAGTGTCAGATTCTTTTATTTCCTTATGACAGTACTCTGGCGAGTTAATAAAAATCTCCATCATCCCATCATGCGAATAAGCCCAAATAGCTCGGCAACCAGATTCATCTGGATCTGCTTCACTAAACGCAAAGTATGCTGAAACATAAGGATATAAAGTCCAGTCTAGGAGAGGGGTTGCTAAACCAAAATGTTGACCTAATGCCCACCATTCAATATCTGACAATGTCTTAGGTAACTGTCCGCGACGACCTGTACACGCCTTTTTAAATGTGCTTATTAGCCTATCTAACACTTCATTTCTAGGATCTAGACTCAAATTCAGATTCCTTTCAACCAGATATATATTTTGCTCTGATAACCCCTTAGAAGGCTCTGCTTCATCTAGCTTTTTTAGGGCTAACCTATATTCACGATCGAATTTTGAACGTAACGGCCAATTGGAGCTTTTTTGTCCTCGAAAAACATATTCATTCCAATCAAGAAAGTCCTTTTCAATTAGTGCTTCAAGCTCATACCAATTATTGACTCGTACCGTCGCGAATGCTTTTCCACAATTCCAATCTGGAACTTTAATATTGCACATTTATTTACTCCGAATTAAATGAAACTTAACGCCTTGTTAAGGTGTGAGGCACGCAATACTGAAGCTCCCGCATAACACCTTAACCACTAAAACCAACGCATAGTAAAAATGCCAAGCGTGCCGAATCACTCTTGAACAACTTGTTATGAGACATTTTTTCGCAATAGATTCTTTCTGTGTTTTTGATACTGCCTACTCTTAAAAATCCAATCACTGCTTGCGAGAAATACCGCGCCAATGACAGTAACTAAGTAAAGCCGGTACGAAATAAAAGGCGACAAGTTCAAGTAAAAATCGTTTTGAACAAATGCAGTACCAAATACAAATGGTACACAGAAAGCTAATCCATGAGTAAGACAGTGTCTGAGAAAGCCTCCCTTTTGAATCTTTAGCCACTGAACCTGTTTTTTCCGTTCCATCTATTCCACTCTATTCTGCATTTTTCATGGTGGCTCATAACGCCGCGTTAAGGGTGAATGCCATACAAACCCACCTTCCGCAGACCACGTTCACCACAAAAACTCAACGCATAGTGAAAATGCCACGCGTTGCGAATCCCTCTTGAACAGTTTGTTATGTTGAAACTCAGCACGTGTTTTACATTAAACTTTTACCGCATTTTCAACTGCATCAAGACTTCCAGGTGTCAAAGACAGCCTCAATATTATGACCATCTGGATCATGAACGAAGCATGCATAATAGTTCTCGGTATAGTGAGGTCGCGGTCCTGGAGCTCCGTTGTCTCGCGCTCCTGCTGAAATAGCTGAGTCATAAAACTCTCGAACCTTTTGCTGACTCGCCACACGAAAGGCAATATGAAAGCTCGTTAAAGCACCCTCAGCCTTAGCACTACAGATCTCGAATAAGAAGCCCTTACCGAGGTCGAAAGCCCAAAATTTACCTTTTCCACCAAATGCAATTTTGTACCCTAGTGGACTAAAAGCTTCTTCATAAAACTTCCGGCTTCTTTCTAAATCACTAACGGGAATTGTAACGTGATCAATCATGTATATACCTAAGATATTGTGTGGAACAAGAGATTAGCTGAATACCTGTGGGCTTTGAAGCACTATTTAACATAACGCCCTGTTAAGGGGTGAGCAACGCAATACTCAAGCCGCCGCATACCACCACCTTAAACACTAAAACCAACGCATAGTGAAAATGCCACGCGTTGCGAATCCCTCTGAAACAGATTGTTAGGCTATGTTTTCCTCGAACCAAAAGTCATGTTGATTCAATTGAATGTCAAATCCACTTTTGGATAAAAAGTTAATCTGCTCTCGATTGAACTCTACTCCGTGCTCTTTTTTGAACTCCCTCATTTGACATAAAAACCTAAACTCCTCAATGTCTTTAGTTCCTTTTGAGGAATTACAGGTTTTACAACACGGAAATAAATTTGAGAATTCTGTTTTACCTCCTCGAGACTCGGGGAAAAAATGATCAACAGTTAGCGTTTCAAGCGTTAATCCAACCCCGCAGTAGTAGCAAAAACCGGAGGTTTTGCTAAAAACATCCGACCTATACTTTTTCACGGCGCTCTTTCTGTCATTTGGTTTAACAGTATGGTCGAGGAAATCTGGATCTACTTTGTTTTCATCAAACAAATGAATGTACTTTTCATCAATCTCCCAAGGACCGTCATAAGAAAAAGCTCTTGCTAAAATTTTGCAAGCGTTTCGAGAACATCCGACAACGGTGTAGTTTATACCCTGCTCATTTTCATACCACCCTTCAACCTGAGACATAAAACCCCCATGAACTAGACAGCATCCTTTATTAAGCCTATTTAAGCGCTCTTCTACTTTCTTTCTCATTGCTTCCTCGGAGCCTAACGCCCTGTTAAGGGGTTAGCAACGCAATACCGAAGGTTCCGCATAACACCTTAACCACTAAAACCAACGCATGGTAAAAATGCCACGCGTGCCGAATCACTCTTAAACAGTTTGTTAGGTGCGTAGCCAAAGTTGGTAAAAGTCTGTTTCATCGTGCTTGGGATTATTGCGCACGAACTCCCAACCATGGCGCTTATAGAATGTGAGAGCTCGATGGTTAGTTCGGCTTACTGAAAGTACAGCACGCAAACAACCCGCTTTACTCAACGTCCTTACAATATAATCCTGCAATTTTGCAGCGAGTCCTGAACCACGAAAATTCGGCTTTAAGTAAATGAGATGCACATAGCCAGTCTCCGGCTCGGGTGAAAAGCTACGAAACTCTAACTGCCCTGCAAACTGACCATCCACAAATATATGGATATAGAACCATCCTGATGCTGCTAACCGGTCTAATACTCATTCACGATACCCACTGATGAAGTCGTCGAAACCATCGTAATGCCCAAAACTACAAAAGTATGCATCTTTTCTCGCAGCAACGCACAATTCGAAATCATCAATGTTTATCTGCTGAAAAGTAATTTCCATACTTACCTTTTCCTTCAAGCACCTAACGCCGCGTTAAGTAGTGAGCAACGCCACCACCACACCTAAAACATTGTGCCGTAAACACTAGAGCTGAATCGAACCAAAAATGCCAAGCGTTGCGAATCTGCCTTAAACGCTTTGTTAGGGCACTTCTCGCTTGACATGAGTGCTTAAATGCATAGTATAAATTTCAAGCGGTTATCCGCGAGGTGTCAGGCAAAATTAAGGTAACTAAATACCAAAAGTAAGATACTGAAACTAACATAACTGAATAAAGATTAGAGTAAAGAGCTACATAAACTAGACTACTATTTCAATGCTTAAGATGCTAAAGCTCATAAGATTGAAGACAAACACTAATTTTAAAACTCTCTCTAATTTAACTTAAAACGACTAATTTCAATATACCTGAAACTCAAAACACACCTTCAAGCCTGATAGTCACCAACCCTTAGAGGCGTTGACTATGAAGATTAGTTTTAGTGTTTCTGCAGCATTTCACGCTTGGTTTCTGAAACTTGAGTTTGCTTTCGACAGAAGTAACTCTAGCCAAGGTGAAGCAGAGGAAGCTTAAATTCCAAGCCCACTGTTGATATGGTGGGCTTTTTTACGTTTGTACCCTAACGCTCTGTTAAGGGATGAGTAACGCAATACCGATGTTGCTGCATACCACCTTAATCACTTAAACCAACGCACAGTGAAAATGCCACGCGTTGCGAATCCCTCTTGAACAATTTGTTATGCGAAATTCGACAATGCTGATTTGTACGCCTTTCTAGCATCGAAACTTAAGTAGTTGTCCATACCTTGGAACAGTTCAAATAGCTCAGCACCATATTTGAGTTTGAACTCTTCACTGCTATAAACAAGCTCTAGCTCATTAGCGACAGTTAACTCGCAAAACAATTTCACCGTTGCACTGTCGAGTTTGAATGTTGAACCAGTAAATCGATCTTTAAATTGGATTTCTGGCACTTTGCCAAATTGAGGAAATACATAGTCTCGGTCACATGAGCAGTACAAGTAAACCAAAGCTTCTTCATCACACCCAATAGTTCGTGCTATTTCTTGGCGCTGACTTAGCGACACCATATTTTCATCGAAGCCCGCAGTTCCATAAGCAGCATGAAAGAGACCTGCAATTTGAAGTAACTCGCTACTACCCCAACTTATCAGAACATTTTCAGTCCCTTTAAGGTGCGCTTCCAATGAACCGTTAAGGTGTTGAAAGTCACCTGCACCAAGCTCTTGTAGCATTCCAAACTTATCCATAAATATCCATTTCCTTTAGGTCGCATAACGCTTTGCTAAGGTGCAGCTAACCAACCATTAAGTTCAAGCAAAGCCACCGTAATCACTAAACTCACCCAAACCAAAAATACCAAAGGTTAGCTGTCACTCTTAAGCAATTTGTTAGCATTCGCTTATTAGAACGCCAGAACACATATTAATAACGGCATAGATGCATTTACTAGTTTAAGCCACCAATCATTCCCATAAGCCGTTTCATTCGCTCCAACAAATCATCATAGGTTATTATCTTTACCTTACGATTCACATTTAATGAAAACAAAATTTGTTTTTGGTCTTCTGAGAGGTCTTTTGAGCGACCAATAACGACAAAACCTTCAGGATTATACTGATTCGTTAACCATTTCGGTGCATTATTTGTCCCTAATCTAATTTCGTTAATCCAGTCTTCCACTTGTTGAGATGCATGAGTAACTTTTTTTCTTATACGGTTGGACTTCGTAAATATTTTATCACTATGACGCTCCAGCTCAACCAATACTACTTTTTTGTCGACTTGCTCATAACGTATAACTAAGTCTGCTCTATAGCGACCTATTCTAACTTCGCTGAACATAGAGGCCATATGACTATCTAAAATTTGTGGATTTTTATTTAAAAATTCATGTAGCTCTTTTTCTTTTGTCGATCTACTACCAATTAGTCTACAGAAATGAACAAATCTATTTTCCAGTTTCGTAGAATCAGAAATTTTGGGGCATAAACTAGATATTTTCTCTCTAAGAGCTTGTTCTTTAGTTTTAATAGGAATACCTGAGTCTTCAATTTCTTCGACACCTATCGGAGGCATCAACTCTCCTCCTCCCTCAGACAAAACTTTCACATCAGTGTTCTTAAATTCACCTAATATTACCGCTGGAACCATACTAATATCCATTGCTGCATAAGCAAGGTATACAGGATAATCGTCATCAGTTATGAAAACATTACCATCTTCATAGATAAGCAACTCAGAAAAAGAAAAGCCAAAATCACACATTTTGTTAATGTAAGACTGAATTCTTTCTTTCGGAATAGATAATGCGTATTCAATATCACGTGGCTTAATAATATTTAATGGAACTTCTGCTTTATAGCATTTTATTTCATTTTTATGAGCCTTAACTATTAAATCTAATAAATAGTCATTATCAGTAAGCTTATCTTGTTCATCAACAATTATTAAATCTTTTGTTAATACTGGATACTCGTAACGGTGATAGGCTATTAAACATCGGAGAGCAAATACGGCATACTCATTTGATTGCACACTTTCCTTAGATATATGAATCCAGCCATTAATGGTAAAAAGAGAAACAAATGGCTCTGGTTCTTTTTTACACACTCGAATTTCTAGGCGTACTGCTTTCTTCGTTAAGTACTCTCTATCGAAAATTGTTATAGAATAGACTAAACCAGCGCCTTTAAGCTCTTCTCTTTGAATTAACACTCCTTTTTCTACATCTTGAATACGAGAAGTTATAAAGCAAAACTCAGGAAGAGGTAATGTTTCCAATTGAGATATCTTAGACTTACATTCCTCAAGCTGTGGTAAATCGCCTTCAGAATAAACTAAATCTTTTTTTATCATTAAAATTGCATTATACATATCACCAACTAAGGGGTTGGCTTGATAGTGCTCTAAAATCCAACTTTTTATTTCTTCTGAACTTCCTATCCTTTTTTCTCCTTCCGAAATCTCTAGTAGAAGCTCTCTTCTGAGCTCACTAAGCATTGAGAAAACTCCATTTTCAGATGAAGGAGTTCCTAAATTCTCTACTCTTTTCGTTACAAGTTTCATTATAATCCTTCAAAACCTGATTGACGCTATTTGCATGCTAACGCCGCGTTAAGTGGTTAACAACGCTGACAACCGAACCTAAGCCATTGCACCGTAAGCACAAAACTCAATTTGAACTGAGAATGCCACGCGTTGTGAATCCGTCTTAAACGCCTTGTTATAACTTCAGATACGTGTGGATTGTTGTATGTAGGTTTTTAAACCCTGTTAGCTCAAATTCCAGTACCCATGAGGATTCAAGTGTCATAGGTAACTTTCCATTTGTCGATTCACCAAATTTAATTTCAGTGATATCAACAGGACTATGAGCTGCAAAGAAGTAAACTGACCCATCAATATACCCGTCATCTGGGTTTACAGGGAAAGTAAATGTTCTACCAGTAAGTTCATTAAGCTCTGTAGGTAAATTAATACCGTTTAGGCTAATTACAGTTTCTATTGTCTCAGAATAGTCGTCTAGACTAAGTTCAAACGGCTCTATTCCTATCTCAAGTGAGACGTCGCCATCGACACCAGAAATCTTTGCACTTGTAAATTTGAGCTTTTCTATCGGGAAATTTTCCACTCTTCCTCCTGAGTTATAACGCCGCGTTAAGGTGTGAGGCACGCAATACCGAAAGTTCCGCATAACACCTTAACCACTAAAGCCAACGCATAGTAAAAATGCCACGCGTGCCGAATCACTCTTGAACAATTTGTTATACGAATTTCTTCAGTGCCAACACTTGCTGTTCAAATAACTCACAATCTGACTTTGAGTATGACTTAGCGACATTAACCCATTGAACGCCCGTTTCATCTATGTGGCGAAACTCGACTTGAAGTGCATATTTAGAACAACGAAAAAGAGCAAAAACCAAACCTACAACCGTCAGACTAAGAACTAAAACTAGTAGCCATTGTGGCACCTCTTCCAACCTTGGAATAACTAACCAAACTGCCCCTGAAAAAACACACACCCAGAATAAAACTTGACCTAAATTATCAAGAAAACTTAACTTTTTAACCCTAACATTGTTTATCTTAGACAAAGGATATGAGTCTTTCTTAAACCTGAACTCTTTTGAATCCAAGTTAAAATCAGTATTTTTGTACATAATTTCCCTCTATTCGTATAACGCCCTGCTAAGGGGTTGTAGTGGCATAGTGAATTTGGTCACTTAGTTAGAGGTGATATCATCACCTCATAAGTTAACAGGTGACATTATGAC
>NZ_JAWPOJ010000119.1:0-1681 GCF_033344235.1 Vibrio sp. Vb1554 | reverse complement strand
CCACCTGAGTCAAACTATCCGTTCGTAACATGGACAAAGCGGCGGATTATGATCAATCAGGAGCAACTAGTGGAAATACACGTTTTACATCAGCAAGGGCATAGCACTGAGAGATCCCCTCATAATTTCCCCAAAGCGTAACCCTGTTTGAATAGATTTTGAGCAAGCAGGGTTGCAGCCACGAGTAAGTCTTCCCTTGTTATTGTGTAGCCAGAATGCCGCAAAACTTCCATGCCTAAGCGAACTGTTGAGAGTACGTTTCGATTTCTGACTGTGTTAGCCTGGAAGTGCTTGTCCCAACCTTGTTTCTGAGCATGAACGCCCGCAAGCCAACATGTTAGTTGAAGCATCAGGGCGATTAGCAGCATGATATCAAAACGCTTTGAGCAGCTAGTTCGGCTATGCCGAAGGCCTAATCCGTATGCTGGACTTTTCAAGTCTCGGAATGTTTCTTCAATCTGCATTCGTTTCGAATAAATTCTGACAAGCTGTTTGGGTGTTCGAATTTCAACGGGTAAGTTAGTTGCTAGAACCCATGGTTCTTTTGCCGAAGCTGAGTAAACTTTAGGTGATGGATGATGGCAGTTAGTTCGTGTCGAGCGCTGATTTTTTCGACCTTTAGGGCGTGATTTATACAATGCAATTTGGCATGAGATTGGGTTGCTTTTAGTCAACCTCTTATAACCCAAGGACTTTGAACGACTTGAGGATGTGTCGTGTAAGTTGCTGATAGGTTTCCAGTTTTCTGCTCCTAAGTCTGCATATTGCACTTTCCCTCTTACTCGACTTAACCAGAACCAACCCAACTTCTCAACAGATTTATACCATGGCACTTTAAAGCCAGCATCACTAACTATAAGCGGTGTCGTGCCACTCGGTAAAATGCCTGCAAGATCGGCTAGGAATTGGTCATGAGCCTTCTTTGAACATTGCTCTGAAAGCGGGAACGCTTTCTCATAAAGAGTAACAGAACGACCGTGTAGTGCGACTGAAGCTCGCAATACCATAAGCCGTTTTTGCTCACGGATATCAGACCAGTCAACAAGTACAATGGGCATCGTATTGCCCGAACAGATAAAGCTAGCATGCCAACGGTATACAGCGAGTCGCTCTTTGTGGAGGTGACGATTACCTAACAATCGGTCGATTCGTTTGATGTTATGTTTTGTTCTCGCTTTGGTTGGCAGGTTACGGCCAAGTTCGGTAAGAGTGAGAGTTTTACAGTCAAGTAAGGCGTGGCAAGCCAACGTTAAGCTGTTGAGTCGTTTTAAGTGTAATTCGGGGCAGAATTGGTAAAGAGAGTCGTGTAAAATATCGAGTTCGCACATCTTGTTGTCTGGTTATTGATTTTTCGCAGAACCATTTGATCATACGACAAGATGTGCATCTACCTTAACTTGATGATTTTTATCAAAATCATTAGGGGATTCCTCAGTGAATCGCATCTACGTTGAGGTGATCCGCTCAATCCCAGTATTGGTGTTGCTCTTATGGGTTTACTACGGCATGCCAACGCTGCTCGATGTCTCTCTCAATCATTTTTGGGCGGGGGTAATTGCACTGACTATCGCTGAAAGTGCGTTTATGGCAGAAGTATTTCGCGGTGGGATTCAAGCGATCAACCGAGGTCAGCATGAAGCGGCAGAATCACTTGGTTTGAATTATTGGCAGAAGATGCGCT
>NZ_JAWPOJ010000118.1:0-1685 GCF_033344235.1 Vibrio sp. Vb1554 | reverse complement strand
AGAGTGAAGCGTATGGAAATGAAGAAGGCACACCTCTCATCACGCATTGTCCAATCAGGCCTCAGCTTAGGAGGGCTATTGCTGTGCGCCCAATTTTCAGCCCCGGTATTGGCCGATGACTTTCTTTGTCAGGCGACTCAAGCGAGCGACAAAGAACTGCCGATGCTAGAGAAAAGTTGCCCAATCGGTCAGGGAGTTTGGGGAAAGAAAGTGCCGCAAGGAGGCAATGATTTCTATTGGATTCAATGTGGCTTGCTGCCTAAACCAATGCCACTTGCCAAAGCCAAACCCATTTACAGCAAAATCACCACCGATGTTTGGATGAAGCCCGAAGCAAAGGGCTATCGTTGTCTTATTGGGCCTTATACAGAATTTTCTAAAGCGTCTGCTGATTTGCGAGGAGTCAAAACCTTGTCGAACTATCGCGAGGCATTTATTCGTGTGGTTGGCAAAGGTAGTGACAACACCGTGAATCAAACGCAGCTGTCATCAAAGCCGACTCCTGTCGCCAAACCAAACGTCGCCCCGAAGCCTGTTGCGCCAGTCGTGACCAGTCGTCCAGATACCGAGGCGTTTAAAGCTTCTGCGACAAAAACGACAGCGCAGCCAGTTACGGCAAAAGAGCCGAAACCGAGCACGACAACAAAACCGGTAGCGAAAGCAAAACCAGCACCGAGCGTAAAAGGCAATGGAGAGGTGGAAGTGCGCTTGCGAGCGTCTCTACATGGCAAAACGTATGTCGTGCCTTACCTGTTAGATAATCAGTTTTATATGGAATATGGTAAGCCGTGGAATCGACTCAACTACGAAAGCTCGCAACAGATTTGTCAGCAGTTGGGCATGTCGCTCGCCACGGCGACTGAATTTAAAGCGTTGCGAGATTCTGGTGTGATGGAGAAGAACAAATGGCCGCTGCAATTGCCGTATTGGGGTAAAGATAAGAAAGGCTTGTTTGCCGATCGAGAACCAAATCAGTTAACCGGCACGTCGTTGTTGAATGTGATGTGTGTGAAGTAGCGGTTGTTCATCCTTAATGTATTCATACATTTTAGGACGAAACATGCTTGTCAAAACGAAGAAAGCCCCGCGATGCGGGGCTTTTTTGCGGTCTCAAATATTGTTGCTACTTGAGAGGTGTTTCTTTGTGACAGTTTGAGCAAATGTACACTTCTTTGATACCGACAAATCGTTCCCAGAAGGTTCGACGTCTTCTACGTAAATGCACACTGCCGCAACAAGGGTTGACGATGGTTGCTTTAGTCATCGTCACCTGGCTCCAAAATTGGTAGTGAAGCCGCGATGCTTGTCATTACTTCTTTGTTGTGAGAGTACAGGCCATATTCCGGCGCTGATTCATGACCGTTTTGCTCTTTACTCCAATGGATACCGATGTAGAAATCACCAAAATCACGGTTGATGTAACGATGACGAGTTTTGTAATCTGATTGTGAGCCCGTTTCTTCTAGAATCAGCAGTTCACGACCTTCATCATCCTTGATTTCCCAGTTTCCTGGCGTTTGGAAGCCGGTCGGCATGAACGACGAGTAATTGTAAGTGTCAGCGTCGTATTCGTATGTACCTGAAGAGTATTTCAGGATTTTGTCGTCGTCTTTGCCTTTACTTTCTACCATCAAGTCATGCTCTACCGTGCCATGCTTGATGTGTTCTGCAACCGAAAGTGATTC
>NZ_JAWPOJ010000117.1:0-1697 GCF_033344235.1 Vibrio sp. Vb1554 | reverse complement strand
CGGCTCTGCATGTTGATGGTACTCTTCTCGACTGGCAAACAACACCGCATTTTCCGGCGTGAGCACCAGCTTCACTCCTTGATTGGCCGCCAAAGTACATTGCTGGTCAATAAAGTCCAAATTCGCCTGAATATCAGGCCCCGAAGTCATTTGAATAATGCCAACACGTTCCATGTGTTCTCTTCCTTCTACCACTTAGTCGGGCGATCTATTTAGCCTGCTCACGCAGTTTTTCTGGCAGCTTGTATTCGCCTTTACTACGTGAAATCTCTTTTACGGTTGGTGAATCTAACGGGCCTTTGACCTCGTAATTCACTTGGGTGAACACCTCTACAACTGGAGAAATTACCGTAGAAATCGCCAGCACGTACAGAGCAGTTTGAGGGGCTACCGCAAACGCCGTCAACATTGGCAACCCTGACGTAATATCCGGCGTAAACTTCACTTCCGCATCCACCATTCTGCTGGTCATGTTTGCAATACCACGAATTTGCATTTCACCAGCTAGCGCATCCATCACAATATCATTAGTGATGAACACACCATCTTGGATTTTGCCTGTACCCGTGATGGAGTTGAACGCCATGCCTTTGTCGAATACGTCGGTAAAATCGAGCTGCATCTTACGAATGATGGAGTCCAAGCTAAATAGGCCAAGCAAACGCGCCGCGCCGCTGACTTCACTCACGACCCCTTTGCCAAACTCCGTCGAGACATTCCCCTGCAAGGTTGGTGTCTTCATCGACCAAGGCGCACCATCCCAATTCATATTGGCGTTGATCTCAAATGGCGCTTGCTGGATCCCAGACGTGATACCAAAACGCTCCATCAGATCCGTATTGTTATCGCCTTTCATTTTTAACGTCAGATTGGAATGGCTACGATCTTTGGTCAGTTCCCACCAACCATTCATATCGATGCGGTTTTTGCCGCTACTGAAGGTAATGTTTTTCCACTCCAAACGATCATCTTGACGCTGTAAGTCGACATTCACTTTGCCAACCTTGTAACCTTGCAACCAAAAATCGTCGATGTTCAACGTTAAGTTTGGCATCTCAGCGTGAAACTTGCGGTCAAAGTTGGTAATAAGTGGCGCATTCTGATCTTCACTAGCGAAAATCGAACTGCGCTCTTTGGTCATTTCCTCAAAGTCTGGCAAGTACAAATGCAGATGGTCTAGAGACACCGATAAATCGTACGGTTTGAGGTACGTTGCTTTGCCTTTCACCTCTTGGCTACTCACGTCCAACTGCCAACTTAGGTTCTTTTTACTGGCGTTCAATGCCACATCGTGAAACTCAATGCCGCCCAGCAACAAGTTCGGCGTTTCGACTTCAATACGCGTTGGTAAAGGAATCGTAGGCGTCTTCATGTTTGCCAGCACCGATTGCGCTTTACTCTCTGGCGTATCCAGTAACGTCGCCCACTTATCTAGGTTTACCTCATCTAGACGAATCGAAGCATCGTGCCCAACGACAGGGCTAATTTTAAAACCGCCTTTGCCTAACACCAAGTTGGTCGCGGTTAACACTGGCACATCGCCCGAGATATCAATTTCGGTCTGATATTTCGCATTTGGGATTTGCAAACGAGCCGAAATGCTCTCCTGATTCCCCGATGCTTGGAGTTTCGCCTGACCAGCTTCACCGACCTTTTTCGTCAATGGGTATGGGTATTCACTGGCTAATCGACCGAGC
>NZ_JAWPOJ010000116.1:0-1701 GCF_033344235.1 Vibrio sp. Vb1554 | reverse complement strand
ACGCCGGTGGTTGAACGTACTGTGCTGTCTGAATCAATGTATTCCCAAGTGGAATCGGCAATCACTTCCGCTTGATACGGCTCTACATCCGACTCTTCTAACAAACGCTGCAGCACTTGAACCAAATATGGTCGAGTGGTTTGTTGTCCGGTCGGCTGCACTCGACTTAACACATTGAGGTTAAAGCACGCTTGCTTATCCCAAATACGTCCTGCAGCTTGACCATAGTCCAATGGGTACACTTGTTCTTTAATCGCCCAAGGTTGACTGAGGTTGATGGTATCGCTGTCTTTGTAGCTCTGCTCGATACCCACTTCAGCCAAGGCTTCAACACCAACACTGTACCAATATGCTTGCTGGTAATGGATTTGGTTTGAACCGCGCTGAAACTGCAAAAACAAACGTTCAGACATGGTGGCAGCAATGGTCGCCATAATCGCCAACAGCATCAGTACAATAATCAAAGCAACACCACGCTGACGATTAACCATTGTTGTTGCCCTCCGATGCTTTGTTTCTTTCACTTTCCGCAAGCTTGCCATCTGGCGTTAGATACGTGCGCGCTATTTCACCGTAATCCTTCAACTTCAAGACAACTGAGACAGCTTTCGGCAACTCTTTATTGCTGTCCCACTCTTTCTTCCACTGTTTACCGTCATAAAAACGCATGTCGAAAGATTCCACCTGTGTCAGCAACGGAGTGACAATGCCTTCCTGCCCAACTGGGGTATCTGGATAACGCCACCAAACACGCTGCAGGGTTTCTTCTTTAACGCGATAGCCCACTTTAGTCACTTCACCACGCGGGAACTGTTGCTGCGGGTTATGCCAACCCACACGCGCAAACATCAAGCCTTTTGCGTCGGAATCGAGTAAATAGTCCGACCAAAAGATCAGTTGCCCGGCAGGGTCTTCGCCGTTGGTACGCGTTTGACGCAATGCCATTTGGCGGAAGTCGTTATCCATCATCACCATGGCGCGTTGCAGTTCATTCAAACGCTGAGTTCGCTCTTGCGACAACTCGTTACTGCGCTGAACTTGCGACACCACTTGGTATGCCGCCACGCTCAAACTGGCAAAGATTGCTATCGACACCAGCACTTCAATGAGTGTAAAACCTTTTGCTGTACGGCGCTTATTTGCGCGATTGGGATTACTGCGCCACATAGCTTCTTACCGTAACAACTGGACTCGCGTTTTTCGCGGTCGCGACACTTACATCAAATGCTTTCAGCAATGGCTGCGTGGTGGCTACAGGCGTGACTTTCCAATACCATGTACGCCCTGCTAGTTCTTCGGTACCACTCTTGGCTTTCAGCGCGCCAGTATCTAGCATCACATTCGCCATTTGGTTATCCACAACCATGACTGCAAACAACTTTTCTTCTAAGTAGCTGACTGTGTTGATGTGTTGACTCACTGAGCGAATCACACTGATCGCCGCGGTGGCAAAAATAGCCAGTGCAACCAACACTTCAAGCAACGTCATCCCTCGCACTCGGCGACGGTTTAAGTTTGGTTGAGTTTGCTTAAAATTGCGCATTCGCATCCTCTTCCACTTCTTCACCTGGCGCTACCAACAGAATTTGCCCACTCTCTTTTCCGATCACTCGCCAACCATCGTTAAACGCATCGCCTTTTTGTGGGAAAAAAGACAAGGTAAACGGCGTGACTTCTGCGCTCGAGAAAATGAAGACTTGC
>NZ_JAWPOJ010000115.1:0-1713 GCF_033344235.1 Vibrio sp. Vb1554 | reverse complement strand
CCCATTTGTGCGTACGCCAAGCGAAGTCGCATCGGTTATCGATTTGCTAGCGAAGTTTGATCTGCGCCGTGGTGACCAAGGTCTGAAAGTCATCATGATGTGCGAACTGCCATCAAACGCAGTGCTTGCCGATGAGTTCTTGAAGTACTTCGATGGCTTCTCTATCGGTTCAAACGACATGACTCAGCTAACGCTTGGTCTAGACCGTGACTCTGGCGATGTGGCTCACCTGTTTGATGAGCGTAACGCAGCGGTGAAAATCATGCTGAAAATGGCGATTGATGCCGCAACCAAAGCAGGCAAGTACGTAGGTATTTGTGGTCAAGGCCCATCAGATCATGAAGATTTGGCGGAATGGTTGATGGAGCAAGGCATTAGCTCTGTTTCACTCAACCCAGACACCGTTATCGACACTTGGTTACAGCTAGGTAAAGTTAGCAAGTAATTTGCCGAAAGGAAGCCACTTAACACAAGTGCTCCTAAACCAATGAGACAAAGCCCTCAAGCTGCGGTTTGAGGGCTTTTTTGTTGGGCTTATATCACGCCCTTGTCAAGGGTACGTGAGTTCGTGACGTCAATCCCAACCTAGAATCATCGTCAATTTTCCCTATCCAAAATTTCACCTAAAATGAAGTAAAACCGACCATGTTTAGGACGAGCTCTAATGAAAAAGCCGATCGTTATCTTAACCACACTTATGTTACTCACCTCTCCAGCTCATGCAGATTGGGACGAGATATCCAACAAAATGTCTGAGCTAGGCGAAGCGGTTTCGGATACTGCGCAAGATGTTTGGGACGACACTAAAGCCTTTTCAAAACAAGCGTGGCAAGATTTCACGAATTGGTCCGAAGAAGCAATCAATACGGCTGGCGAATGGACAGATGCCAGTATCGAAAAAAGCAAAGAATGGATCGATGCCGCAGACAAAAAAATTGATGAGTTGATGGAAGGCGACACGCCAGAAGAAGCGCGTCAAGCGATTGATTTGATGGCCGATAGCACCTTACTCAAACTCTTTAATGAAAAACCAGAAGCGAAAGCGATTTACGATAAAGCTTACGGCTACGCCGTTTTTGATTCTCGTAAACTCTCTTTGCTTTTCCACACTAATTCAGGCTCTGGTGTGGCGGTAGATAAGACCACCGAAAAACGCACCTACATGAACATGTTTGGTATGGGGGTTGCGCTAGGCCTCGGGGGCAAGTTTTATCAGCAAGTGGTTTTGTTTGAAAGCAAACAAGACTTCGATACGTTCGTCAACGAAGGCTGGGAAGCGACCAGCGAAGCTTCAGCAGTTGCAGGCGAAGATGCCGAAGAGTTCTCTGCACAGTTCAACAGCGGCGTTGCCGTTTATCAGCTCAACTCAAAAGGCTTACTTATCGATGCAAACGTATCTGGTTCAAAATACTGGGTAAATGAAGAGCTCACCAACGCCCAGTAATTTACCTGCTCTGATTGAAAACACTTCACAACAACGAATGGTTTCACAGGAATTGATAAAAATCTGAGCATTAAAAATCATAGAATTAACAATCGAGAACGCAAAACTGAGTACCTGAGCAACTTTTTAGGGGGAAGTCACGAGAAGATGGTGACTTCCCTTTCTCGTTGGATTGCTTTTGGTTATGCTTGCGCAAAATTAAATCATGTCAACTCGATGATCGCATGCCTAACCAAAACTTTAACGCGCAACTCGCAGAAGCAATTTCT
>NZ_JAWPOJ010000114.1:0-1720 GCF_033344235.1 Vibrio sp. Vb1554 | reverse complement strand
CCAAGTAGGCAAAACATTAAAGCCAAAAAGCTTAAATAGTGGGCTAGTTTGATGTGTATCCAGTGTAACTGTGTTTTTATCCAGTAGTCGTTCATCTACCCATTCTTTTGCAGAATTTACGCTACCTGAGTGCAGCGGCTCTGCTGTTGTTGGCGTTTCCATCAACTGTTTCTGGTTTCGCCTGTATTCAACGAGGTGCATGTACGCAACGACCGCGCTTTCCGGCGTACGATAGGTAGGTATCCCCGCTTGAGTGAATGCCAGTCTAGCATCTCGAGATGTTTGTTCCCCAGACCAGTTAGTTAGGACATTAAAATGTTTATGTCGAGGGTGATTCTTGATGGCTTCAATAACCGCCAAAGCCGTTTCATAAGAATCAGACACGGCAGAAGGACTGTGCATAATCAAAATCGCATCAGCACAATCATTATTCATTACCGCATTGATCGCATCTACGTAGCGTTTTTTCGTTGCATCTCCGGAAAGATCTATCGGATTAACACCCCGCCAGTTAGACGGTAAAATGGCTCTGAGCTGTTCGGTTGTTACTTCGTCCAGAGTCGCTAAATTGCCACCTCGTTCAACTAGTGTATCGACCGCCATGACGGCAGGGCCTCCACCGTTAGTGATGATGGCTAAGCGTTCTCCACGCAACGGAACTGAGTGCGTCAGCGTCTCTACCGCAGCAAATAACTCATGCGTATTGCTAACACGCAGCATACCCGTTCTTCGTATCGCAGAGTCATAAATCACATCGAGCGTATCGCCATCTTGCTGCTCGAACGTATTCATTTCTTTTGAACGGCCAGCTTTCAACACCAATATACGACGATTGCGAGAAGCGGCACGGGCTGCGGACATAAATCGTCGTGCATCTTGAATGGAGTCGACATACAACAATATTGCTTCGGTATTACCATCCATACTCAAATAATCGAGCAAATCTGCAAAATCAATATCTTGTCCACGACCAATCGAGATAAATGAAGAAAACCCGATATTTTTGTCGTTAGCCCAATCTAAAACCGTGGTACAAACGGCAGCCGATTGAGAGATAAAAGCAATCTTTCCCGGCTTTGCTGCGACAGGCGAAAACGTACAATTGAAATTATGCCAAGGTAAGATAATTCCAAGACTGTTTGGTCCAAGAACCCGAATATTAAGAGATGACAAATCTAGCGTTTGTGCATCATCAGAAATTACTATCGCGAATGGAGTACCGCGCTCATCCAGCTCTTTGAGAAGTTGTTCATTTCGCGAAGCATTAGTACAGAGAATCGCGATATCCGGCGTATAGGGCAGGGAAGCAACATCGCGATAGGCAATGACACCCGATACCGCTTTATACCTTGGGGTAACTGGCATGATTGCACCGTCAAACCCACTTTGCAGAAGATTCCGCATAACGACTTGGCCTGCACGCAGTTCTTTTTGAGAGGCGCCAATTACCGCTACAGAACTAGGTTTAAAGAGCTTATGTAGTTTATTCATGTGAACTCCTGCGGCTTGTCGTGACTTACTTGCAATCTGCTACGTTGATATCAACAATCATAAACGAATAAATAGGCCAGAAAACATAAACGAACCGGACATTGAAGCAAATCTATACAGTGCTTGTAGAGTTTGTGTTACTCATCACATCAAATTCGCAGATTATTGTATTTGATGCTTGATAAACGGCCCTGCTATCGGCATGATTTATCGTAATATTTATCCAGAG
>NZ_JAWPOJ010000113.1:0-1729 GCF_033344235.1 Vibrio sp. Vb1554 | reverse complement strand
CAGACTATTTTTTCTCTTAGGTAGAATCGTAAAAATAAAAACTCTTAAAAATCAATGGCCGTCATGAATTTTCCCTGTATGCCTAACCAACATTTGCTCGCCACTTTGTTAGCTTTGAGCGTCCCTCTGACAAAAGGGAATTACATAAATTTGTAATAGTTCTCGTTTTTTATAAATCAATCTTGCCAGAAATGCACTTAGATGCTTATTATTATTAAAAGTTATTTCACTTTTCAGATGCTTAGCTTTAGAGACCTCGGAGTTATAACGACTTCGGGCACGCTACCGCCCCTAGGTCTGGCTCCTAGAGGCAATTGAAATGTTCACGATTTAATCGGTTGCATCTCCGATCTGGTGACGAATTGTATAGTAAACTCGTTGCAACGAAAAGCCATTCAATCGAAAAACTTACAAAAAAATAGCTCTTTCCTGACACTTAAAGCGTCAGAAATGTGTCGGTTTTATAAAATTATAATTATCAGACGCCCATTTACGCAGTTAGGACTAAGCAGCCAGTGACGTTGATTCCAAAAGATTAAATGCAAATAATTGCAATAATATGAATTGCATCACAAGCAGTTGCAACTTAACACAGTCAAATTTATGACGAACATCTAAGTCTCTCTAAACTTTCAGTTTTGCCATTTTCTTTCTCCTATTTTGCTTGCCTACAATACGCTCACTTATTCACTATCTGCCTGCTTACCCTACCTACTGAGCGATTTACCGAATCGCTGCCAAATAGTGAGGTTTGGCTACGTGTAATATAGATACTCACAAGCGTAAGCTAGCAAAGGTAAAAGCGTCGTTTTGTTATGAAAGTACTGCACCACGGTGGGAAAAATACGGTTACTGGCTCTTGCCACGAGCTCGTGTTACAAAATGGAAGTGTGCTGATCGACTGTGGTTTGCTACAAGGTGAAGATAATGCTCAGCGGCAGAGTTTGAATATCGACTTTTCTATCTCTGATCTCAAAGCGGTTGTTCTAACCCATTCTCATATCGATCATGTTGGTCGGCTACCTTGGTTATTGGCTGCTGGCTATAAGGGGCCTATTTACTGTACGGAAGCCTCCGCTGAGCTCGTACCGCTTATGTTAGAAGATGGATTAAAGCTCCAACTAGGCATGAGGCATCATCAAAGGGAAAACGTGCTCGATTTTATTCGAACGCTTATTCGCCCTTGCCCTTATTCCCAATGGATAGAGATTGAAGAACATGCCTCTCTTCGCTTTCAACCAGCAGGACACATTTTAGGGTCTGCATATGTTGAGTTTCGTTTATCAAACAATGAGGTTGTTGTGTTCTCAGGGGATTTGGGCCCTCGTAACACGCCTCTCCTACCGGATCCGGTATCGCCTGAAAAAGCTGACTATTTGTTTATCGAGTCGACATACGGCAATAAAGTTCACGAAGATGTAGAGTCTCGCAGTAGGCGATTGCTTTCTATTATTGAGCATGCACTTCAGGATGGTGGCGTAATTGTTATACCGGCTTTTAGCGTCGGGAGAACTCAAGAGTTACTCTTTGATATAGAACAGCTTATTCATGAGCACGCTTTGCAAGATTCACTGCCTATTATTCTTGATTCTCCTTTGGCTAAAAAGGTAACTAATACCTATCGCCAATTTAAAAAGCTTTGGGGAGCAGAAGGGCTTTGTTGCGTAATTCGATGGAACTAAATCAAGAAACTACGATCTGAGCGGCTACGCCCATCAATCGTCGTAGC
>NZ_JAWPOJ010000112.1:0-1739 GCF_033344235.1 Vibrio sp. Vb1554 | reverse complement strand
CTTGCCGAGCAGTTTAACGAGCAAGATGAAGATGATTTGCACGCGCCGCAGGTGATCAGTGAGCAGAACGCTTTTATTCTGCGTGAAATGATGTACAGCAACATCTGGGGTGGCGGCAACTGGCGTGAAGGAACTGGCTGGAACGGTACCGGCTGGCGTGCGCAAAAACTTGAGCGTCGTGATATTGGTGGTAAAACTGGTACGACTAACGATTCAAAAGACGCATGGTACAACGGTTATGGTCCGGGCGTGGTTGCTATTGCATGGGTGGGCTTCGATGATCACTCACGCGCGTTAGGCCGCACGACGGTGAACAGCAATTTGGGTCAAGGCCAAGTATCTGGTGCTGAATCAGGAGCGAAAACAGCAGAGCCAGCATGGATTGACTTTATGCAAGTAGCATTGGAAGGCAAGCCAGAACAAGGCAAGAATATTCCAGATGACATCGTGCGCGTTCGCATCGATCGCAACAGCGGTCTGCTGACTCATAAAGTCGATAGCACGTCCATGTTTGAATACTTTGAGAAAGGCACGGAGCCAACCGAATACGTTGGTAACAGCCTCGAAGACAGCATTTATTCAAGCGGTTCTGGTGGCACAACGGAAGAGTTGTTCTAAACCAAACGAAAGAAAAGATAAGGGGAGAGCGTTGGCTCTCCCCTTTTTTATAACGTTAAGCTGCCATAGAAGATGGCTGCGACTCTAGAATTGCTTTGATTTTCGCTGCTAATGCTTCAAAACGAGCACGCAACGGAGAGCCAGGGCGGTACGCCAAAACAATGCTGCGTGAAGGCGTAGGGTTGACGGCAGGAATGTAGCAAACGCCATCTTTTTGTTTTTCGGCTGGAATAGAAAGCTGAGGCAACAAAGTAATACCCGCTCCCGCAGCAACCATATTACGCAAAGTTTCTAAACTGGTGGCTTTAAAGCGCTCATCATCTTTTGCTCCTGCCGCAAAGCAGAAACCTAACGCTTGGTCGCGTAAGCAATGCCCATCACCTAAAGCCAACACGGTCTTCCCATTGAGCTCTAACATATCAACCTGGTCGAGCTGTGCCCATTCATGACCACATGGTACAGCAACACTAAGCGGTTCGTTGTACACTTCAATCTCTTTAAATGGGGCAGTTTCCGCCACAGAAGCCAATACCAAACAGTCCAGCTTCCCTTCCTCTAGCTGACGAACCAACTGATGAGTTTGAGCCTCATGCAGGAACAGCTCAAGCTCAGGGAACTCTTCTTTCAGCTGTGGAAGAATTTTAGGCAATAAGTACGGGCCAACTGTCGGAATAAAACCGATGTGCATTGGACCGGTCATCGCCCCACTCTGTCCGCTGGCCATATCTTTAAAGGTTTTCACCTCACTCAGAATGCGTTTAGCTTGATCCACCAGCTGTAAGCCAGAGTCGGTGAACAACACTCGGCGGCTGCTTCTTTCTAACAATGCCGTGCCGAGTTCATCTTCCAGCTTACGTATTTGACCACTAAGCGTTGGCTGACTGACAAAACACGCCTCTGCCGCTTTGCGAAAATGCTTGTGCTCCGCCAGTGCGACTAAGTACTCAAAATCCCGAATATTCATAACACACGATTCGCTTCTATTTGATGATAGTCAATGTCTATCAAAACCATAGCATCAAACGATTAGAGCTATCAAAGGATTTTTACAATAATGGGCTCAACAAAACGAAACAGAGCCAAACGACAAGCCACGCTCTAAACGCTTCACTCGAATATTT
>NZ_JAWPOJ010000111.1:0-1754 GCF_033344235.1 Vibrio sp. Vb1554 | reverse complement strand
GTGGGCGATGTCTATCCCTTCAACGCACTTTCTAAACTGAGTAAAAGTCTCAGGTAGATCAGGCAACGTAAACGGCAGCTTGCTTTCGTCGAACAAACTGCGTACAGAGTGCTGAACAATGACAAGGTGTGGGTATTCATCTTGCAGCTTGTGCAATATGCTCTGTTCATCCGAGCCAGCCATTGCGTCTGCATAAAGATGAGTGACACCCAAATATTGAATGGCATATTTGAGGGCTTGATACGGGGGTAGATCTAGCGTCCAAAGTCGCTGACCTAACTGGCCGAGTGCGTCATTCAGTTCGCACAAAGACGCATCGATAAATTTCTGCCTTGCTCGTCCGAGCGTTGCCTCCTGAGCAAAATGATGTAGAAAAGGAGTTACTGAAGGGCGACAATACAAGCAAACCAATTCATCCAGAAAAGATGAGGCATTAACCAATAGCGAGTTATCGTGAAGTCTTAGGTCAAACGTAAACCAGTAAAGCCCTATTTTCTTTTTCAAAAAACGTCCTTAGGCGAGGAGCTAAATGTACTGATTTGTTTTACGCTCGGCATCGCAAGCGGATCATCCGTTCTTACTAACTACAGCGCTTTCCATGCTCTTTGCATGAATCGTGAACATAAGAGCCAAATCGTATTTCCATCCTCAATCGTTCACTTTTTAAACCGCAATTTTATAAAATCAAATTTCAGATTTATGAATATCACCGCTATTTGCTCATTTTTTTATATAAACCAAGCAAAAATGATAAAAATTAAAGCGATATTAGTTAATATCCGGTAATCTAAATCCAATTCCATTTTGCTAGTAACATCGCAGAAATGACTGACGAGTTTAAGAAATCGACCGCTAACTTAAAAAAAGCGGTGCCACTAATGATCAAAAATCATGTAGCTGCCACCCCCGCAAACTACGCGCTTTGGTATACCTACGTAGACAAAACCATTCCAGAACTCAATTTTGAGATGGACGAAGTGTTAGAACACTATGGTATTTGTCCACCAGCAGCGAACAAACAGCTTTACAACAACTACGTGGCCAGTAGAGCAGAAACCAGCTTAGAAGATCTCAAAACCAACGTAGAAGTACTATTACACGAAGTGTCGAGCTCCATGAGTGATACTTTGTCAGATACCTCTTCTTTCTCTGCGATGGTCGATAAAAGCTTCAACAAATTAGAAAAAGTCGAAGACAACAGCTTGAGCATCGAAGAAGTGATGGTGGTGATCCGCCAACTCGTTGCTGAATCTCATGAGATTCGCCACTCAACTAAATTCTTAAACCGTCAACTCACCAATGCGAGTGAAGAAATTTCTCGTTTGAAGCATCAATTAGCCGAAGTACAAAAAGACGCGCTGTTTGATGGACTCTCTAATCTTTACAATCGTCGTGCCTTTGATACTGATTTGAGCATGCTGATTAACGCTAATCAGGCGATGACTCTCATCTTGCTGGATATCGACCACTTTAAAGCGTTCAACGATAACTATGGGCACCTATTTGGTGACACAGTATTGAAAGCGATCGCGCGTCGACTGCAACAAAGCTGTCGCGATGGCGTGAGTGCGTACCGCTTCGGCGGCGAAGAATTTGCGTTAATTGTGCCAAACAAATCCCTACGAATCGCCCGCCAATACGCCGATACCCTACGCCGCATGATTGAAAAGCTGCGCGTACGTGATAAACGCTCGGGCACACAAGTTCATAGCATTACCGCTTCTTTTGGTGTGGCAGAGTTCGAAGTTGGTGAC
>NZ_JAWPOJ010000110.1:0-1763 GCF_033344235.1 Vibrio sp. Vb1554 | reverse complement strand
GAACGAAGAGTACAACGCAGATGAAATCGCGGAACACTTGCGTGACCACGCCCTGTTTACGGGCTTTGCTCCGTTTGACGATCCAAAAGTTATCGTTACTCTCGTGCTAGAAAACGCAGGCGGTGGCTCAAGTAACGGTGGCCCAATGGCGAGAAAAATCTTTGACCGAGTGGTACTTGGCCCAGAAGAAATCAAACCAGAAGATGACAAAACCAACGCGCAAAAAGAGGTTACACGCTAATGAAGATGGATCCCTCTACAGGTAAAAACCGCGCCTTGTTTGAGCGCTTCCATATCGACTTGCCCCTCCTACTCGGCATCTTTGCTTTAATGGGTTTTGGTCTTGTGATCATGTACAGTGCCAGCGGACAAAGTTTGGAGATGATGGATCGCCAAGCAATGCGCATGGTATTGTCTCTTGTCGTGATGGTGGTTCTGGCTCAACTTTCTCCACGAACGTATGAAAGCCTGGCGCCACTAATGTTTGTTGCCGGTGTAGTTTTACTATTTGGCGTACTGTTCTTTGGTGAGGCCTCGAAAGGTGCGCAACGCTGGCTCAACCTAGGCTTTGTTCGATTCCAACCGTCCGAATTACTCAAACTTGCGGTACCGTTGATGGTTGCGCGCTATATCGGTCGCCAACCATTACCACCAACATTCCGAACGCTGATTGTTGCGCTAATCATGGTGTGCTTACCAACGATTCTTATCGCGAAACAACCAGATTTGGGAACGTCGATTCTGATTGCGGCTTCAGGTATTTTCGTTATTTTCCTAGCAGGCATCAGTTGGAAGATCATCGCAGCGGCTGCCATTGCCTTAGGTGGTTTCATACCAATTTTGTGGTTCTTCTTGATGCGCGAATACCAAAAGGTTCGCGTTCGTACTCTGTTCAATCCAGAATCTGACCCACTTGGCTCTGGTTACCAAATCATTCAGTCGCTGATTGCGATTGGCTCGGGCGGTATGAAAGGCAAAGGTTGGATGAATGCCACACAAGGAACACTGGGCTTTATTCCAGAAAGTCATACCGACTTTATCTTTTCAACCTATGCGGAGGAATGGGGGTTCATTGGCTGTGTGGTATTGCTGGCGCTATACCTATTTATTACAGCACGGGTGATGTTGTTAGCATGCCAATCTGAGCACTTTTTTAGTCGCTTAGTCAGTGGCACATTGGCGATGAGCTTCTTCCTCTACGCCTTTATTAATACTGGAATGGTAAGTGGATTGTTGCCAGTGATGGGAAGCCCGCTTCCATTCTTTAGTTACGGCGGAACTGCCATGCTGACACAGGGCATCTGCTTTGGCGTAATCATGTCTCTGTGTTACTCCAAATACCGTAATACTTAGCGCTACTCGCAACTATCAGCACGATCAAAAAAGGCTTCCCTCGGGAAGCCTTTTTACAACAACGAAAGCTAAAAATTATAGCTCAGCGTTGTGGTATACCTGCTGAACGTCGTCACAGTCATCTAGAAGGTCTAGGAACTTCTGGAATTTCTCTGCGTCTTCACCCGCTACTGGCGTTTGAGTTTGAGGAACGAAAGTGATTTCTTCCACATCAATTGTCAGATCAGGGAATGCTGCGTTTAGCGCTGTTTTCGTTTTGAAGAACTCAGTGTGAGGAGCAAATACTGTGATCACACCATCTTCTAGTTCAACGTCAGTTACGTCTACGTCTTCCATCATTAGCGTTTCAAGAATCACTTCATCGTCTTCGCCTTTGAATTGGAACACCGCTTGGTGATCGAACATGTGAG
>NZ_JAWPOJ010000010.1:0-183403 GCF_033344235.1 Vibrio sp. Vb1554 | reverse complement strand
CTACAATCAAAAATTGCAACGCAGTTATCGAGTATTTTAACAAGCTAGAATGACCAGTTATTTACTACGATTGGTATAACCTATACTCAATCTCACTAAAGCAACCAACCCCATGTGAAACTCCACAAACAAAAGGCTGAGGAGCAGATCTTTACCCTACAAACAATGTACTAGCTATTTTGATTTTGTTAGTTCGTATGGCCTTAATATGAATGTTCAATATAAATAGGAAAACACTTTAGGACTTACTAGAAAAAGTGGGCTCGCAAAATTAGAGCAAAAGTTATCAAGCGGACTCAATTAGTGATGTTTGTATAAAAACACGTACAAGAAATATAAATGATAGATACAAAAAATCCCGCAGGGGATGCGGGATTTTTACTAGTGACTAAATTGGTTTAAAGGTGACTAGCCTTGAATGCCAACGATTAACCATGGCGCATTAGGCGCAGTCAAGTCACGCTCTAGGTGCCAGATATCTTCGATTTCTTCTTCAACACCTTCTACTGTGTCACGGTAACGACCGCTAAACTGCAGACTAAGCTGTGCTTTATTTGCATCGTAATCAGCACGGACGATCTCCGCATCAACGTACATTACGTCAGTATGCTGCTCACCGTCGAGCTTCGCGCGCTCTGCTTTTAGGTCTTCAAACAAGCTTGGAGAAACATATTCTTCAATAGTTTCTAACTGGTTGTGATTCCACGCACCTTGCAGGATTCGATAGTGTTCACGAGAACCATTAATGAACGCTGCTTGGTCAAAACCCGGTGGGTAGTTATGTGGTACGTCTGTTTGAGCGCCAAAACCACCAAAGCCACCATTATTTGTGTTTGGTTGTTGCTCAAAGTTTTGCATGTTTGGTTGCTCAAACTTAGACGCGTTGCCACCAAATGCAGGCTGTTGACGATGCTGGTTCATACTGCCCTGCTTCGCACCTAGCATACCGCGCATTAGTTTAAAGATGACAAAGGCAATCAAACCAATAATTAGGATATCCATAAACTGGATACCTTCAAAAGCACCGCCAAAGAATGCAGCAAGTAGACCACCAGCAAGAAGTCCGCCTAGCAGACCACCCATAAGGCCTTTCTTACTTGAAGACTTTGTCGTCTGATCTTTACCGACCGTATTGGTGTTTTGTTGCTGTTGTTTCGGTGCTGGTGCGGTTTTGTAGCTCTTACCGAAAGACTTACTGCCACCAAACTTCTTCGCTTCCGCGATAGGCGTTACAGCAACAGTAAACATCAACAAAGCAACAATAGAAAATAAACGTTTCATCGTTATCCTTAAAGTTAGCTATCTAAGATAGTGCCCCATTTTCAAGACGAAACAATCGTTGTTTCAAACAGTAGCACGCCAAAGATGATTTTTAAGTCATCATACTCTGTATACCGATTGATGAAAATAGCTTATAGAAGCTGACATGTATCAGAATATTGCCAAAAATGCAGACTGCTCACACTGCTTACAATTCAGCTGAAGGCGCTTGATCAATGTAAAAAAAGTATGGAATAAGTTCACTAATACTCCAGATTGTTTTACTTGAATTAGAATCAGTGACACAGCTCAGAATCCTACACCTTGAGGGCACTTGGACACATTGCCTTGTTGACGGTTAATAGGTAGCTGACTATCATATTGAACGATGTTCAATAAAGTAGTTTGAGAATATGGCACGCAGAAACGATCACACCCGAGAAGAGTTAGTGAATTTGACGTTAACAACGGTCAAAAACTTTTTAGATGAGAATTCTTACCACGAACTCAGTCTTCGTAAAATCGCTAACATGATTGGTTACGTGCCAAGCACATTGGTAAATGTTTTTGGTAATTATAATTTGTTGTTGCTTCATGTTGTCGCTCAAACTTTAGATGAGTTATCTCAAGAAGCACGCAAAGCAACTAATGACAGCAAAGACTCCCATCAAGCGCTTTTTGAACTCGCTTATTGCTACCACGATTTTGCTCAAAAACACCCATACCGTTGGCAGTTAGTGTTCGAACACAACATGAATGGAGCAGAACTTCCGGAATGGCATGCCAAACGTATCGATGGTATGACGGGAATGCTAGAGTCACTATTGGCTCAAATCGCACCACATCGTACTGAATCCGAAGTGATTCAAGCGAGTCGAGTCCTTTGGTCTGGCGTACATGGCATTACTTTACTCAGTGTTGATGATAAGTTTTTCTCTAGTGAACCAATTGATGGCAAAGAATTGATCAGTAATCTTCTTTCCAACTACCTCACGAACTGGTAACAAAGGATTATCCATGTCATCCGACAGACAGCCGTCCTTACTTACGCAGAGAAAGTTCCTGCCCTATTTCATTACTCAGTTTTTTGGCGCTTTCAACGACAATATTTTTAAAAACGTTTTGCTGTTATTTGTCGCATTCGCTGGCTCCAGTGCACTACCTATTTCGAGCAATTTGTTCATCAACCTTGCGGCAGGCTTGTTCATTCTACCGTTCTTTCTGTTCTCTGCTTCCGCTGGCGTATTAGCCGACAAATATGAAAAGTCATGGTTTATTCGTAAGGTTAAACTATTTGAAATAGCCATCATGCTCTTGGGTGCCATCGGATTCATAACCGAAAGTTATGGTGTGCTTTTATTGCTACTGTTTTTAATGGGCACACAGTCAGCATTTTTTGGCCCAGTTAAATATGCCCTTTTGCCTCAAAAGTTAAATGCTAAAGAGTTAGTGCCCGGCAACGCTCTTGTTGAAGCAGGTACCTTTATCGCCATCCTTATTGGCACCTTAGGCGCTGGGATTATAGCCTCTGCAGACAACGCAAAATACCTTGCCGCATTTTGTGTCGTGATCTTCGCATTGTTAGGCTACTTGTCGAGCCGCTCAATCCCCTTTGCTGCAGCCAGCGCGCCCAATCTCTCTTTTCGTTGGCAACCATACAAGCAAACCAAACACACGCTCTCTATCGCCAAATCCGATCGAGTTGTTTTTCAATGCATAATGGCAATAAGCTGGTTTTGGTTTTTAGGCGCCGCATATCTAACACAATTTCCGAATTTCACTAAGATTTACCTAAATGGCACCGAGAGTGCGGTGTCTTTCTTGCTCGCTCTATTTTCCATTGGTATCGCGCTAGGGTCGCTACTTTGCAATTGGATCTCAAACCATCGTATCGAAGTCGGTATTGTGCCAATTGGTGCCTTTGGCATTACGGTATTTGGGTACCTAATGGCCACTTCCATTCCCAATGATCTACCTACTTTCCATAACTTTGTAGACTTCTTTAGATATGAGCCTTTTTGGCCATTATTTTTCTACCTATTGATGATTGGCGCTTCGGGCGGTTTGTTTATCGTGCCTCTTTACGCATTAATGCAGCATCGAGCAAAGGAAACCGAACGTGCTCAAGTCATCGCAGGGCTCAACATTTTTAACTCTCTGTTTATGGTCGGCAGCGCTGTCTTAGGTATTGTGTGCCTAAGTGTAATCAAGATGACAATTCCTCAGCTGTTTGCATTGTTAGCCGTTTTAAATTTCTTAGTCGCCGCTTACATCTTTTTGCAAATTCCTATTTTTGTAGTTCGCTTTGTCATGTGGATGCTTACGCACACCATCTATCGAGTTAAGCATAAGAATCTACACAACCTACCCGAGCATGGTGGGGCATTGATTGTATGTAATCATGTAAGCTACATGGATGCATTGCTACTTAGTGCCGTATGCCCAAGGTTGATTCGTTTTGTGATGGAGGAAGATTACGCCAACCTACCTCCATTAAGGCGCTTTTTACGTCGAACTGGGGTAATTCCAATTTCAGCGAGTAACAGAAGCTCTATCAGACGTGCATTTAACGATGTGGAAGCTGCGCTAAGCGAAGGTCATATCGTCTGTATTTTCCCTGAAGGAAGATTAACTTCAGATGGTGAAATGAATGAATTCATGCGCGGTATTGATATCATTCTACGTCGTAGCCCAGTACCCGTCATACCTGTTGCACTTAAAGGCTTATGGGGAAGCTATTTCAGCCGCGCAAAAGGTCGCGCATGCTGTGGCTTACCGACTCGATTTTGGTCAAAGCTAGAAATTGAGGCAGGACAACCGGTGCCACCAAATGAAGCAACGGCAAAAACAATGTTCGATAAAGTGCATCAACTTAGAGGCGACTGGCGATAAATACACTTGAACACATGTTTAGGATAACTGAACATGTGTTCAAATCATTAAGACAAACTGACCACACCCAGTGCGATATACTCTCCCTTTCATTCACAACAGCGAATAAAAACCTTGAATAGAAACTACCTCCTGTTTGGATTGGCGTTACTTTTTTGTCTAACCCCTCTTGCCTCCTCTCCCATTGCTCTAGTTATCGGTTTTCTACTCGCAAGTTTTGGTTTTGTGCCTTCCGAGCTGCCCATCGCTTCTTTTACTAAAAAGCTGCTGTCTTACTCGATTATTGGCTTAGGCTTTGGCATCAACTTTGAGCAAGCACTTGCAGTCACATCGGATGGTATCGGCCTGATCATCGCCACTATTACAGGCACACTGATCATGGGCACTCTCATTGCCAGGGTAATTAAATTGGAGCGAGTAACCGCTTACTTAATCTCATCAGGTACTGCAATTTGTGGTGGTAGCGCAATTGCTGCTGTGGCACCGGCCATTAAAGCGAAAGACGAGCAGATTGGATTAGCACTGGCAACGGTATTTGTCCTGAACTCCATTGCACTCTTTGTGTTTCCTGTGATTGGACATGCTTTAGGGCTAGATCAACACACGTTTGGCACATGGGCTGCGATTTCCATTCATGACACATCTTCTGTTGTCGGGGCTGCCTCGGCCTATGGGGAAGAAGCACTAACGACGGCAACAACATTGAAACTCGCGCGCGCTTTATGGATCATTCCTGTTGCTTTGATCAGTGCCGTCATCTTTTCAAGAGGCCAAAAAGAGAATGGAAAGAAAAAACTAGCTATCCCTTATTTCATTTTTTGGTACTGTGCAGCTATCGCGTTTAGCGACTTATTTCCTCAATTTGAAATGGTCTATCACGGCATTTTCATTGGAGCAAAGCAAGCGTTGGTTGTATGTCTGTTCTTGATAGGTTGTAGCATTTCAATTTCAAAACTAAAGTCTGCTGGAGCTAAGCCACTGTTGTTTGGTGTGACTCTGTGGGTGTTAATTTCGACCACTTCTCTAAGTTGGTTACTGTTTTAGATATTGGTGGTCTGCTTATCGCGTTGAGGGGACGGCATTTCCCGTTTGCTATTTTTGTATATAACGACCAACGCAATAGCGATCAAAAATGCCGTTAGCTCTGCAAGAGAGCGGGCTAGCCCTTCACTACTTATCGCGATACCAATTTGTAGTGCTACTGCCGCAATTAAAACTAGCTTTGCCATCCTGAACCTTATGCATTTTCTCTCCACGAAGAAGCATAATTATGATTCAGAGTTATAAGGATACGAAATTCTCTTTATGACTAATACATAGCAAAATTGACTAATGCTGAAGTGATGACAACAGCCACTCTTTCACGGCCTTACGTGAAATTTTGATCCCACCTTCTAGTAGAGTTTCTGGCATTACATGGTATCCCACTGGCCATTTAAACTTCTCTAACTTTGATTGCAAGTGCTGGTCATACTCCGACTTGCTGCGCAATCCATTGGTCTGAATCACAGCTACTGGTCTATGACCAAACTCCGCGTCTTCGACTGGAACCACTATACTCTGCACTACACCATCAATTTGGTTCAAAGCGGCTTCAATCTCTTCACAATGGATATTCTCACCACCAGAGATAAACTGATTGTCGGCACGGCCGATTATCTTTAATTCATCACCTTGCCACTCGCCAAGATCCTTGCTGTCAAACCAGCCTTTCTCATCCAGAAATGGGGTAACATGTCCTTGATGGAAATACCCTGCCGCTAATGTCTTACCGCCAACAAAAATGCGTTGGTCAACTAATTTTATCTTACGGTGCTCCAATACATGCCCAGCATTACTGGTACTGTCAATTCTCTTTGCGGTAACGGTAGAGGCCGCCTCCGTCATCCCATAACCTAACCATGTCTCAATGCCTTGCCCTGTTGCTCGTAGTGCCAACTCGTGATCAACGTGGCTGCCGCCCAGTAGCACATGTGTCAATGACAAATGTGCATCATCATCCAATAACCGTTTGAGCTGAGTCGCAACCAAAGAAGCGTGTGATACGCCCTGAACATCATCAACAAGTTTCCCTGAACCGACTTTTAGTGTTGCTCCGACATATAGCCAACGATAGACAATCGCCAATCCAGAGACGTGATACAGCGGAAGCGATAATAGCCAAGCATCTTGCTGAGTGAAAATGAACTCCTGCAACAAGCCCTCTGCAGACGCAAGATGCTGTCGATGTGTATGAACCACAGCTTTAGGCTCCCCTGTAGAGCCAGAAGTAAATACTACTGAAGCGAGCCGGTCATGATGATAGCTATCTTCAGTCAACGAATCACTCTCTTGCTGTGATACTACAGGCGGTGAAAGCAATGTTGCCTTGAGTTTTTGTATATCATGTTCAGAAAAGGTCGAAGCGCACTCCTGAGAAAACCAGATAAACCGAGTTTGATCAGGCCTGTAAAGTGTAGCAAGCTTACCCTGCAACTTATCTAGTGGTTGTTCCATGGTCAGCGCAGCGAGCGCGCCTAACTGTTTGGAGGCAAGATAAAACAACAGTGTTTCTACTTGGTTCTTGCCAACCAAAGTCAGCACATCCCCCCGAGTTACACCCAAGTCATTCAAATAGTGAGTGTATTGGTCAATACGCTTCGAGAGTTGTTGCCAGTTTAATACTTCTGTTGATGTCTTGAGTGCAATAGAAAAAGGGCTCGTTTGAGCCCAATATTTCCATGGCGCCTTCGCAATATTGTCTACGCAGAATGCCACACAATCTCCTGGTCTTTTAGAGGAAGAACGGGAAGTTCACACTTAGGCCAGCCCTGCTCTAGCTGAGCTTTGAATAAGCCAATCGTATCCAAGCCTGGAACTTCATCAGGCAGCTGCCATTGGGCAAAGCGCGCTAATTGAGTTAAACCGAGACTGGATTCAATGCTCGAGCTAATCACTGCTTTCATCCCCAGTGACTTCGCTTTCTCTATCAGTGTAATACAAAAATCCACCGAACCAATGAGTGTGGGTTTGATGATGATCGTTTTCACACCAGTTAGATCTTCAAGACGGAAATCTTCACGACGAACCGCATCTTGCAATGTTTCATCCCAAGCGATAGCAATACCAGTATTAATCGCAAAAGAGAGACTATCGCCAGGAGAGCGGCACGGCTCTTCTAGAAACGTGATTCGTTGACGCAGAGACGGGGCAATGTACTTAGCGAACTGCTGCGCTTTTTCTGGTGTCCAAGCGCGATTGGCATCGAGTCGAAGCGTTAATTGAGGGATTGATTCAAGAAAAAGGTTCACAAGCATGCCATCGCGAATTGGCTCATAAAGTCCAACTTTCACCTTAGCGACTTTCTCACCTTCCATTTCGTTCAGCTTTGGAATGAGCTCATCTGGGTCGCCAGTGCATAGTGGCGCTGTTTGGTATTTACCTTGTTGTGGTAAGCCACCAGCTAATTCAAGCAGTGCCATCGATAAACCAAACGCAACCGACGGGTACATATTGGCATAATCCACATCCAACTCTGCAACCCAACGCTCCGCCTGTTCTTGTAGCTGAACACCCGCATCTTCGGCGCTCTCTAAGCTAAAACCAGGAAGAGGAGCGACTTCTCCAAGCCCTGTTTTACCATCTTCGGAAAGCGCAACAACATAACCAACACGTTCGGTTAGCTTGTTGTTACGTAGGATGACACCACTATCCATGGGCAAGCTATAACGATAAATTTTCGCTTCACGCATAATTCAAGTCCTATGTAATGCCGTATATTTGAGCGTTCTGACGAGCAATCCCACCAGCCTCCCAGAGGGCGAGGCGCTCAGGAAAAAAGGAACAGAGGAGCTAACACGCTCCTCATTTAGACGGATTATGGGTTGCGAGGGAATTTATCGAAGTCTGGGCGACGCTTCTCGTTAAAGGCATTACGACCTTCTTGGCCTTCATCAGTCATGTAGAACATCATCGTTGCGTTACCCGCTAGCTCTTGCAGACCCGCTTGACCATCACAATCTGCGTTTAATGCAGCTTTCAGGCAGCGCAATGCCATTGGGCTGTGCTGTAGTACTTCACGACACCAACGAACGGTTTCTTTCTCTAGATCCGCTAGTGGTACAACTGTGTTTACTAGGCCCATGTCTACCGCTTCTTGAGCATTGTAGAAACGACATAGGAACCAAATTTCGCGAGCTTTCTTTTGGCCTACGATGCGAGCCATGTAAGATGCACCCCAACCGCCATCAAATGAACCCACTTTAGGGCCTGTTTGACCAAATTGAGCGTTGTCAGCTGCAATCGTTAGGTCACACATCATGTGCAGAACGTGACCACCGCCAACAGCCCAACCCGCTACCGATGCGATAACTGGTTTTGGACAAGTACGAATATCGCGCTGGAAGTCCAATACGTTTAGGTGGTGTGTACCTTGGTCGTCTTTATAGCCGCCGTAGTCGCCACGGATCTTCTGGTCGCCGCCAGAACAGAATGCGTCTTCACCTAGACCTGTCAGAATGATCACGCCAACACCAGAGTCGTAACGCGCATCTGCCAACGCATCAATCATCTCTTTTACCGTTTGAGGACGAAACGCGTTACGCACTTGAGGACGCGCAATGGTGATTTTCGCGATACCATCTTCAGACTTATGGTAATGAATGTCCTCGTATTTCTCGCCGCAATCTTTCCATTGAACCGGAGCGTAAAGTTCTTCTTCAGAAATGCCTACTGTTTTAGCCATGGTGATTCCCATTGTTCTCGTTACTCTCACCAAAGTGAGACTGAATTATTTGCTTGGTATGTATCGCAAACTGTTTGGGCTGCTCTTGATGGACGTTATGACCAGCGCCTTCAACTTGTCGATACGCCAACCCGCTACGTTGTGCCAGTTGGCTAAATTTTTGGTCTTTCTCACCACACAAGTAATACACTGGTATGTTCTGCTTTTGCAGTGAGGGCAACAAATATGCCTGTTTGGCTAACGATGTCGACATCAACATATTCGCCACCGCTGAGCCAAGATTATCACTTCGCTTCGCAATGAATGTTTGTCTTTGCTCATGGTTTAGTGAAGAAAACACCGCTTGTTGGTACCAATCGTTCAAAACACGTTCAAGTGGTTCAGTTTTGAAACGCATTGCCCAGCGAGCATCATTCTCTAATCTCACCTGTTTCTCTGACTCAGTTTGAAGCCCGAAGTTTCCCCCTTCAATAATCGCGCCTGCAATATTGAGCTCTGGAAAGCATTGATGGGCAATACCATGCATCGCAATGCGGCCGCCCATAGAGTATCCAATCAAAATAAGTGGTTGTTGTGAGGGAAATAATAAAGATAGTGTGGAACCAAGAAGTTTGCAGCAATCATTTAAATCGCAGCAAAAAATAGATTGGTTGCGTCCGTGACCAGGAAGGTCAACCGTAACACGTTCATATTCGGGTAATGCATTTAAACACGCGAGCCAATCGGCACCGCTACCGAGTAAGCCATGCAAAAACACCAAAGTGGGCAACGTTCTACTTTGGTGTTTTTCTAATACAGGGAAACGTTCAAAGTAAAGCATTCAGACTCTTATTAAATGCCTTGAGTGTCTCAGCAGCTTGATTAGGTGGGGTTTGAACCTCGACCAGCAACGTGCCTTGGCGGTGACATAAATGCTCTTTTACAGATGATTGGAATTGCTCCAGTGTAGAAACATGCAAATACGCCAAACCAAACTGCTTTGCCGCGTGTTCAAACTGATAACCATGAGGCATTTGATAATATGTCGTCCTGCGCTCTGGTGGTACTGGCAACATATCAAAAATCGCACCGCCGTCATTATTAGTAACAACAAGTACCGCCGGCAGTTTATTGTGAGAAAATAGCGCCAGAGAATTGAGATCATAAAGTGCTGCTGTGTCACCGATATACATTAGTAACGGATTACCTCTTGCCCGTTGCACGCCTGATGCTGCAGCAAACAAACCGTCAATCCCTGACGCGCCTCGATTAGTGAAAACCTCTACACCATCCAATTTTCCGTACATATCAACAAGCCGAACAAACAAGCTATTACCCAAGAAAACATCTACGTTCTTTGTGCGCTCGTTGATGTCTGCTGCCAACGCAATTTCGTCAATGGCAGACGCTGAATCAGATAGGAAGGCTTCTTCGATACGTTGATGAACTCGCTTAACGTCATTCACTAACCTATCAGCCCACCCAGCAAATATTGACTTCTCAAAACTAATGCGAGAAACCCACGTTTTAGGAGGCTCAACCCAGTGCATTTGCGCCAGATGATTTTGGTTATTCCGGTCCATACGCGGCGAGATATACCAGTATTGAACGTCTTTATCTTGTTGACTCTGCGAAACTTGTTTATCAATCCATTGGTTCAAACGTTTGGAGATGATTCGGCTACCAAATTGGATAATAAGTTCACAAGATTCAAGCTCGTTTGCAAACTCGGGAAGTTGAAGCCATACATCGTAATGCGCCCAATCCGAACTCAAACCACTTTGCGGGTCTGCAAGTACCGGCCATCCCATTTTTTGTGCAAACGCCTGCGCCGAACGCGCTTGTTCAAGCGGTAAGCTGCCAATCACAACCAAGCCTTTTTTGTCCGAAAAAGGCGGGATGTTCGCCTGTGACAAATGGCTAAAACGCTGAGTATAAGTGCCGCTTCCTTTTCGCCATCCGGCGACCGAATCTAAGTAGGTTTGATAATCCGCTTTTGCGCCGTTGGAATACAAAGGCTCTGGAAATGCACAATTAATATGAACAGCACTACCCTGCAATTGCTGAGTAAACATAACTTCGTCAACAGAGGTCAGCAACCAGTTAAGCGACGTTGCTAAATTTGGGCTTGGTAAATTCAAACTGGCCGAAACATGATGTGAAAAAATACCCAATTGATTTATCGCTTGGTTTGCACCACAGCCGACAAGTTCTACTGGACGATCTGCTGTCAGCAGCACCAGTTTTTCACCAGTAAGTTTGGCTTCGGCAACCGACGGTAATAGGTTCGCCACTGCCGTACCAGAGGTAACGATAATTGCCACTGGCTCCTGAGTAGCTTTCGCTAAACCAAGAGCCATAAAGCCCAGTCCACGCTCATCAAAATGAGTATGAATGGAAAAGTCGGACTGTTCTGCCGCTTCTAAAGTTAAAGGAGTAGAACGAGATCCGGGAGCGATACAAACATGCTTAACGCCAAATCGCTGAAGCTCAATCAATATGGTTTCTGACCAAACTCGATTGAGCACCGCTTGGTCATGACTCATGATGCGACTCCCAATGGCGGATGATCAGAAATCAGCGTAAGTAACGTCGACATTTTCTTATCAAGTTCTGCCCACTCATGTTCTGCCACAGAACCAGGCACAATCCCTGCGCCCGCAAACAGTTGTACTTGATCACCGAGCACAAGCGCGCTTCTGATTGCGACACAAAACTCTGCTCGTTCATGGCTTATGTAACCCATTGACCCCGCGTACCAGCCGCGTGCAAAGGGCTCATTATCAAGAATAAACTGCATGGACTCTTGTCGGGGTAAGCCAGCAACTGCCGCTGTTGGCTGAAGCGCCGATAACAACTGAACACCATTTATCCCCGCTCTTAGACTAGCGTGAATATTTCGCTTAAGGTGCTGCACTTTTCGTAGTCTGACCAAACTCGGTTCAGCTTCCACTTCAACCACTTCAGAATGTGGTGATAGACGGTCAATGATGTCGTCCACCACATACTGGTTTTCGTTCAGGTTCTTTTGGTCTTGGGATAACCAATTCGCCAACTCCATATCTTGAGTGGCATTGTCTCCCCGACCAATCGTACCTGCTAACGCTTCGGTATGTAGCTCATGCCCTACGCGAGAATACAAACGTTCTGGCGTAGACCCCATAAAACTGTGCTTACTGTCTAAGCTCAGCATAAAATGGAAGCTATGATGGTTATTTAAGTAACTTGCTTTAAGTAGCCGTGCAGCACTTAATGTGTTATCAAGCTGCACGGTAGAACGACGCGCTAAAACCACTTTCTTAAAATCATCATTCTCTATACCAGTCAGAACCTTATGAACTAACTCATTCCATTGAGGCTGACTTGGCGTATGAACAATAGAGCGGATGTGAGACGAAATTGGAGCTAAGGTCGCGACCTCACAAACCAGTTTATTCAACCCAGCTAGAGTTCGCGCTTTGTCTTCTGAAATATTAACTGCGAGAGACCACTGTTGGTCAAAACGAATTAACTCAATTTGAGGCAAAAAGAAAAAAGAAGGCATACAGCGACGATTCTTCTCATGCTGTCCATCAAAAGAGCGCCCGCCCCAGACTCTTTGCCCTTCACCTAGAATGGTATAAGCAGGACCTGGCTCAACAAAAGCGTGCAATTGCCCTAGTGCAACGACCTCTTCACGTGTATCGCGGGACTGCCAATAAAACTTAGGGAAAAGTGGTTGTGCATCAAGCCAATCAATAAATGAGAAATTAGGTTTCTCGCTAAGGGGCTCGACCAGACGTGTTTGATTGCCTTCCGATTGCTGAACTCGCTCGATAATTCTCTTTACGGCTTGATGGAACTGTGACAAATCAACCTCGTTGTATGTGAGGATAAATGGTAACTGACGGCTACTCTAAGTTTAGACCCAAAGCAAATCAAGGTCGTATGCGATCTTTTGCAAAATCCTGTGATAGCAAGCGAGCAAAACTTAACCAGCAGACAGATTATTTACAGATATATATTCTAATAAAAAACAAATTATTGTATTTTAATAAAGAAATTAACGAATTTTTAGGAATTAAACAATGCAAAATATCGGGATGTCGTCAAAACTCGACAATGTCTGCTACGACATTAGGGGTCCTGTACTCAAACATGCTAAGCGCATGGAGGAAGAAGGGCATAAAATCCTAAAGCTAAACATTGGTAACCCTGCCCCATTTGGTTTTGACGCCCCTGATGAGATTTTAGTCGACGTGATTCGTAATCTGCCGACTTCTCAAGGCTATTGTGATTCCAAAGGCATTTACTCTGCTCGTAAAGCTGTGGTCCAACACTATCAGCGTAAAGGTATACGCTCGCTAGATGTCGAAGATGTGTATGTAGGTAACGGCGTGTCTGAGTTGATCGTAATGGCCATGCAAGCGCTATTAAACAATGGCGACGAAATGCTGATCCCAGCACCAGACTATCCGTTATGGACAGCTTCAGTTGCACTATCTGGTGGTAAGCCGGTTCATTATCTATGTGATGAAGAGGCTGACTGGTACCCAGACCTTGAAGACATCAAAAAGAAAATCACACCAAAGACACGTGGCATTGTTCTGATCAACCCGAACAACCCGACAGGTGCGGTATACAGCCGTGACTTCCTACTTGAAGTGATTGAGATAGCACGCCAGCACAAACTGATCATTTTCGCAGATGAGATCTACGACAAAGTGTTGTACGACGGTGCAACACATACCTCAGTCGCCACACTCACTGAAGACGTGCTAGTCATGACATTCAATGGCCTTTCAAAAGCCTACCGTGTTTGTGGTTTCCGTGGTGGCTGGATGTTCCTAACGGGGCCTAAACATCTGGCTCAAGGGTACGTGAATGGCTTGGAGCTGCTTTCATCGATGCGTTTATGTGCAAACGTACCAATGCAACATGCCATTCAAACCGCGTTAGGTGGATACCAGAGTATCAATGAACTGATTTTACCTGGCGGACGCTTATTAGAGCAGCGCAACCGAGCGTATGAATTGATCAATCAGATTCCTGGTGTTTCTTGTGTCAAACCTAAGGGTGCGATGTACCTCTTCCCGAAAATCGACACTAAAATGTACAACATCAAGAACGATCAGCAGATGGTTTTAGATTTCTTAAAACAAGAGAAGGTCTTACTGGTGCAAGGTTCTGGTTTTAACTGGCCAAAACCAGACCACTTCCGCATCGTGACACTACCGCACGTTGAAGATCTAGAAATCGCCATTGGACGTTTTGAAAGATTCCTATCAACCTACAGCCAGTAATGAATCACTGGTAGTAATTAGTGCTGATCTCTCATATGCTTAGAGGAACTCCTAGTGAGTTCCTTTTTTACACCAGAAACGGAGAAAGCCATGAAAGAAAGCCATTTTTTCGCCCACCTGGCTCGAATGAAGCTGATCCAACGCTGGCCTTTAATGCGGTCCGTCTCACCAGAAAACGTTTCAGAGCATAGCTTACAAGTTGCTTTTGTCGCTCATGCCCTTGCCCTAATTAAAAACAAAAAGTTCGGCGGCAACCTTAATCCAGAACGCATCGCTATTCTTGCCATGTACCATGACTCCAGTGAAGTATTAACGGGTGATCTTCCAACTCCAGTGAAGTATTACAACCCTGAAATTGCCAAAGAATATAAGAAGATAGAATCGGCAGCGGAACAAAAATTACTCTCAATGTTACCGGAAGAGTTCCACGATGATTTTGCCCCCTATCTTCTTTCTCACTCTGCACACGAAGAGGACGCAAAAATCGTTAAGCAAGCCGATTCCATCTGTGCCTATTTAAAATGTCTTGAAGAACTGAGCGCCGGCAACCATGAGTTCGCTCTGGCAAAAAAACGCTTAGACGTCACTTTGCAAGAACGCAGAACGCCTGAAATGGATTACTTTCTCAATACCTTTGCCCCAAGTTTCGAATTATCGTTAGATGAAATCAGTTAGCTTACGGAGATAATCGTGTCGTTTGAATTACACCCGCAATGGCAAGAGCGCCATGATGATGAGCATAAAATCCGTCGAGACGACCATCGGAGCCCGTACCAACGAGACCGAGCGCGTATTCTTCACTCGGCTGCATTTCGACGCCTACAAGCAAAAACCCAAGTACACGGCAATAGCTTGGAAGACTTTCACCGCAGTCGGTTAACACACTCCTTAGAAGCGTCGCAACTAGGGACCGGTATCGTCGCCCAGTTAAAGAAAAAACAGCCAGAGTTCCGCGATCTATTACCATCAGACAGCTTAATTGATTCATTATGTTTGGCTCACGACATCGGGCATCCTCCATACGGTCATGGGGGAGAAGTCGCTCTAAACTACGTAATGCGCGAACATGGCGGCTTCGAGGGGAACGCCCAAACCTTTCGTATCGTCACTAAGTTAGAGCCTTATACTGAGCATTTCGGAATGAATTTATCACGCCGCACACTGCTTGGTTTGATTAAGTACCCTGCCCTCATTAGTCAAACACGCTCCGTCAAGTTGCCTCAACCAGCCGAGCATCAACGTAAACTAAAAGCAAAAGATTGGAGCCCAGCTAAAGGCATTTATGATTGTGATAAAGACTTATTTGATTGGGTAATTGCACCGCTTTCTGACAACGACAAGGCATTGCTTAGTCTGATGCGTTCAACGCCAGAATCGGAGTTTGAGCACAGTAAAACGCGTTTTAAATCACTCGATTGCTCAATCATGGAGCTAGCAGATGATATCGCCTACGGTGTTCATGATTTAGAAGATGCAATCGTACTTGGTATGGTGACACGTCAGCAATGGCAAGAAGGCGCAGCAAGTCAATTAGCGGACTGTGGCGACCCGTGGTTTGAAGCTCATATCGATTCCATCGGACAGATGCTATTTAGCGGTAAGCACCATGAGCGGAAAGATGCTATCGGTGGTATGGTTAACGCGCTACTGACCAGCATTTCAATCAAAACGGTGGATGAGCCGTTTAATAACCCGTTACTGTCTTGGAATGCGTGTTTAGAACCACAGATGGCACGTGCACTTGACGTACTCAAGCACTTTGTCAGCACCTTCGTTATCCAAGTCCCGCAGGTCCAGATCGTTGAGTATAAGGGTCAGCAAATTATTATGGATATTTTTGAAGCGTTAACAGCAGACCCAGAGCGATTACTACCCGTTCATACAAGAGATCTGTGGTGTCAGGCGAAGAGCGAGAGCAATAAAATGAGGGTCATCGCCGATTATATTTCTGCAATGACCGATGGTCACGCGCAAAAGCTACACCGCCAACTTTTCTCTTCCATCGTTCTTTAGTAACACTCAACCTTTCAAGTAATTCTTTTCAAAAACGCCCGGAGGCATCTGGGCGATTTGGAATTCGATCATCTTTTCAAACGCACGCATCAGCGGTGTAAAGTCTCGCTCGGGTTCAAGCAAGCGAAGCGAATGATAACCAGCCTCGACTGTCGATAAGCTATTCTCAGAGGGCGCCTTACGAATGGTGTAGTGCCCTTGTAGTTGCTTAGGCAACTGCACGGTTGGGAGTGGATGTAAGTTGCTTGAGAGTTGCCACATTTTGTACGCTTTTTTCCACGTACCATCGAGCAAAATCAAACGTATTTTCTTAGATACACTATGACTCGCTTGAGTGATTTCAGAAATGCATCGTGACTCTTCTGATGGGTAAAGAACAAAATGTTGATATGACTCATCCGCTAATAAGTGATTTAAGGCATCATCACAAGAAAAGTCCTCTCCTATCAAACAAATACAGTTATCTAAACTCAAATTGAGAATCCGTGCCGTACCAAGCGGACGATGTTCTTCACTCGTGTGCTGAAGAATGATAAGTTCTACCTCGCTTGCCAGCGGTACAATCCATTGGCAAATACACGCTTTTTGCGATTTTCCACAACGAGAACAATAACGAGACATAGAGTGAACCTTTATACCTTGCTGAGTATTATCAGCGTGATCTGTTTGATACTTCAATTTGAACCAATGGCAAGCCTAACCGAGTGGCACAGCTACAATATACGCCATGGTGAATGGTGGCGAATCGTAACAGGAAATCTCACACATACCAACTTTGCGCACTTAGGAATGAACCTCGCCGGATTGTGGATCATTACTTTTATTTTTCGCCCAAGCACTCGTAACTTCCTTATCGTTTTTTCAATCTTATGTGCATGTGTTGGTGCGCTGAATTTGTTTACCAACATGTCGGTATACGTGGGTTTATCCGGCGTATTACACGGATTGTTTGGATTTTGGGCGCTCAGAGAAGTCTTTGAAAGCAGAAGAAGCAGTGTGTTGTTAGTTGGAGGACTAATCGCCAAAGTAGCATGGGAGCAGGTCTATGGCCCATCCAGCAGTACTGCTGAGCTTATCGGTGCAAACGTTGCTATTGATGCTCATATGTTTGGCGCACTCGGTGGGTTAGTAATGGCTTTACTGGAAAAAGGCCTTCGCCGTCGTTTATTCGGATAAAAAATCCCGAACCACGAAAGAGGGGCTGGTTCGGGAAAGCAGTAATAGGGAAACAGATATTGTTCTGAATTCAGACTCAATATCTGCAATACATCAAGCTACAGTAAAATGCGGTCTTCGTTTTTCTTAACTGTCGCTTCACCTATGCCTTTTACGCTCTTCAAATCTGCTGCCGTTTTAAAAGGGCCATGTTCCTCGCGGTAGTCCACTATACTCTGCGCTTTCTTCTCACCTATACCTTTCAACATGGTCGCTATTTCTTCAGCAGTGGCCGTGTTGATATTTACAGTAATTTCAATTCCTTCATATTTGTCAGTGGCTGAATCCGCAGCCATGCTAAAAGGTGCAAAAACAAATAAGCACAATGTCAAAATCCATTTCATATTGAACATACAATCTCCAAAATAGTAGGCTAAAAACAGTCGTCGAGAGCGAGTCACTATCAAGTTTGCAATGGAAAGCAATATGGTTATGCATTTAACAAACTGAGATGACCCGGAATTCACAACGGCCGCTATCACTTAAACGCGCACTAATTTAAGTAATGCCTATTGATGATTGAAGTTCATAAAGACAAAAATAAAACGGACCGCTTATGCGGTCCGTTTTATTCAACATACAAATTACACTAATTGTGCTTAGTTGCTCACAACAAAGTACTCAATGTCAGTATTTGCACGCAGTACGGCTAGTACAGATGATAAATCTTGCTGAGAAGATGCACGCTGCATTTGCATCGCAACTTGATCTTCTAACTCACTATCTAGCTCTGCGTTTACAGCATCAAGCTCGATGATAATGATGTTACCTTCAAGATCTTTAGACTGACCGTATACTGGTTTACCATCGACTGGTTTTGCCATCGCGAATACCGTTGTTGCCAACGGAGAACGACGATCTACTGTCTCTTGTTCACCAAAGGCAAGATTGTTTTCAGCAAGCTCGTTCGTCTTACCTTCTTTCAATGCCGCAACGACTTGTGTTCCAAGTTCCATCGCTTCTTGCTCACCTTTAACACGAGATAGCTCTGCAACAACCTGATCTTTCACTTCTTCTAGTGGAAGAACTGTCTCGTCACGCGCATCTTCAACACGAACAACGATAATATGCTCAGGCGCAACTTCGATAGCTTCAGAGTTTAGGCCATCTTCTTTAACTTCAGGGCTTAGGATAGCTTGCATTACCGCAGGACTACGAAGCACTTCAGGTGCATCAACCTGAGAAATAAAGTCCGTTGTCTTCACTTCTTGGTTAACCGCTTGAGAAGCATCATACAATGAGTCTGGGTATTCAAACGCTACGCGCTCAAGCTCATTTTGCAACTCGTAGAATTGATCGATCGCTTGTTGGTCGACCATCTCTTGTTTGATTTCAGCAGCGACTTCTTCAAATGGCTTCGCCACAGAATCTTTTAGCTCTTCAAGCTTGATAATGTGATAGCCAAAGTCCGACTTTACTAGACCCGACGTATCGCCAGGATTCTTCAGTGCGAATGCCGCTTCTTCAAAAGCAGGGTCCATCACATCACGCTCAATCCAACCTAGGTCACCACCGTTTTCAGCGCTGCCAAAATCGTCAGATTTCTCTTGAGCAAGCGTCGCAAAATCTGCACCCGCGTTTAGCTCATCTAGGATAGCTTGCGCTTTTGCTTCATCGTCCCCTTCTACAAGAATGTGAGCGACACGTCGTTGCTCTTCTGAAGAGTATTTGTTTAAGTGCTCGTCGTAGTACTTTTTCACCTCAGCATCAGAAACATTAACTTGTTCCTTTAGCGCTTCAGCTGACAGTTCGATGTAAGAGACTTTAACCTGCTCTGGGCGTGTAAAGTTGTCTGGGTTTGCTTTGTAGTACTCTTGAATTTCTTCGTCGGTCAATTCAATATTTTTCGCAAACTCCGCTAAGTCGATCTGAATCGTGCGAATATCACGAGTTTGAGTGAACAGCTTGCCTTCTGCTTGTACTTCACCCGGCAGAATAAATTCACTGTTTTGTAGCGCATTCAGCAGTTGCTCACGAACCAATTCACGACGCATGTACTCAGCAAAAGAGTCTGGCGAAAAGCCTGCACGACGCAAAGAAGCTTGATAGATCTCTTGATCAAACTGACCATTAGATTGGAACTGAGGCATGTCTAGAATCATGCTACGCACTTGAGTGTCGCTGATTCGCAGACCCAAAGCTTCAGCTTGTTGGTCAAGCAACACGTCATTGATCATTCGATCTAAAACGGATTTGCGGAAAGATTCAACATATGCAGGGTCAGCCAGCATTTGAGAGAAGTAGTCACCCAACTGAGCTTGCATACGGTTACGCTCATTTTGGTATGCCATCTCGAACTCACCACGAGGAATCTCAGTGTTACCGACTTTCGCTGCAGAGTTGTTGCTACCACCAACGATGTAGCTACCTACACCTGCAAATACGAAAGACAGGATGATAAGTCCAAGGATAATTTTGACCGCGATGCTATTCACGCCTTCGCGTAGTCGATCCATCATAATTTAACTGCTCTCCACAATTGAAGCCTACTGCTTCTATCTAATAGAAATAATGGCGCAATAATATCAGAAAAAGAAATGCGCATCAGTATGATGCGCATAATTTAAGAAAGTTCGGCTCGAAGTTTGTAAATTTTTGTTCGAAACTTATTGTTTGAGCAAAAGTTAAGCAAATGGCCGGTTACAGAAATAACGCCGTGATTAGTTACAAGCGTCTTTCAGTGCTTTACCAGCTTTGAAAGCTGGTACTTTTGCTTCTGCGATTTGGATTTCTTCACCAGTTTTTGGGTTACGACCAGTACGTGCAGCACGAGTACGAACGCTGAATGTACCAAAGCCAACTAGAGCGACTTGATCACCAGATTGAAGAGTTCCGCTTACTGCTTCGATGAATGCATCTAGAGCACGACCCGCTGACGCTTTAGAAATATCTGCATTTTCTGCGATTTGTTCTACTAACTGAGTTTTATTCACTGTAATTTCCCCTTTGTGTCATCTGTGATTATTTTTGTGATGACTTTCGTTCCATTGTTAAGAAAATATGCTCCACCCCTTATTCATCAAGGGCTGGCAGCTATCGAAACTAACTTAGCGCCCAAAAAAAACGCTGACAAGCCTTTTTGGGCTTATCAGCGTAAACTTTTACTTATTTTTGCTACACATCACTATTTTTGAGACTCAAACTCAACGCCCGTCGGGTCTCGCTCTAGTGCGACTTTCAGTACTTCATCAATCCACTGTACAGGGATAACTTCCAGATCCGCGATAACATTATCAGGAATCTCTTCCAAATCACGCTCGTTATCTTTTGGAATTAGCACTGTCTTAATGCCACCACGGTGTGCCGCAAGTAACTTCTCTTTTAGGCCGCCGATAGGTAGAACCTCACCACGCAGTGTGATTTCACCCGTCATCGCTACTTCTGCTTTCACAGGGTTGCCTGTTAGAGAAGAAACCAATGCTGTACACATTGCTGTACCCGCACTTGGGCCATCTTTTGGTGTCGCGCCTTCCGGGACGTGTACGTGAATATCTTTCTTCTCGTAGAAGTCAGTATTAATACCTAGCTTTTCTGCACGAGAGCGAACCACTGTCATTGCTGCTTGGATAGACTCTTGCATCACGTCACCAAGAGAACCCGTTTGTGTCAGCTTACCTTTACCTGGCATTGATTGAGTTTCAATCGTTAATAGATCGCCACCCACTTCGGTCCAAGCTAGGCCAGTTACTTGACCAATTCGGTTACTTTCATCCGCTTTACCGTAATCGAAACGTTGAACACCTAAGTACTCTTTTAGGTTGTCCATCGTTACCGTTACTGACTTGATGTCCTTATCCAGCAAGATGTTCTTCACCGCTTTACGGCAGATCTTAGAAATCTCACGCTCTAAGTTACGGACACCCGCTTCACGCGTGTAGTAACGAATGATGCCAATAATCGCAGAATCTTCAATGACGATCTCATCCGCTTTCAAGCCATTACGCTTCACTTGTTTATCAACAAGGTGACGTTTTGCAATGTTCAGCTTCTCGTCTTCGGTGTAACCAGATAAACGAATAACTTCCATACGGTCTAACAATGGACCCGGGATGTTCATCGAGTTCGATGTCGCAACAAACATAACGTCAGAGAGATCGTAATCCACTTCTAGGTAGTGATCGTTGAACGAGTTATTCTGTTCAGGGTCCAGTACTTCTAGTAGAGCCGATGCCGGATCACCACGCATATCTGAAGACATTTTGTCGATTTCGTCCAATAAGAACAGCGGGTTCTTCACACCAACCTTCGACATCTTCTGGATCAATTTGCCTGGTAATGAGCCGATATAAGTACGACGATGACCACGAATTTCCGCTTCATCACGCACACCACCCAACGCCATACGAACATACTTACGGCCTGTAGCTGAAGCAATTGAACGACCAAGAGACGTTTTACCTACACCAGGAGGACCAACAAGACAAAGGATAGGACCTTTTAGCTTGTTGATACGGTTTTGAACCGCCAGGTATTCAAGGATACGTTCTTTGACGCGTTCTAGACCGTAGTGATCTTCATTAAGAACCTCTTCTGCTTTCGCTAAGTTTTTCTTAACTTTTGAGCGCTTAGCCCAAGGAACGCTGACCATCCAATCGATGTAGCTACGAACCACTGTTGCTTCAGCAGACATTGGAGACATCATCTTAAGCTTTTGCAGCTCTTGCTCTGTCTTTTCACGTGCCTCTTGAGGCATTTTTGATTCGTCAATCTTCTTCTGTAGCGTTTCGAACTCGTCTGGTGCGTCTTCCATCTCACCAAGTTCTTTCTGAATCGCTTTCATTTGCTCATTCAGATAATACTCACGCTGAGATTTTTCCATTTGCTTTTTAACGCGACCACGAATTCGTTTTTCAACTTGCAGCAAGTCGATCTCTGATTCCATCTGGCCCATCAGGAATTCCAGACGCTCAGTGACGTCAACAATTTCAAGCACTTGCTGCTTATCCACCAACTTTAACGGCATATGAGCCGCAATGGTATCCGCTAAGCGTGCGGCTTCGTCGATACCATTAAGTGACGTTAGCACTTCTGGTGGAATCTTCTTGTTTAGCTTAATGAACCCTTCAAACTGATTAATCGCGCTGCGAACAATCACTTCTTGCTCACGCTCATCCAATTCTGGCGTAACAACAAATTCAGCTTCTGCTAGGAAGAAGTCACTCTCTTTAAAGTGATTGATTTTTGCTCGCTGCTGGCCTTCGACCAATACTTTTACTGTGCCATCCGGAAGCTTCAAGAGCTGGAGAATGGTGGCTACCGTACCTACGTCAAATAGGTCGTCAACCGTAGGCTCGTCAGTATCCGCTTGCTTTTGTGCCACAAGAAGAACTTGTTTGTTGGTTTCCATCGCCGTTTCTAGACAGCTAATCGATTTCTCACGACCAACAAACAATGGAATAACCATGTGTGGGTAGACCACTACGTCACGTAGAGGTAGTACCGGGATCTCGATACGCTCGGAACGTTCCAAGTTCATATAATTCTCTCTTCCGCTTTCACGTTTAACGTATTACTTAAGGCAGTATATGGGGGCTAATTGTTTGGATTCAATAAGAGAAATAAAAAAAGGAGGTAATTACTTACCTCCTTTTTCATTATGGCTGAATTTACTCTGCTCCAGCTGCCTGATTGTCTGCGTTACTGTAAATAAGCAGTGGCTCTGACTCGCCATTAATGACGGACTCATCAATCACGACTTTACTAACGTCTGTTGCAGATGGTAATTCGTACATGGTTTCAAGTAGCACGCCTTCAAGAATCGAGCGTAAGCCACGAGCACCTGTTTTACGCTCCATTGCTTTTTTCGCGATAGCGCGCAGCGCATCTTCACGGAATTCAAGTTCAGCGTTTTCCAGCTCAAACAATGCTGCATATTGCTTGGTCAGTGCGTTCTTCGGTTCACATAGGATCTGAATCAACGCTTCTTCATCAAGCTCAGTCAGTGTTGTTGTTACAGGTAGACGACCAATGAATTCTGGAATGAGGCCGTACTTCACTAAATCTTCAGGTTCAACTTGAGTAAATAGCTCACCTACCGTCTTCGATTCATTCTTCGAACGAACTTCAGCACCAAAACCAATACCTGTACCTGTTGCAACACGCTGCTCAATCACTTTGTCTAAGCCAGCAAAAGCACCACCACAGATGAACAGGATCTTAGATGTATCCACTTGTAGGAATTCTTGCTGAGGATGCTTACGACCACCTTGAGGTGGAACCGATGCAACCGTACCTTCGATAAGTTTTAGTAGCGCCTGCTGAACACCTTCACCAGATACGTCACGCGTAATAGATGGGTTTTCAGCTTTGCGTGAAATCTTATCAATTTCATCAATGTAAACGATGCCGCGTTCCGCTTTAGCTACATCGTAATCACATTTTTGCAGAAGCTTTTGGATGATGTTTTCAACGTCTTCACCTACGTAACCGGCTTCGGTTAGTGTCGTCGCGTCTGCCATTGTAAATGGCACATCCAAGAATCGAGCTAATGTCTCCGCAAGTAGTGTTTTACCGCTACCTGTAGGACCAATTAGAAGGATGTTACTCTTACCAAGCTCCACACCTTCGCTCGTTGTATCACCATTGCGTAAACGCTTGTAGTGGTTATATACCGCAACTGCGAGCACTTTTTTCGCGTAATCTTGCCCGATCACATAGTCATCAAGGTGTTCACGGATCTGTTTTGGCGTTGGTAACGCTTCAGATTCTTTCTTAGGGAGAACATCCTTGATTTCTTCGCGAATAATATCGTTACATAAGTCGACACACTCGTCGCAAATGTACACTGACGGACCTGCGATTAGCTTGCGAACTTCGTGCTGACTTTTGCCGCAGAAAGAACAGTACAGCAATTTACCGCTGCCACTTTCTTTGCTTTTATCTGTCATTCGCTAACCTCTTAGCCTTTACTCTTCATGAATGAGTGTATATCAATTTTTGCCAAAATGCGCTGGCTAATTACTCGCCACGGTGGCTTAACACTGCATCCACGATACCGTATTCCACAGCCTGCTCTGATGACATGAAGTTATCACGATCAGTATCGCGCTCAATGACTTCAAGAGGTTGGCCTGTATGTTCTGCTAACAACTTGTTTAGCTTCTGTTTAATCGTCAGGATTTCCTGAGCATGGATTTGGATATCAGAAGCTTGACCCTGGAAACCACCCAATGGTTGGTGGATCATTACACGAGAGTTAGGCAGTACGTAACGCTTACCTGGCGCACCACCTGCAAGCAGGAAGGCACCCATTGAACATGCTTGACCCATACATACTGTGCTCACATTTGGCTTAATGAACTGCATGGTATCGTAAATAGACATACCTGCTGTTACGCTGCCGCCTGGAGAGTTGATGTATAAGAAAATATCTTTATCTGGATTTTCAGATTCTAGGAAAAGTAGCTGAGCCACGACAAGGTTTGCCATGTGGTCTTCCACTTGACCCGTTAAAAAAATCACGCGCTCTTTAAGCAGACGTGAGTAGATGTCGTAAGAGCGTTCGCCTCGGGAAGTTTGTTCAACCACCATTGGTACTAGCGCGTCCATAATTGGCGACATTGCATTTTTTTCTTGGTAGCTCATATTCTTATGTCCCTAAAATAAATGGCCCGGATGATGACTATCATACGGACCATTGTTAGCAGAATAGTTAACGTTAAGTCAACCTTCTACGCAAGATATTGCTTATTAAGCAGCAGGTTGTTGTTGGTTAAGTAGCTCGTTGAAGCCTACTTCTTTCTCAGAAACCTGTGCTTTAGCGATGATCGCGTCGATTGCTTGCTCTTCTAGAGCTACGTTGCGCATGTTGTTCATCATTTCTTCGTTTTGCTCGTAGTAAGCAATAACTTCTGATGGATCTTCGTATGCAGTAGCCATTTCTTCGATTAGAGCTTTAACTTTCTCGTCGTCCGCTTTTAGCTCTTCAGATTTGATTACTTCACCTAGTAGAAGACCAACAACTACGCGACGTTTAGCTTGTTCTTCGAACAGTTCACGTGGAAGCTGAGCAGCAGCTTCTGGGTTACCACCGAAGCGTTGTGCAGCTTGTTGACGTAGAACTTGGATTTCTTGCTCGATAAGCGCTGATGGTACGTTGATGTCGTTTTGCTCAACTAGACCGTCAATCGCTTGCTCTTTGATGCGGTTCTTAACAGCTTGCTTAAGTTCGCGTTCCATGTTCTTACGAACTTCAGCTTTAAGTGCTTCAACACCACCTTCAACAACACCGAACTTAGCAACGAACTCGTCGTTTAGTTCTGGTAGTTCACGAGCTTCAACTTTGTTCACTTTGATTGCGAACTTAGCTGCTTTACCTTTTAGGTTTTCAGCGTGGTAATCTTCTGGGAAAGTCACGTCGATGTCGAATTCCATACCAGCAGTTTTACCTGCGATACCGTCTTCGAAACCAGGGATCATGCGACCAGCACCCATTTCTAGAGGGAAGTTCTCAGCTTTACCACCTTCGAACTCTTCACCGTCGATAGAACCAACGAAGTCGATGCTTACGCGTTTGCCATCTTCTGCTGCTTCTTCAACTTCAACCCAAGTTGCTTGTTGCTTACGTAGAGTATCGATCATCTCTTCTACGTCTGCATCTTTAACTTCTGTTAGTGGTTTTTCAACAGTGATGCTCTCTAGGCCTTTAAGCTCAACTTCTGGGTAAACTTCAAAAGTTGCAGTGAAAACTAGGTCTGAACCTTCTTTGTTCTCTACAGGAGCGAAAGTTGGAGCGCCAGCTGGGTTGATTTTCTCTTTAACGATAGCTTCGATGAAGTGGCGTTGCATTACTTCACCAAGAACGTCTTGACGTACTGCTTTGCCGTACATCTTAGCAACCATTTTTAGAGGCACTTTACCCTTACGGAAACCATCGAAACGACGGTTTTTAGCGATGTTGCGTAGTTCAGCTGTTACAGCGTCTTCGATGTTTGCAGCTGGAACAGTAATGTTTAGACGGCGCTCTAGGCCCTCTAGCGTTTCAACAGTAACTTGCATTATATATAAACCTCTAAAGTGGCTCGGTTTTCCGAGCGTATGAGCGAAACTCAGAGGAGCTTACGCTTCATCCTTGTGTAGTGTTCTGTCCGAACACCTAATTTAAAATCGAGTATCGATACTGGTTGTCAGTACCGGACTAATCAGTGATATCTTCGATAAAATAACCAAAGGTATCTCCTATTAGCCTCAGGACAGAATTTTTAGACGCGACATTCTAGCGATCTGTCGCAACCCTGTCGAGCCAATAGCCACTATGTGGACATTGTCTGCGCTAAATTCTCGAATGCTGACCCATTTTTTCTTCAAAAATGCGATTCAGACACCGTCTAAGCATCGCCAGCATATCTAGAATGGGGACAATAGCGACTTTTTCAAGAGAATCGACCGGTTTTTTTATCGAAAAGCCTAAAAAGAGATCTTGCTCTTGTTTTACTCCACAGAGTTGAAAACTAAATCCCTAATCCTTCCTACAAACTATTAACATTTTCTTACGTGACCAAAGGAAGTTGTAAGGAGTGTAAGGATGTCGCAAAAAAAACGGATTCTGCTGACATTTTTTGCTTTCTATTTCCTGTGCGCAATTATCGGTGGCCATTGGGTTTGGCAGACCAGTTATCAATCTCTACTTGATAAACACCAATCACAGCTTGAGCAATTTTCTGGCCATATAAAAAATAAACTCGATAAGTACGCCCATATCCCAAATCTTCTCGCTAAAGATGATCCACTTTATCAAGCGCTTCTGCACCCCAACAACAGTGCGCAACTGGAAATCACTAATCGGTATTTAGAATCCGTTAATGGCGTGATTGAAGCAGCGGATACGTACTTAATCGATCAATGGGGTACAACGATCGCGGCCAGCAACTGGCGTAAACAGCGCTCCTTTATCGGGCGAAATTTTGCATTTCGCCCTTATTTCAAACAAGCCATTGTAGGCAAAAGAAGCCAATACTACGCACTGGGCTCAACATCTGGTAAACGTGGCTACTACTATTCTTATCCCATCATATACGCTGGCGGTGTACTTGGTGTCGTCGTGGTGAAGATGGACCTAAGTAAGATAGAGGACAACTGGCAGCAACCAAACAGTGTTTTTGTCGCCAGCGACCCATACGGAATTGTTTTCATGAGTAGCCGAAGTGAATGGCTACTCAAAAGCTTACAACCACTGACAAAAAAAGAGAAAAAGCAAGTTTGGGCAAGCCAACAATATCTTGATGCGCCAATTGAAACGCTTGGATTAGTGGGTAGTTTGGACGAGGTGCATTCTGAGCTTAAACAGGGTTACCCATACAATAAAGGAACCTTGGTGGTCTCTTCGCTGCCCCTTCCCGAACTCAAACTGACAATTCGTGTGCTGTCTCCTAAACAGTCGATCGTTTGGTTCACCATGGGTTACATCTTTGTACTCACTCTAGCATTCATGGTTTTGTTTTTAATTGGTCAGCTTATCTATCACCGTCAACAGCGTCACTTGCAACTTGAACGAATTCAACAAGAAGCAAATCAAAAGTTGGAATATCAAGTCATGGCACGGACTGCCGAGTTGCAAGCGGAGATCGCACAGCGTATCGATACCGAGCAAACTTTACGCGTTACTCAAGATGAATTGGTGCAAGCAGCGAAACTCGCGGTGTTAGGACAAATGTCGGCCAGTATCAGCCATGAACTGAATAATCCACTTGCAGCAATTCGTAGCTTTGCGGAGAACGGCAAGCTGTTTCTAAAAAAAGAAAAATATGAGCGAGTGGAAGATAATCTCACTCGCATTTCTGCTCTCACTGACCGTATGGCAAATATCAGTCAGCAACTTCGCTCTTTCGCCAAAAAAACCAGTGGTGACGAGTTGGCTCAATCTCGATTGTTCCCTGTGATAGCCTCTGTAAAAGAACTGATGAAGCCCGCATTTAAATCAGGGCGCGTCACGTTAGAAACAAATTTGCCAGAGCATGATGTTGAAGTGCAGATCAATATTATTCAACTGGAGCAAGTGTTGGTCAATTTACTGACTAATGCGATAGAAGCACTCAAAGAACAACAAGACAAACAGGTAGAATTATCTGTAGAACACGATGAGCACACTGATTTAGTTTGGATTCATGTTGATGATAATGGCCCAGGACTTGGCTCTTTCTCACTTTCTGATTTATGTGAGCCGTTTCTAACCACTAAACTGAACGGTTTAGGTTTGGGTCTCTCTATCTCGCAACAAATCTTAGCCAGTATGAATGGAAAATTATGTGCCCATAATCGAGAACAAGGCGGCGCTCGATTCTCATTGTGTTTACCTATCACTTCTTACAACACTGAACCATCAAAAGGATAAGATCATGTGTCAGGTGTTTTTTATTGATGATGAGGCCGATCTCAGACTCGCTATAGAACAGACCTTTGAACTTGCGGATATCGACGCCAAGTTTTTTGTGGATGCAGAATCGGCTTTAATAGCGATGCAGCAAGGAGAAGAAGCTGGCGTCGTGGTCACTGATATCTGTTTACCGGGCATTTCTGGTATGGATATGCTAACAACTTTGACTCAACGCGATGCAAACTTACCCGTCATCATGATCACTGGACACGGTGATATTTCCATGGCAGTGCAAGCCCTTCATCAAGGCGCTTACGACTTTATTGAGAAACCTTTTGCGCCAGAGCATTTGGTTGAAACGGTTAAGCGGGCGATTGAGAAGCGCAAACTAACCAATGAAAATGAAAAACTGCGCCTGTCACTTAAAGCCAGTAAAACCCTTGGTCCACGAGTTATTGGTGAAACCTCTAGCATCCAAATATTACGAGAGACCATCACCCAAATCGCCGATACCGACGCCGATATTTTATTGTTTGGTGAAACCGGTACAGGGAAAGAGTTAATCGCTCGTTCTTTACATGAGCAAAGCTCTCGCCGGAACCAAAACTTTGTCGCCGTAAATTGTGGAGCGGTTCCAGAGAACTTAATTGAGAGTGAACTCTACGGCCATGAAAAAGGCGCATTCACTGGCGCCGAAAGCCGTCGTATCGGTAAATTTGAGTTTGCACAAGGCGGCACACTTTTCTTGGATGAGATCGAGTCGATGCCTATCCAAGCCCAAATTCGTTTATTGAGGGTATTACAAGAGCGCGTGATTGAGCGTGTCGGTTCAAATGAATTATTGCCTTTAGATATTCGAGTGATTGCAGCAACAAAGGTCGATTTAAAACACGCAGCTGAAGAAGGTACTTTCCGTCAGGATCTCTATTATCGGCTCAATGTCGTGACCTTGGATCTCCCGCCACTACGCGAACGAAAAGAAGACATTCCAGCCCTCTTTCACCACTTTCTGTTGGTAGCAGCTTCACGTTATGGCAAAAGCTCACCTAGCTTGTCACCCCAAGATCTAGCGCAACTGATGAGCCATGACTGGCCTGGCAATGTTCGAGAACTCAGAAATGCTGCAGAGCGTTTTGTGCTATTGGGTAAGTTAATTCAGTTGGGAGAATCAAACCCAGTCGCTAAGTCTTCCTCAAGCCTTGCAGAGCAAGTGGCGGAGTTTGAGAGAGCAGCCATTGAAGGCGCTTTATTAGAAAACAACGGTAGTATTAAACAGACAATGTGCCAATTGAATGTGCCAAGAAAAACCCTTTACGACAAGATGCAGCGCTACCAAATAAATAAAGACCTTTACAAATAAAACACGTTCAAATAGCTGGCATTATATTCAACTTGAATCATAATTTTTAACAACGGGTTTATCATGGTTGTTATAGATATGAACGAAAAAGTGAGAATACCGATTGTTACAGATACCGTGCTCGTAGACGGTTGCTATCAAGAAGAGAGAAGATTCGGTGAAGAGCGTCGTAAAAATAAAAAGAGGTGGCGACACTATGAACGTCGAATTAATTCAGACCCGCGCAAAACTTGTTACAAGTCAATAGACGAAGAGGTGTGAATTCTCACACCTCTTTCTACTTTCTGGCTTCCATTACTTGGTAATGATCTCCGGCCCCATCAAGGTAGTAGGCAACCAAGTCGAAACCCATGGTACATATGTGACGATAATTAGGAACAAGAACATCACTCCAACCCAGGGTAATGCTGCCTTCACTACGTTCATCATCGACATTTTGGCAACACCAGCGGTCACAAATAAGTTAAGACCCACGGGCGGCGTTATCATTCCTATCTCCATATTCACCACCATCATTATGCCCAAATGAATTGGGTCTATACCTAATGCAATCGCAATTGGGAACACGAGCGGCGCAACAATGATCAACAAGCCTGATGGCTCCATGAACTGACCACCAATCAGCAACAAGACGTTCACCACAATCAAAAAAGTGATTGGTCCGAGACCAGCCGAGAGCATCGACTCGGTGATCATTTGCGGGATGCGTTCTTCCGTTAAAACATGCTTCAAAATTAAGGCATTAGCAATGATGAACAGCAGCATGATGGTGAGTTTGCCCGCTTCATACAGGGTGTGTTTCGTGTCTTTATGAACAAAGGTTTGGAAGATTTTAACGAGCGCAGGTTTAGTGTTTTTCTTGTCTGCAAATGGCCCCATGTCTTTGTATACAAAGTTAGCAATAAAGAATGAGTACACAGCAGCAACCGCAGCGGCTTCTGTCGGCGTAAAGATACCGCCATAGATACCACCAAGAATGATGACGACCAACAACAAGCCCCAGCTTGCATCCTTGGCGGCATCAAAAGTTTCTTTCCAACCGACAAAAGGTTGCTTTGGAAGGTTCTTGATTCTCGCGGCAATGTAAATCGCGATCATCAACATGACACCCGCCAGCAAACCGGGAATCACACCACCAAGGAACATACGTCCAACTGACACATCCGTTGCGGCTGCATACACCACCATCACAATCGAAGGTGGGATCAAAATCCCTAGCGTACCTGCGTTACAAATTACCCCAGAGGCAAACTCTTTTGAGTAACCGTTTTTGATCATACCTGCGATAACAATACTACCTATGGCAACAACCGTTGCAGGTGAGGAACCTGACAACGCGGCAAACATCATACACGCTACAACCGAAGCCATCGCCAAACCGCCGCGGAACCAGCCTACAATGGCAATGGCAAAACGAATTATCCGCTTTGCTACGCCACCCGTCGACATAAAGCTTGAAGCCAATATAAAGAATGGAATAGCCAATAGCGTGTAGTGGCCCGCGAATGCATTAAACAGCGTTTGAGCAACTGACGCTAAAGAGGCATCCGAATGCATTAAAAGGAAAAGAACACTGGAAAGACCCAGCGAAATAGCAATTGGCACGCCAACCAGCATAAAGCCAATTACCATCAAAAATAGAAATAAGATATCCATGGCTTATTGCTCCTTGTTTTTAGCGTCTTGCGAGGCCTTTGGAGCCATTACGTCTTCAGCGTCACTCATCTCAGCTTTAAGAGATTCGAGCTCTTCCTCCGCTTCATGTCCTGCAATCAAGCGATCGAGCTTACCAGTAGCGATTTGCCACGTGACTTGAACAAATCTAAACGTTAGTAGCGCCATTCCAAGTGGCAAAGCGAAGTAAGGAATAAAACGTGGCAGCTTTTCATAACGCTCTCCCTCATTTAACCAGTCGGCCATGAACTGGAGTATTTCAGGCATCGGAATATCGTCCGTTTCATACCACGCTCGGTCAGTAGCGAACGGATACCAGTAGTTCCAAGCGCCAATTAACAGCAAAATAGAGAAGGCTAAGCAACACATTGCAGCAAAAAGCGCCAGGGCTTTTCGTTTACCTTCCGGAACGATGTTAATAATGACATCGACACCAATATGAAAGTGTTTTTTCACACCATAAGATGCGCCAACCAACACCATCCATGCGAACATGAAAACGGTGAGCTCAAGCGCCCAAAGAATATTGTCGTTAAAGACATAACGAAAGATGACATTGGCAAAGGTCAGCAAGGTCATGGCACCCAAGAAGAAAGCAATCAAAGTCTCTTCAATGGCATCGGTGATTCGTCCAGCCTTGGCAAAAAAAGTCTGTTCCATAATTACATCACGTCGTCTGTAGGGGGAAAGAGCCCCCTCAGTTTGAGAGGGCTAAATGTGCTAGGTGTTATTATTTTTGGTTAGACGCCAAAGCGGCTTCGATTAGGTCAGAACCAATGTCTTTTTCGAACTTCTTCCATACTGGTTGAAGTGCAGTGACCCATTCTTGGCGCTGTTCTGGCGTTAGAGTACGAACCACACCACCTGCTTCGATGATATTGTTCTTATTCGCAAGGTTTACTTTGGTTGACTCAGCATTACGCTGCGCAGTTACCTCTTGAATAATGGTGTTTAACTGCTCGCGCTGATCATCTGGTAAGTTTTTCCAGAAGTCGTTTGACGTCACAACTAAGTAATCCAGAATTCCGTGGTTCGTTTCCGTAATGCCATCTTGAACTTCGAAGAATTTTTTGCCGTAAATGTTTGACCAAGTATTTTCTTGACCATCAATAACCTTAGTTTGCAAGCCGCCGTAAACTTCTTTGAACGACATTTTTTGTGGGTTAGCACCTAGCTGCTCAAACTGAGCAACGAGTACATCAGAGGCTTGAACACGGAACTTAAGTCCTTCAGCATCAGTTGGAGAAATGAGCGGCTTGTTGGCTGACATTTGCTTCATGCCGTTATGCCAAAACGCAATGCCTTGTAGGCCACGACGTTTCATTGAGTTTTTCAGCTTTTCACCCGCTTCCGAGTTTTGGAAACGGTCAACCGCGTCGACATCATCGAACAAGAAAGGGAGATCGAAAAGGCGGTACTTCTTGGTGAATTTCTCAAACTTAGAAAGAGAAGGAGCAGCGAGTTGAACATCACCATTCAGTAGCGCTTCCAACACTTTATCATCATCATAAAGTGTTGAGTTAGGAAACACCTGCATACAGACTTTACCGTTCATCTCTTCGTTGACGCGCTTTTCAAGTAACGAAGCCGCGATGCCTTTAGGGTGTTTGTCCGCATTCGTTACATGGCTAAACTTGATGACCGTTTCACCCGGGTCACAATTTGCGGCAGCATTAAAACTGGTAACAGCAAGTGCAGAGACAGATAGTAGAGTTAGAGGCTTAAACATTATTATTCTCCTTGTTGAATCACATCCCATCCCGTCCATGAGTAACTAGGTGTTAGGCGATGGGTACGGATGTTCAACAAAGAGCAATTAATGGACCATGTTAAAATTTATATGCATTTCAATAAATTAACACAGTCCATTAACATGAATCCGAAGTGTAACGAGTGAATTCCACCCAAGAAAAAGATACAAATGGGTGGAAAATGACCCACTTATGAAGAACAGCTTATCTCCATTTTCTTCCCCCATTCCGGTGGCAATTTCGCATAGTCATCAAACTCGGGTTGCTCATCAAATGGGCGTTTTAACAGTTCGACCAATCGGTGTAATTCGCTAAAGTCCCCTTCTTCCGCTTTATCAATCGCCAACTGAGCCAAGTAGTTACGCAAGATGTATTTGGGATTGGCCTGACGCATCTGTTTGCAACGCTGTTCGGTTGAAATCAGGCCCCCTAGTTCATCAACCTCTAGCTCACACCGAGCTAAGTACAGATCAAGCCAAGCTCGCGCAGCTTCTCGGTCGAGAAATAAATCGATTACGGCTTGGGAAGGCGCATTATCAAGGTTTGAAAGCGTTCTGAAGAAGCGAGTGTAGTCCGTTTTGTTCTGGTGAAGAAGCTCAAACATAGCTTCAAACAAACGCCCATCTTCCGCTATCTTGGTTTTTAAGCCCAACTTCTCACGCATGAGGCGGCTGAACTGCTGGCTTAAATGAACTTCAAATTGACTCAACGACGATTCTAAATCTTCTCGTTCAACGAGTGGCGATAACGCATGCGCCAGTGCTGACAGGTTCCAAAGCGCAATTCTAGGCTGTTGATCAAATGCGTAACGACCCTGGTAGTCTGAATGATTACAAATGTATCCCGGCTCATAATCATCAAGAAAGCCAAACGGACCATAATCAAAAGTTTGCCCAAGAATTGACATGTTATCGGTATTCATCACGCCATGCGCAAAACCAAAAGCTTGCCAATATGCGATCATCTCGGCTGTTTTAGTCACGATGGCGTCAAACATCGCGGCATATGGTTTCTCCGCCGATGCACAATCAGCAAAGTGCCACTCAATCACCTTATCCGCCAACAGCTTCTGCTCTGCTAACTGGTTGGTGTAAAAGAAATGCTCAAAGTGACCGAATCGAACATGGGTTTCAGCCATTCGAAGTAACAAAGCGCCCGATTCCGTTTTTTCTCGATAAACAGGTGTATCACTGACCATCATACCGAGAGCACGTGTCGTGGGAACCCCAAGGCCCGCCATGGCTTCACTGCACAGGTACTCACGGATAGTCGAGCGTAATACCGCTCGCCCATCCCCCATTCGCGAGTAAGGCGTTAGCCCTGCACCTTTGAGGTGAAGATCAAACCAAGTACCATCCTGATGCTCAATTTCTGCCAACAGTAATCCACGTCCATCGCCCAAATCTGGGTTGTAAACGCCAAACTGATGGCCTGCATATTTCATCGCAAGAGGACGAAATTGTTCGAATTCGCTTAGCCCAGAAAAAACCGCCAATAACTCATCGTTTTGCTCTGCTGGTAAACCAAACTGCTGTGCAAACTCACCATTCCAAGCGACCCAGCGAGTGTTGTCCAAGGGTTGTGGCTCGACCAACGTATAGAACGCTGACGGTAATTGACTAAAGCGATGGGTGAAATTGACCCGTTGCCAAATGGACATGTAGGGTTCCTTAATAAAAAGAAGTACTGTTGTGAGTATACGTGTGAATGTCCCTGTCATTCAGCCATGAAATGGACATGGGTATTTTGCGTGAATAACGCGAAAGCGGCAGGAAGGTATCAACCTGCCGCAGACCGTCTCCTAAACGGAGGTAGCATGTAAAAACGATCAAAGGGTTAAGCGGAAAATTCTTCACCCGTTTTTGGTGGCTGTGATGGCGTATCAAAACGAGCGCGTTCGATATCCACTACCGTTTTATAGCTCAACGATAACAATGCCAGCTGGTACGCGCCAAAAATACCATAGGCCACACCGACAAGGCTCAACATAAAGAGATTCGTAAAGTGGCTAAAGATCAGCTGACTGAGCAAGCCCGCACCCAATGGAATTAGTCCCATCAAAATGAATACTTGTTTGTTGTATGGTCTGCTCTGGTTCCACGAACGACGCAAACTGCGCGGCTGATGATCCATTGCAGTCGCTGGCAACACAAATGACCATCGCGCCATTACCCAATAGCCAGGAATGCTTGCAATCGTTGTGATAATAGCCATAGCAACGAAGTCGGCTTCACCACTTTCTGCAATGTAGATAAACGACAACACAAAGATCGGGATACCAATAACGAGCATCATCATCAGTCCAAACAGTATCCACCAGCCTATGAAACGGAATTCTCGAGCTGACAAACGAAATACATCCAACGCAGAGTGCATGTAATCGCCGGCTAAATAAATTCGATGCACACGCACAGCCGCCATAGCGGCAACAAGTGGGTACAAAATAATTGTGACGAAATAAAATCCTGAGACATTGCCTTCTTGAACGTTCGCTTGATCTTGCCCCGTCATTTCAGGATACATAAAAGCAAAAATTGAGTGCACGATAATCAACGGAATACAAGCAATAACAATTGCGAGTAGATTCCTTCTGACCATCACTGCCGCTTCTCGGCATATTTCCGAAACAGAAAAGCCCTCGGTAGACATATAACATCCTTAGTTCATAAAAATCGGCCCCTAGGGTAACCGCAGAGTAGAAAAATCGCTTTAAAAATAATGAGAAACACATCTCATAAGATAATGAGAACGAAACCAAAATAAATCAGATAAAAAATAAGCCACTCAATGTGAGTGGCTTATACAGCAATTCCATACCGTTTTAGACGCGACGTCGCCAGCCTAATGTTGCAAGTAACATCAAAGCCCAATAAGAAACACTGCCGCTACCTTCAGAGTTCTTGAATGTCGTTGTCTTCAAAGAAGCAACAACCGTCACGATAACTTCCCCCGTAGCAGTGGCACCATGACCATCTGAAACCGTATATTGCAGCTTGATGCCGTCAGTAGGGCTATCCGGTGCTTGAAAACGGATTTTGCCATTCTCTACACTCGCACTTCCCACACCCGTTACGTTCTGTACGCTTTCTACAACCAGTTTATCGCCGTTCACATCCGAATCATTGCTCGCTGCATCAATCAGAATACTTTCACCAACGGCAACGGTCGCCGTATCTGCAAGCGTAAGTGGCGCTGCGTTTTTCATGGTTAAATCGACGGTAGCACTGGACGTTTCATTACTAGGATCAGTCACGGTTAAACGGAATGTCAGAACCTCACCCGCTTTTGCACCTTGAGGCACCGTAAAGCTTGTGCTAACACTGGTTGCATTGCCAAGAGAAACTGAAGTGCCAGCCAACTGCTCCCATTTATAACTCAACACGTCACCATCAGCATCCGTACTATTTAACGCAGACAACGTGACTCGCTGCCCAACCGTCATGTCTTTATTATCAACATCAATCACGGCCACTGGCGCTTCGTTGCTGCCAAGCACTTCCACCTGCACATTCACGATTGAAGATGAGTACGCACCATCAACCGACAACAAACGATATTGGAAAGTGTCCAGACCAACGAAGTTAGCTTCAGGTTGGTACTGGTTGCCAGAGATGGTGCCGTGCTCAGGCTTCTGCACAATGTCCACATTGAACTGATACCCTACCGCCATGAAATCATTGTCCATCAGGTTCAGTTTGATTGGCGTATTTTTATTGGTTTGTAACGAATCAGATTTCGCTTCAACCAAGTTGCTCGCATCCACATTTAATAATGCTGCAAACGGAATATAAGAGAACCCGGCTTTTTCTAGACCAAACGTGCCAATCTCACTGTAATCACCAGTCCACATTACAGGTAGGGAGGCTTTTTCAGTTTTTAGCAAGCGGCCGAAATCAAAGTTTGCATCAAATTGACCGCCTTCCAATTCAACAACCAATAAGTGCTGACCCGCACTCAATTGGCTTGATTGAGGGAATAAAATTCGAGATGACTTTTGGAAGTTACCTTGCTGTAAAAGCTCAGCGTTGTTTTGATTCAATATTAATCGATAGCCAATGTTTCCAGAAAATGGGAATCGCCAAACTCGATAAGTCATGTCACTTTGAGCGCTATCTCTTTGCGCGTAAAGTTGAAGACCATCAAGCTCTGTATCACTATTCAAGTCCAGTGACACCGCCAGAGTGTTACTCCCACTCGCGTACACATAACCTTGGTGAAGAGAGTTCAGCCATGCTGATTTATTTGGTTCGTTTGTATGCTCAAGAGAAAAGCTACCGCCGTTGGTGTTGCTGGCAATGTTGGAAATACGAACCCCAGTATCAAACCCTGTGATCGCTCTCAGACCCGGGGTCGATGTATCTGAAATGACATCGCCACCATTAGGGTATAAATCGTCAGCGTCACTCCTACCATCATTTTCTAACTCATTCAGACCATCAGCCTGCATGATTTGAACCTGCATCGCGCCAACATCATTAAAGCGGTTCTGGACATTAACCGACGTCGCCAGGATACCTTCAGCCGCCAATGCTCGGTCGTAACCGCTAAAGGTGCGATTTTCCAAGTAAACACGTGGGCCAAACTCTTTCAAGTACGGGTCGAGATACACCAGCTTGACATCGTCGTTGTTCACAGAAATAGGCGCTGGACTTTCATGAGTTACCGTTGGTACAACAAAACCAGCAGCGTGTTTGCTCCATGCACTCATGTTCACCGGAGTGTCACCAGCGTATGAATCTCCCGGTTTCTGCGCCCATGAACCGCCACCCATCACGCCCCAAGAGCCGATCGAGGCATCACTGTTCCTTGCGTACAAATCCGGTAAGCCAAGCATTAAGTGGCCAAGCTCGTGTACGATCACGCCCAACGTCGCTTGATGATCAACTTGATAGTCAGCGAACACACAATAGTCTGTGATCTTTTTACCATCTAGTGTGACATCATCGTGAGAGAATTTGTGCGGCCAAATCGCAGGACGGTTGAGAACCCCTGTTGAACGATCTCCCCCCGCAAAAATAAACATGACAGAGAGTTCTGACGGTTCTACGGTACCATTTTGATTGCTGTCGTAGACCGAAAGATTAAAGTATGGATCCAGTTTTTGATAAGCCTCGGTGAAAACCGCATTCAACTTGGCGGTGCATGTTTTATCAGTCGAACTAGAGTGACAGTTAGGGTGGCTTTGTGCCACAGTCACATCTATCACACCGTCATTGGCGGTGCCGTAACTCTCAAGTGCAGGAACAACTTTGAATTTACCTTGAGAGTTTTTATCAAAGTAATCCACAACGCTTTGACCATTGGTATTAAATACGCGTTGCTCAAAATCATGCACCATTGCTTGGTCATCAAACGAAACTTGCACAACCAATAGGGGCTGCTGCTTCACCGTTGAACTGCTCATCGCCTGGTAACCTTGCGCCGAACGCAGTAGGTTTTTTCGTGCCATCGGTTCAATGGTTTTTAGAGAAGATAATTGCGGTTTAACTTGTAAATCCGGGCGAAACCTCGCCGACTCAGGTGGCTCACTCGACTGCGTTTTCACCACACCTGTCGAGATCAATATTGGCGTGCCTGACTCGCGCTGAATCTGCGCGAAAAACCAAACGCCGTCTTCCTGAAGTAAGGCATTGCCCTGCTTATCTTCAAACCAGTGGAAATCTGCCGTTCCACGTAGAATTGCCTCACTGGAGCTACCATCACTCAACGCAATAGTATGCCAAACCGGTGATGGCGGAGTAGTTGCCATGCTCTTCCCTGCAAGAAGCGCAGTTAACATAGCCATGGCGAGTGTGTTGAATTTCAAAGTACGACTCCATCTTTTCGATTCGTTCATTAATACCAAGCACAACAAACACAAAGTAACCCTATGGGCATAGAGTAAGACTGAGTGACTATTGACGAAGGCTGGTATCAATTCGCTCAGATAACACGACGTAGTTTGGTGTCACACTACAAAAGCGTCGGATTCCAAAACGCTGTTATGAGCGTAGCTTCTGAGAATATAAATTGAGTGAATGAATAGTATCGAAACGAAAGGAAGAAGAAATGAACTTCTACGAATTTATAGGTAAAACTGGGCAACATTCCACATATTCTATAAATGTACGAGCACTGCTATTAATCAATGCTCGTAATGGTCGCGCGGCCATTGTTTAACGCTATATTAACCTGTAAGAACGGCGTCTTCTGGGTATTTGACCAAGGTAGGTTCAGGACGTGCCAACATGTAGGCAAGCGTGAGCGGCCCAATACGACCAATGATCATCACCACGATCATAATGTATTTACCAGGTTCAGAAAGTTCCGCAGTCAAACCGGCGGTGAGCCCCACTGTGGCAAATGCGGAAATGGTTTCAAACATAACTTTATCAAAGCTGGCCTTCTCGGTAAGCATCAATAAAAACATTGCGCTTGTCAGGATGGCTCCGCTCACAACGATAATTGCCAATGATTTAGTCACAGTTTGCCAATTTATGGTTCGCTTAAACATAACCACATGTTTCTTTTGGCGTAAAAAGGTCCACGTAGCCATAAACGCAACAGCAAATGTGGAAACTTTAATACCGCCCCCCGTTGAGGTGGAACCCGCTCCAATTAACATCAGAACAATCATGACCAGTAAGGCCGGCTGGGTAAACAACGCCAAGTCAACACTATTAAACCCTGCCGTTCGCGCACTCGCAGATTGAAAGAATGCCGCCAACCATTGCCCTGTTGCAGGTAAAGACGCCATTGTGTTTGGGTTGCTTCGCTCAAGTAACCAAAACATCATCGTTCCGACTAAGAGCAATATCGGTGTCGCAATCAGCATGATTTTGGTGTGAAGATGCAAAAAGTGGAAACCTTTGCGCCAGTTTAGCCAGATGTCACCCACAACAGTAAAACCAAGCCCGCCAAAAATGAATAGCCCCGCCAGTGTAAAGATAACCAACGGATCATTCACAAAGCTCATCATACTGTCAGAAAACAGCGCGAACCCAGCGTTGTTAAATGCAGAAATTGCATGAAACAAGGCGTAAAACATACCAGTCTGCCAGCCCATTTCAGGGACCCAGCGGATAGAGAGAAAAATAAACCCGATCGTTTCTGCAACAAGCGCGAAAACAACAATCCGCTTTACTAGTCGGTTTAGATTGACTTGCCGATCTTGCCCTAATGCTTCTTTCGCCAGCGCTTGTTGACGCAAACTCAAACGCACGCCGAACATATAGAGTAAGACCGCCGACAACGTCATCTGCCCCAACCCACCGATTTGCATTAAAAACATCAGCAAGATTTTACCCGCAAGCGTAAAGTGTTGCCCAGTATCGACTACACCAAGCCCTGTCACACTAATAGCGGACGTTGCGGTAAACAAAGCATCCGTTATCGACAGGCCCGTAACAGAAAAAACTGGCAAGGTTAGCAATACCGCAGAAGGCAGTAAAACACCGAGAAAACTGAGCAATATAATTCGCGGTTCGTTGCCTTTCGCTTTCTCTTGTTTACCATCTGGTGCGTAAAAAACACCTTTCTGATGAAAATACGTCATAGCGATTTTAATTTATTTGCGAGCGCATCTTGAGGGCCGACCACAATAATTAGGTCACCAATTTCTAGTGTGGTATTAAGGTCAGGTGCCTTGGTAATTTCTGGGCCCCGTTTAAACCCTAGCACTTGCACGCCATCGACTTTGCACAGAGCCAAATCACTTAGTGTCTTACCCATCCAACGAGAGCCAATCACAAACTCCGTCATAGCTAAGCCACTGCCTAATGGGTGGAACTCAAGAACCCGTTTATCGAGCATTTTACGCGCGACACGTATCCCCATGTCACGCTCAGGCATGATAATGTGGTCTGCGCCAATTTTTTGCAGAACACGAGCTTGGAAGCGATCGTTGGCTTTAACCCATACTGACTTTACTCCCGCCTCTTTAGCAATCAATGTCGCAAGAATACTGGCATTGACATCCGCTCCGATGGCAATCATCACCATGTCGTAATCATCAAGTTTGAGCTCAGCAACCGTCTCTTCGTGAGTACAGTTAGCCACAACCGCCTGACTAACAAAACTGGCGGCTTCTTTAACTCTGTCTTCGTTGATGTCAACGGCTAAAACTTGAGCGCCTGAATCTTGTAACTCTTTACACACTGCCAAACCAAATCGGCCAAGACCAATAACGGCGAATTGCTTATCACCTGTTTTCATTTGTGCCCCATCTTATGCATTCATTAGCAAGCAAAAAAGTTTGCGCCCATTCCTTACCTTGTGCAAACCTGCGGACAGATAATTGACAAAAGCTTAACGCACCTTGATTCACTTTACGTGTTAAGCGTATGACACTGATTAACTTTTTTCCTCATTACCGAATAGAAACCGTCGCGATGGCTACATAATTGGATGCCTAAAAACGCAAAAAGCCGCAAGAATGCGGCTTTTAGATCATGGGATAAACTGGCTATTTTGATTCGCGCTTATCGTGCGGTTTACGTTTATTCTTAGGCACGTAATTTAAAATTGAAATTGGTACTGGCTTTCTTGGCGCAAAACCTTCAATTTCCACTCGCTCTAGCAAGTGCCCTAAACGACTTTCAATCATGCAGAGGTTCTTAAAGTCGTCTTTTGAAACCAGTGATATCGCCTCACCTTTCGCGCCAGCACGACCTGTACGACCAATACGATGTACATACTCATCCGCTGGGTAAGGTAAATCGTAGTTGATGACAACTGGCAGATTATCAATATCAATACCGCGCGCAGCAACGCCGGTTGCGACTAAGTACTGGATTTCACCCGCTTTAAACTTTTCTATTAATTCCTGGCGAACACGCTGATTACGGCCACTGTGGAATGCTTCTGCCACAATGCCACGTTTCTCAAGTTGGCTTACCAGTTTGGCTGCACCGTGTTTAGTTTCAATAAATACCAGTACTTGCGACCAGTCATTTTCTTTAAGCAAGTGACTTAACAGCGACGACTTCATGTCTTTATCGACGGCCGTGATCCACTGTTTAATATTTGATTTTGAGGCACTGTGCTTTGCAATCGTGATCTCTTCAGGATCAATAATCGCATTTTTCGCCAAGTCACGAACAGGGTTAGATAACGTCGCTGAGAACAGCAAACTTTGCACATGTTCTGGCATACAGTCGACGATTTTGTCGATCGCATCGATGAATCCCATATCCAACATTTTGTCGGCTTCATCAAGCACTAGCATTTCCACTTCATCAAAGTGAATCGCGCGTTGACCGTACAGATCAATCAAGCGCCCAGGCGTGCTTACCACAATATCGACACCCTCGATCAAGGCTTGTTTTTGTGGTGCATAATCCACACCACCAAACATCGCCATTGAGCGTAATGGTAAGTTTTTACCATAAGCTTCAATACTTTGATGAACCTGAAGCGCAAGTTCGCGTGTTGGCGTTAGGATAATCGCACGAGCGCGTTTTTTACGTTGCGTTTCGCCTCGACTAAGCTTTTCTAAGATTGGCAGAACAAAACTGGCCGTTTTACCTGTGCCCGTTTGCGCTGCTGCAATTAAATTGCGGCCACGCAATACGATTGGAATGGCTTTTTGTTGGATAGAAGTGGGGTTTTCATAACCTAGCGCTTTTACTGCATCAGCAATCGATGCGCTTAAACCAAGCTTAGAAAATGGCATAGAAAGGTCTCAACAGAGGAAATGGGCGCGTAGTGTATCAGAATCCCCGTGAAGTAACAGAAGGATTCATGCGCGAAAAACTAGGAACATGACACAATCTTAGCCCATGAAATTGGGCTGCAAACCTTTTTCTAGTTTTTTCCTCACTTTGTAGGAAACATCATTAAGCGTGATTTTCCCCGTGTTGTGGCGGTCGATACCTGCATTCTGTCGATAGGCAATTGAGCCTTGTCTGAACAAAACGAAAGACGGCGGTTTGCCAATCGCAGCAGGGTAGAGAATGGCCATGTAAGCATCTTCTAGGCTATTAATTTTATTTCGATAGGGCCAATAGTACGCTTTCACATAGTCAAGTTGTTCAAGCGCGCTCATTCTCGCAAGAGTCTTTGTGTTCACTCCTAATGACTCTGCGGTAGAGGGCATAAATTGAATTAACCCTGTAGCCCCGCTTCCGGAACCATTTTTGATGCTTGGACTGAAAGTTTCAGCAGTTTCAAATGCCATGCACGCCATAAGATGATTAGGATTGATCTTTAGCTCTTTACTAATACGGATGACTTTAGATTTGAACTCTGGAGAAACTTTACCTCCCCACGCTACCGCGTTCTCGGGATCTGCAATCGAAGAGACCGTTGATGCGTCATGTTCTTCGACAATTTTAGAAAGTAGAGGAAGCGTTTGGCGTAGTCGATGGCTCGAACTCACCAAGCGAATTGATTTGGTAAGAAACTTGTCTTTTTTTTGATGTAGTTTTTGGAACTTTACTAACTTATACAGTTGCTTATAAACCGTTTTCACAACGAAGCCGGATGTAGGGAACACTCCCAGAATGTGATCCATTTCCCACAAATTTAATATAAATATCAGCAACAGGAACTCTAGACGTGATCAATATCACCATAAAAATTCTCAAATTCGATACACACCGATGTAAGTGGTCAATGTGTCTCCAACACGCTAGAAGTAAAAGTAAAGAGGCATTAAAAAGGTCTTACCAATTTTTTGGTAAGACCTAGGTTTACTGATTCTCGGATAAGCGAATGTATATTCTTACAGTTCAGCTTCCCGAACCAGTTCTGCAAGCGTCGACAAACGCTGCTCACTTTGTTTTACGTAAGGATTATTCGTATCCCAAGCATATCCAGCCAAAATCGCACTAATCATCTGTTTAATACGTGGGTTCGGGTTTTGATAGAAAATCACATCTTGCAACGTGCCGTTGTACCAGCCTTCCACATAAGTGCGGAATGTGTTCACTCCCACCATTAAGCGTTGCGAGTACTCTTCTTGCCAATCAACCTTTTCACCATTCAGCTGACGAACCACGCAGTCCGCTGCAAACTCGGCCGATTTCATGGCGATAGTGACACCCGATGAAAATACAGGATCAAGAAACTCACCTGCATTACCAAGCAACGCGTAGTGCTCTGTCGCTAAACGTTTGACGTTAGCAGAATAGCCACCCAACTCGCCTGCTGGATTCGGGTAATTCGCATTTCGCAACAAAGAAGCCAAACCCGGCTCTTCATTGGCTAACTGCTGCAACGCTGCAATCTTATCTTCTGGGTATTGTTCGAAAAATTCTGGCTCACCCACCACACCAAACGAACAAGTACCATTAGAGAATGGGATTAGCCAGTACCATACGTCGTGATTTTCAGGATGAACTGAAATTAAAATTTTGTTGCGATCGTATTCCGGCTCTTGGGGAGAGATATGATCTTCGATATGGGTAAAGATCGCTTTTCTAGGCGGAAGACAAGAAGGTTCTTCTAGCTCCAACAAGCGTGGCAAAACACGCCCAAAGCCACTTGCATCCAACACAAAATCTGCTTCGATTTGATAAGCCTTCTTATTTGAGTCGAGCACTTCTAATCGAGACTTTTTCCCTTCAAACACTAGGTTGAGCAGCTCATGCTGATAGCGAATCTCTACGCCTTGATCTTCAGCGCTATCTGCCAATACTTTATCAAAGTTGGCACGTTGAACCTGAAACGTCGTGCCCGGTCCTGGCGTGTATTTGTTTGTAAAGTCGAACTGGGTGTATACGCCATTACGACGAAATGCAGCACCATCTTTATACTGGAAGCCAAACTGCTTTACTGCATTGGTCATTCCTGCTTGTTCAACAACTTCCATACAGGCAGGGAGTAGGCTTTCTCCTATGGAAAAACGTGGAAAAGTCGCTTTTTCTAAGACAACAACATCTATGCCACGCGATTTTAATAACGCAGAAACGGTTGAACCTGATGGCCCCGCTCCTACGACAACAACTTGCTTGAGCTCTGTTTTCATTCTGAATTTAGTTTGCTTGTAGTTTTAATAAGGTATGACCAAGGCCAATATTGTCGGTTCTTTCAACGACAGATAAACCTGCCGCTTCGACAATTTCTAAGAAATCATCACTGCGATAAAAGCGACTATTACCGTTAGCTAAACAGGTAAAATAAAGAGAAGTGGCATTAAGGCTATAGGAAGCTCCCGCGTATTTTTGAGCATCCCAAAACAGCTCCAATACGTAAATAGTATCTCCCTTCGTTAACTGGGCTTTAACTTTTTTAAGGATATTGAGGATCTCAATTGGGGAAAAGCAATCCAAGAACTGGCTCATCCACCATACGTCAGCATGCTCAGGCAATGTTTGTGCTTTATCAAGCATGTTTGCAGGGTATGGACGTACACGCTCGACGAACTGGTTTTCTGAAACATTCTTCATCGCTACTTCTAATTGCTGCGGTAAATCAACAATCGTCACTTGAACGTCAGGGTCATGTTTACAACACAGAATCGCCCATTTTCCCGTATTTCCGCCAATATCCACAAGATGCTTTGGCTTGCTTGCAAATACCTCTTTAAGCAGAAGTGGGAAAGAGCGATCCGAATAGAAATGATCGAACTTAAACCAGCTCTGTTTGGCTTGTTCTGGTAACGTCGATAGACCTTGATAGATGGTCTCCCAATTGCCCAACTCTTTCAAACCAGACGGTTTACCTTCTTGAATTGCTTCCGTCAAATGCATCATCGCGGCGTAACAAACATCTGCTGTAAAATCCATGTTTGCATTCGTCATACCATCATGAAGAAGGTAAAAACCAAGGTTTGCAAGCGAATAGTTAGGTCGTTCCCATAAAACAATATGCGCACTAATCGCCATATCCAACAGTACTTTAACACCATATTCTGATACTCCCGTTTTCTCGGCAATATCTGTGGCACTCATGCCTTGAGCGCCAGCGCTGTCTAAAGCGGCTAAAATACCTAAATCTCGAAGCGTTTTGGCGGTCTGGAACACGATTGGTGCAAAAGATAACTTCTGAGCTTCTGTCTTCGCTTCAAAAGCATTAAAAGGGTCATTATTTTGATTTAACACGGAAAAACCTAACTGCAATTAATAGTTTTATTGTTGAGATTGATTGCCCAACAATGCAATAGCTCGCTGAATATCAACATTCAAGTTGTTTACCCAACGATTGTAATTGCGGTGGATTTTGCCATCACTTGCTTTGAGATTTACTGAGTTGAGATAAATAATTGAGTAATATTTATTATTGTATGGGATTTTTACTTCTGCAGAGTGTTTACGAACGTGGATTTTTGCAATAAGAACACCAGGGCTTACTTCTTCGATCGTCCAGCCTCGGTTAGTTGCTGATTGCACTATGGCCATTTTTACTTGTTTATTTTGAAGATCATAAGCAACTGGAGTATCCTCCACATTCATTACAGGTTGTACTCGTCCACAACCAACAAGAAGCAAAGTTAATAATAACGAGACATACAGCTTAAAACGCGACATGATAATTTCCTTTTTATTGTGAATTTGGGTCAACCCCAATTTGTATCGAGCTGTAAAATAAACAATTTAACCCAATATGCCAAACTCGAAGATCAACATTTCGTTCAATATTGATGCGTGGACAGCGAATTCATTCGGTTTATCCGAATCCAATGAATGGAAACAATGGGCAACAGAGATAAAATGGCCAGAAGATGGCAAAATCAATGTTGCAAATATTCCTGCGATGATGCGTAGAAGAATGAGCCCACTCAGTAAACTGGCGGTACAAACTGCAATCGAAATGCTTAATCAACATCAAGTTGATTACCTTGTATTTTCAAGCCGTCATGGTGAACTGCATCGCAGCGTAGCACTAGTTGAAGATATAATTAATGGAGAAGAGGCGTCTCCGATGGCTTTTTCTCAATCGGTGCACAATACCGCCGCAGGGCTTGCCACTATCGCAACTAAACAACCCATTCCCCTAACTTCTATCGCTGCGGCAGAAAACACATTCCAAAGCGCAATATTAGAAGCATGGCTGTTTTTGTCCGACAATCCTGACAAAAAAGTACTGCTTGTTGATTTTGATGAGCCTATGCCTGACTCTTATTTAGAATATGAAAACCAACAATACCAAGGGTTTGGACTTGGCTTAATACTTTCTCATGGAGACAATTTCGCGATACAAAGCTCCATAAACGCAGAACGTTCCGGTCATCCTCTTCCTCAAGGTTTAGTATTTTTGCAACAATACTTGTTAGATAAAAGCCAGTGGACTATTTTCGCTCCGCATCAAGCTTGGGAATGGCACAAAAAATGACTCGCTTAAATCAGTATTGGCGTGTGCTAGCAACAGGCTTTTGTTTTTCAGTATTTGGGTTAGGTGGTTTAGTACTGAGTTTCATTGTTATTCCGACCATTCGTATTTTTGTTTCAGACCAAACGGAACGCGAATATAAAGTTCAGGGTGCGATTCGATATTCATTCAACACATTTTGTAAATTGATGAAGTTGAGTGGCGCAATCGATTATCAAATTATTGGTGCCGATATTCTTCAACAAGATCGTAATTGTTTAATTGTTGCCAACCACCCTAGTTTAATCGATTACGTTCTCATTGCTTCACAATTAAATCGCTGCGACTGTTTAGTAAAATCGGCAATATGGTCGAATCCTTTTATGAAGCACATCGTAAAAGCAGCCGGATATATTCCCAATGAAGCACCGGATGATTTATTAGCACTTTGTGATGAACGATTTAACAAAGGCAACGTGTTGCTTATATTTCCTGAAGGAACAAGAACAACACCAGGTGTAGAGCCGAAATTACAACGCGGTGCAGCACAAATTGCGGTAAGAACAGAACGAGATTTAAGAGTTGTCCATATTACGGTAACGCCAAGTTTCCTCACAAAAGAGAAAAAATGGTATCAAGTACCGGCAACAAAGCCCTTTTTCAGGGTTGAAGTTAAGGATAAAGTTGAGATTACCCCCTTTATAAAGCAAACTACGTCGCCGACAATAGCGGCGCGACGCTTACAACAGCACCTAGCTGAAAACATTTTTCCAGAAAACTTTTATTAATAAGCAGGTCCCAGTGGAACAGTTACACAACGACATTAAGCAACTTATTATTGATGCTTTAAACCTTGAAGATTTAACCGTAGATGATATTGAAACGGATGCACCACTTTTTGGTGATGGACTTGGCTTAGATTCTATCGACGCGCTTGAGCTTGGACTCGCAATAAAAAAACAATACAACATCGTTATTGATGCCGACGACTCAAATACGCGCGAACACTTTGCGTCTGTAGCAAATCTAGCGAAATACGTTTCTTCTCAAACTAATGAATAAGTTGTAGGTATATTCATGACTGATGTAAATAAAGATCAAGTATTTGAACAAGTTAAAGATGCGCTTGTTGAGCTGTTCGAAATTGACGCAGCCGACATTCAATCAGATGCGCACTTATACCAAGATCTCGATCTTGATAGCATTGACGCCGTTGATTTGGTCGTACACCTACAGAATGTCACTGGCAAAAAAATCAAGCCAGCAGAGTTTAGTGCAGTAAGAACCGTTGACGATGTGGTTAACGCTGTCACTGAATTATTGAAGGAAAGTTAATGCGCCAATTGCTGACTGGTCTGTCTGCAATTGTACTGTTTGCCTACCCCTTCGCCGTCTATTTCGGTATAGATAAATTTGGCTTGAACTTAGTTGGGGGCTTGTTAATTGCTGCGTTACTTTTGCGTGTTTTCGTCGCAAATAAGACCCCACTAAAAGAGTTTAAGTTCTTGGCGCTCGTTACAGGCGCTGTTGGCATTGTCCTAATTACGCTTGGCATGGTGTTTAAACAACATGGGTGGCTTCAGTTTTACCCTGTCGTTGTCAATGTATGTATGCTGTGTGTATTTGGACTGAGCTTAAAACAGCCGCAATCGATCATAGAGAGGCTTGCTCGCTTGCAAGAACCCGACCTTCCGGCTAGTGGCGTTGCTTACACTCGCAAAGTGACGATGGTTTGGTGCGCCTTTTTTACGCTCAACGCTGCCGTTGCACTCTATACCTGTTTCCTACCAGTAAAAATATGGACGCTTTATAACGGCCTCATCAGCTACTTACTTGCTGGTGGCTTGTTCGCTGGAGAATGGATCGTGCGTCAATTTGTTCGAAAGGAACACTAATCGTATGAATACAACGTATTCGAGCTTTACCTCCCTAGCGACCTTGTTCATCGCAGAGAGGTCTGAGCAATCTCCTGTCTCTTACGATCGCGACACGGTTATCACGTGGGGTGATTTCCAGCAGCACGTCGCAACACTTGCTCAGCAGTTAGAAACCCAACCAACGCAAAACATTGCGTTGTGTTTTGGCAGCAGCTACCTGTTTGCCGTTGGCTTTTTTGCTTGTTGTTATGCAGGAAAATCCATTGTATTACCTGGTAATTACCAACCAGAAGCACTCAAAGAGCTCAGTGAGCACTACGATTTGTTGCTGCATGATGCCGATGTCTCGGCTCCAGAACTCGTGAGCTCGCTTTTGATCGAAGCTCAATCATTGCTAGAAACCACCGTGATTAGCGAGCCAGAGGCCAAACAACCTTATTTTTGGCGTGAATTAAACCTGGCAGAAATACCAGTAACGCTATTTACTTCGGGTTCAAGCGGCACACCAAAAGCCATTGCAAAAACGCTGAAACAGCTTGATATCGAAGTTGCTATTCTAGATAACCTGTGGGGCGACACAGTTGCCAACACACGCGTTGAAAGCACCGTTTCTCATCAACACATTTACGGCTTGCTGTTCCGCGTATTGTGGCCTTTGTGCTCTGCACGTCCATTTTCAGCACACAACCTAGAGTTCCCAGAGCAAATTGTCCATCACGCCGATGCTGACACCACGCTAGTAAGCAGCCCTGCGTTACTAAAACGACTCAGTGAAGAGCACAATCCGGTTGCGATTCGGTGCGTATTTTCTTCTGGTGGCCCCTTGCCAAACCAAGCGGCGCAGCACAGCCAGCAGTTGTTTGGGTCACTTCCTATTGAAGTTTTTGGCAGCACAGAAACCGGCGGCATTGCTTACCGTCAGCAGCACGAAGCCAGTACTCCCTGGACGTTATTCCCTGGTGTTGAAGCCGAGCTTAACCATGAAAATTGTTTAAAGCTCCGCTCGCCACACATTGATGAAAACACTTGGTACCAAACTGCGGATGAATGCTATTTCCATGATAGTATTTCTTTTGAATTGCGTGGACGCACTGACCGAATCGTCAAAGTCGAAGAAAAGCGTGTTTCCCTTGTCGAAGTGGAAAAACGTTTAGATCAATTGCCGTGGGTTCAAGAAAGCGTGGTGATCCCAATGGAAGAATCTGGTCGTCTCACGTTAGTCTCGATCATCGTACTTAACGATCAAGGCAGCGATGTGCTTAATGAACTTGGTAAAGGCAAATTTTGGCTTGAGCTTCGCAAGGCACTGCGCAATTGGCTAGAACCGATCGCTATCCCGAGAAAATTCCGAGTGGTCGACGAAATTCCCTTGAACAGCCAAGGCAAACGCCAAGTTGCTGAAATTGAAAAACTATTCCAATAAAGCTAGTAACATGGATAAAAGAAAACCAACTATTCAGAATATTGAAGTGAGTGACCATACCGCGGAGCTGTCGCTGCGAGTGGATGCTGACATCTTAGATTTCCAAGGTCATTTCAATCACTTCCCTCTTTTACCCGGCGTCACTCAAATTGATTGGGCGCTGTTCTACGCCGTTCAACATTTGAATACTCCCAAGGTATTTAAAGGAATGGAAGTCATCAAATTTCAAGAGCCGATTCTACCAAACGCAGCCGTTTGCCTCTCACTCTCTTGGGACAATGAGCGCGAGAAATTGACCTTTAAGTACACATCGAAAAACGGTGAAACCTTGGTGACTCACTCTTCAGGCAAAATGAAACTGGGTGAGTCACGTGAGTGATTATCGCCCCTGCTTTTTAATTCCTTGCTACAACCACGGCAGCACAATTGCAGACGTGGTTGCGTCGTTATCCTCTTTCGCTTTGCCAGTGCTGGCCGTTGACGACGGCAGCAATGAAGACACCAAACAAGCGCTTTCTGCTTTGAGCAAGCAAGGACTGATAAAACTGATTAGTTTGAGAGAAAACCAAGGCAAAGGTGGCGCTGTGATGGCAGGCCTACATCAAGCTCACCAACTTGGTTTTACGCACGCCATTCAAATCGACGCAGACGGTCAACACGACCTAGAAGCATTGCCGAAATTGCTCAGCGCCAGCGAAACAAAACCAGATAACCTGATTTCGGGCCAACCGATATACGACGAGAGCGTACCTAAATCCCGTTTGTATGGTCGCTACGCTACGCACGTGTGGGTGTGGATAGAAACCTTGTCACTATCTATCAAAGACAGCATGTGCGGTTTTCGCGCCTACCCAGTGGCGAAAACGGTCGCCGTGTTGAACAAGTACAGCATCGGCAAACGCATGGATTTTGATATCGAAATTCTAGTGCGAATTTATTGGGAAGGCGTCGACATTGATTTTGTTCCAACGCGCGTGATCTACCCTGAAGGTGGCATTTCCCACTTCGACGCATTGTGGGACAACGTCAAGATAAGCTGGATGCACACTCGCCTATTTTTTGGCATGTTGCCGCGCATTCCTTCGCTACTCGCCAGAAAGCGCCAAAACACAGATGACAGTAATGCCCACTGGTCGAAACGAAAAGAACAAGGCACGATTTTAGGCATCAAAACCTTACTCGCGGTTTACCGCTTGTTCGGCAGAAAAGCGTTTGACCTGATTTTAAAATTAGTCATGCGCTACTACCACTTCACGGGTAAATCTGCCCGTGAAGCGTCTGAGGTTTACCTGCAAAACTTGCAGTACTACGCAACGCAGCAGAGCATCGCACTACCAAAACAGTTGGACAGCTATCATCATCTGCTTTCTTTTGGGCGAACCATGCTCGACAAACTGGCTGCCTGGCAAGGTGACTTTAACGTCGATAACCTAACCATTCACGGCCAGCATCATTTCGAAGAGATGGCGCAGAAAAAACAAGGCGTGCTCATTTTAGGCTCGCACCTTGGCAATATCGAACTCTGCCGCGCGCTTGGTCGTCGACACTCTCATGTCAAAATCAACGCCTTGGTATTTACCCAACACGCTGAACAATTTAATGCGGTAATGAAGGCGGTAAACCCAAACTCGGAACTGAATTTGATTCAAGTCAGCTCAATGGGACCAGACACCGCGATTCTGCTTCAACAAAAAATCGAGCAAGGCGAATGGGTGGTGATCGTTGGCGATCGCACTTCTACCAGCAAAGAAAATCGTGTCGTTTGGGCAGATTTTCTTGGTAAACCAGCGCCATTTCCGCAAGGCCCATTCATGCTGGCCTCGGTATTAAAAGCGCCGGTTTATCTACTCTTCGGCCTACGCGACGATGAAGCAAACACTCCGCATTTTAATGTGTACTTTGAACACTTTAGTGACCAAATCACGCTACCGCGCAAGGAGCGTCAGCAGGCACTAGAACACGTTGTTCAACAGTACGCCCACAGATTAGAACACCACACACTGCAAGCGCCGTTACAGTGGTACAACTTTTTTAACTTCTGGACTTTAAGTAATCAGCCACATGACAAACAACAATAATCACAACATCACTTTTGGTGCCCAATCTTTAACCATCGAAGATGTCGTTGCCATTGCTCAAGGTGCAAAGGCAAACATGAACACCTCGCCAGAATTTACCGCGAAAATTGATCGTGGCGTGGCGTTTCTGGAACGATTACTGAAAGAAGAAGGCGTTATTTACGGCGTGACTACCGGTTACGGCGATTCATGTACTGTGGCGATTCCACCCGCTCTTGTGGATGAACTTCCGTTGCACCTTACACGCTTCCATGGTTGTGGCTTAGGTCAAATCCTTTCTCATGAGCAAGCTCGCGCGGTGCTGGCAACCCGTTTGTGTTCATTGTCGCAAGGCGTATCTGGCGTGTCTCACGATCTGTTGAACCAAATCGTTACGCTTATCAACCACGACATTGCGCCGCGTATTCCACAAGAAGGCTCGGTGGGCGCAAGTGGCGATTTAACGCCTCTGTCTTACCTAGCGGCGACCTTAATTGGCGAGCGTGAAGTGCTTTACAAAGGCGATGTGCGACCAACACAAGAAGTGTTTGCAGAGCTGGGCATTGAGCCAATTCGCCTAAAACCAAAAGAAGGTTTGGCGTTAATGAACGGTACATCCGTGATGACTGCCCTCGCCTGTCTTGCCTACAAACGCGCAGAATACCTAGCTCAGCTTTGCACCAAGATTACCGCGATGGTCTCTGTGGGTATGCAAGGTAATGACTTCCACTTTGATGAAGCGTTGTTTGCGGTAAAGCCTCACCCTGGTCAACAGCAAGTTGCGGCTTGGCTGCGTGATGATCTCAATGCTGAGCGTCCGCCACGCAATAGCGACCGACTGCAAGATCGCTACTCGCTGCGTTGTGCGCCACACGTAATTGGCATGGTGCAAGACTCACTGCCTTGGCTACGTCAATTGATTGAGAATGAACTAAATAGTGCCAACGACAATCCAATTATCGATGGCGACAACGAGCGCGTTCTGCACGGCGGTCACTTCTACGGTGGTCATATCGCAATGGCGATGGATACGTTGAAAGTGAACATTGCCAACTTAGCTGATTTGCTGGATCGTCAGATGGCGCAATTGATGGATTACAAGTTCAATAACGGCCTGCCGTTTAACTTAACCGGTGCAGAAGGCGAGCGTAAACCGATCAACCACGGCTTTAAAGCGGTTCAGATTGGTATCTCAGCTTGGACGGCAGAAGCGTTGAAAAACACCATGCCAGCAAGCGTTTTTTCTCGCTCAACCGAATGTCACAACCAAGACAAAGTGAGCATGGGCACCATCGCGGCTCGTGATTGCTTACGCGTACTTGAGTTAACAGAGCAAGTTGCTGCGGCTTCACTCCTAGCAAGCGTTCAAGCGGTTGAGATTCGTCGCCGTCATAACGAATTGGACGAACACCACATGAGTCAGAGTTTGCGAGTAATTCGTGACGCCGTACTGAGCGAGTTTGAGTTTGTGATTGAAGATCGCCCGTTAGAACAAGATTTGCGTCATTTCATTGAACGCATTCAGCAACGTCATTGGCCACTCTACGCGGAGGTATAATGCAAGAGCAGGTTCTCTACCCATTAGAAGCGGAGGTGACTATGGTCACCTCATTCCAAGATGCTGACCCGATGGGCGTGATTTATCACGGCAACTTCTTTCGGTATTTTGAAGAAGCGCGTCGTGTGCTGATGGAGAAGATTCAATACAGCTATCGCGATATGCAAAACTCTGGGTATATGTGGCCGATCATCGACACGCGCGTTAAATACGTCAAGGCGATTCCGTTTAATCACACCATTCGTATTACCGCGCAACTCACTGAGTGGGAAAACCGCTTGCGTGTGGATTACGTGATTTACGACGCCGAAACGAATCAACGTATGTGCAAAGCGCATACAACGCAAGTCGCCGTATCCATTGAAAGGCAAGAGATGTGCTTTGTTTCTCCAGCAGTTTTTTTAGATAAAGTAGAGCAATGGCACAACCATGGGAGCCTGAATTAATGCAAAAGTGGTTACTCTCTTTTTTGCTGATATTTTCTGTTTCAGCACTGGCCACACCGACAGCAAACGTAACGGATTTGGCGTCGCTTCAACAGCAGTTGTCTCAGCATGAAATAGTACGCGGAGATTTTACGCAGCAGCGTCATCTGGAAATGTTCAGTCAACCTCTAACCTCTAAAGGTCAGTTCACACTGAGCAAAACATATGGCTTGTTGTGGCAACAAACAGAACCTTTCGCAGTCAATTTGGTATTGACGGAAAACAAACTTCGTCAGACTTTTGCCGACCAAGCTCCGAAAACGATCTCTGCACAAGAAAACCCAATGGCGTTCTACTTTAGCCACGTGTTTTTATCCGTGTTCCACGGGGATACTTCTGCACTGCAAGAACAATTCACACTCGATTTTTCAGTTGAGAACAATCAATGGCAGCTCGTTTTAGTGCCCAAACAGTCGCCATTAAATGCGGTGTTTGAAGCCATCACTCTTTCCGGTAAAACGCACATTGATCGCCTAACCCTACAAGAGCTGCGTGGCGATAAGACCGAAATCACGTTTACGAACCAGACCTCTCTACCTCAGGAACTCACGGATGCCGAAGACGCTCAATTCCGTTTCTAAACTCAGTCTCGGCACTCACACCTTTGCTATTGTTTGGCTCAATCTCGTTGTTTTAGCGGGCGCGTTGCTACTCAAACAATGGGTTTGGAGTGCAGAATCTCCGATTGAGACCAACATTTTAAAACTGCTGCCTAAGAACCAACAAAACCCGGTGGCTGAGCAAGCCTTTGAGTCGGTCTCGGCAAGTATGAGCGACAAAGTCATTTTCGTGATCACAGCGCCGGACAAACATGCCCTTTTTGCAGCGGCCGCTGAATTTGATAAGGGGTTACGCCAAAGTAATCATTTTCGCGATGTGGTGGGAAAAATCTCACCTCAAGAGCAGCAAGCTTGGGCAAGTTACTACTTTAAGCACCGCTTCCAATTGCTGACACCTGAACAACGAGAGCGTTTAAGCCAAAATCCAGAACAGCAAGTGCAGCATGTGATTCAGTCTCTGTATAACCCGTTTTCTGGGGTGACCGGGCAAGAGTTACAAAATGACCCGTTCTTGCTATTTCGTGATTATTTAAGCCAAGTTACCCAGCAATCGTCCTCTTTTCGATTGGATAACGGCTATCTGTCCGTCGAAAAAGACGGTGCTCAATACTTGCTTATTACTGCCGAACTAAAAGACTCGCCTTATAGCCTAACGGGGCAGCTTGCAGTCCCTGATATTCAAGCGCTAGAACAAAGCGTCGCGCAGAAATATGGCGCTGAAGTCGCACATACTGGCGTTCTATTTTACGCCGACTTTGGTACGCAAAGTGCAAAATCGGAGATCAGCACCATCGGTGTGTTCTCTCTGCTCGGTATCATTGCATTGTTCGTGTTGGTCTTTCGTAGTGTGATGCCACTGTCTCTGGCGCTGCTTTCCATCACCATTGGTTTGCTCGTTGCGTTGTCCGTTACGACGTGGATTTTTAGAAAAGTCCATCTGTTCAGCTTAGTGTTTGGCGCAAGTTTAATCGGCGTGTCTATCGACTACGCATTCCACTACCTAACCGAACGTCTTGCGGCGGGAAATGAATGGGATAGCGAGCAAGGGTTAAAGCATATTTTCATCGCTATCACACTTGGCTTAATCACCAGTTTGATCGGCTATTTGGGCATGTTAGTGGCACCGTTTCCTGGTTTGCAGCAGCTTGCGCTGTTTTCATCCATTGGTCTGATTGCCGCTTACATCACCGTGGTGGCTTGGTATCCGATACTGGCTCGTAACCCATCGCGCTCCATTTCGAATTTACCGGGACAATCACTGTTGGCGAAATGGTTAACGCTTTGGAATCAACCTCGAATTAAAATCGGATTACCGATGTTATGTGTGGTTGCGAGTGGCATTTTCTTGCTGCAATTGAACTACGATGACGACATTCGTCTGCTGCAAACGATGCCGAAAGATCTCAAGCAGCAAGAAACCTTGATTACGACGCTCAGTGGCATGCAATCTTCGCAGCAAATGTTGGTCGTTACCGCCGACGATGACGAAAACCTAATGAAAAAGCTGGAGTCTTTAACGCCAACATTAGAAGCGTGGAAAGCGGACAGCACCATCGAAAGCTACCAGAGTCTGAGTCGCTACTTGAGCTCAGTGGAGCGTCAGCAACAAGACTATCAATTGATTCACGATCTTTACGCGACACAATCCAGCCCACTTGCATCCGGACTGCGCTTAAATAAAAAGCCGAAAATGGACGCCGACTTTATCCCTGTCACGGTTGATCAGTACTTGCAAAACCCAGTATCAGCGCCTGTGCGTTTTCTCCATTTGGGTAAAATTAAAGGAAAATCGGCAACGGTAGTGGTGTTAAACCAATTGCAAGACTCCGCTGTTGTTAAGGCATTTGCCAAATCACAGTCTGATGTTGTCTACCTAAACAAAGCTGAAGAAATATCCACCCTATTTGGTGAATACCGAATCAAAATCATGGAGCTATTGGCAGCCGCCAGTGCTGTGATCTTTCTGGTATTAATCAAGCGGTACGGTCTGCAACACAGTTGCCGAGTTTTACTGCCATCATTGATTGCTTGCGCCTGCGGTCTTGCAACTGCTGTCGCGATGGGAACAACATTAAACCTGTTCAACTTGCTTGGCTTGGTGCTCATTCTTGGTATAGGGATCGATTACACTCTGTTCTTTGCCGAGAAAGCCCGCAGTGTGAGCACACTATTGGCGATCACCCTTTCGGCAATGACCACTGTGTTGTCATTTGGATTGCTGTCACTCAGCCAAACTCACGCGATTCACAGTTTTGGCATTACGGTGTTAAGTGGTATTTTTGTCGCTTGGCTGCTCTCTCCGATTGCAATTAAAACAGAGGAAACGACGTCATGATTTTCAATCACGCCTTTCGCTGCGCGACGTTATTCGCACTGAGCCTGTTTTTAAGTGCATGCAGCTTGGTCCCTCACCAATCGACGCCTCAGGTCGACATTGCCGAGCACACCCAAGTTAGCTTGCCCACTCCCGCAAGCTTGGGCTATCAGTTGTCTGCCAGTCAGTTAATTACGGCTTCTTGGGCAATAGATGGTAAAACCAAATCTGAGCAACTTCCGGTACAACTGCAAGTGATCAACAACGAAGTGGTGCTGGCAGGCTTCTCATCCTGGGGGACGAGAGTACTCTCACTGTCTTACGATGGAGAACAAATTCAAACCGAAGTGCTCAACGGTTTACAAGGTTCGCTACCGCAGCCAGAACAGGTATTATTTAACCTGATGATCACGCTCTGGCCGAGTTCCGCTTGGGAAGGGTCGTTAAATGAGGTAAGGTGGCGAATTATTGATAAAAATAATTCTCGCGCCATCTTTGATAGCGACGGTGAAAAGATCATTAAGATTCAATACAGCTCTTCTAACAAGTTAGAGGGTAAGATTGATTTTCATCACCTCAAACATCAGTTTTCAATTTCTATTCAAACACTGCAACATCAGATTAATTAAGAACAATTTAGAATAACAATATGCCTATTCGCTCTTCTCAACCTTTGTATATTCAGGCCTGTGGCTTTCACTCTGCCATGGGACAAGATGATGCGCTCATCCACCAGTGTTTATCAGGAGCGAAGCCATCCAACATGGTGGTTGACCAAGATATTTTAAATTCAGGCCGCCAAACAGTAATCGGTCGAATTGCACAGACGTTACCGCAATTACCGACCGCACTCAGCCAGTTTGATACGAGAAACAACCGCCTCGCACTTTCGGCTTTGCTGCAAATCGAAGGCGACGTGCGTGACGCCATTGCTAAATATGGTCGTGACCGTATCGCAGTCGTGATCGGCACCAGCACATCTGGCATTTCAGATGGCGAAATCGCATTTGGCGAAAAGCTGGCAAACGGTAATTTTCCTGCCGACTACCATTACACCAAACAAGAGCTTGGCAACTGCAGCGATTTTATTGCCGCCTACTTTGATTTGAGCGGCCCACATTACTCAGTTTCAACCGCCTGCTCTTCTAGTGGTCGTGTTTTTTTAACCGCGCAACGCCTGATTCGCTCTGGCATTGTTGATGCGGTCATTGTGGGTGGTGTGGATACCATTTGTCGCCTAACACTAAACGGCTTTAACGGTTTAGAAGCTCTATCCGATACCCTTTGTAAGCCGTTTGACCAACATCGCAACGGCATCAATATCGGTGAAGCAGCAGCATTAATGTTGCTAAGCAAAACACCTGCGCCCGTTGCTCTTCTCGGAGCTGGCGACAGCTCAGACGCACACCATATTTCCGCACCACATCCAGAAGGGTTAGGCGCAGAAGAAGCGATGAAAAAAGCGTTGGCCAATGCAGGACTTACAGCGCAAGACATTGGTTACATCAACGCGCATGGCACAGCAACGCCGTTAAACGATGCGATGGAAAGCAAAGCCATTCATCGCTGCTTTGGTGACTCCGTTCCCGTAAGCTCGACAAAGCCACTTACCGGACACACATTAGGCGCAGCAAGTGCAACGGAAGCCGCGATCGCTTGGCATATTCTCAAGTACAACCTTGATTTGCCAATACAACACTGCGAAACCAAAGCAGACGATATCCATATATCGTTAGTTGAGACGCCAACCAAACTGGGTAACAAAGCGATTCTCAGCAACTCTTTTGCTTTTGGTGGCAATAATATTAGTCTTATTTTTGGTTACGCTCATGACTAAACTTCCTCCCATCGAACAACTTTTGCCACACGGCAAACCAATGATCTTGGTTGATCGTGCTTTGGATGTTCAACAAGATACGATTCACTGCCAGGTTGATATCGCAGAACACAACCCGTTCTTCGACTCAACTTCTCAAACCGTGCCAGCTTACGTTGGCATTGAGTTTATGGCGCAATCTGTCGCGGCGTGGTCTGGTTACCACGCATTAATGAAGGAACAAGCGCCACCGATTGGCTTTTTGCTTGGTAGCCGTCGATACACGTCTGAATGCGATACGTTTTCTCGCGAACAGGTGCTCGATGTGTATGCTGAAAAAGTTATGGAAGATAACGGTATGGCGGTTTTTTCAGCCCGTATTGAGCTACAAGGAACTGTTGTAGCGACTTGCCAATTGAACGTTTACGTTCCATCAGAAGAAAAATTACAAGAAATGAAAATCAGGAGTCAACAATGACCCGACAAGTCCTCGTTACAGGTGCCAGCAAAGGCATCGGTAAAGCCATTGCCGTTCAATTAGCCAAAGATGGTTTCCAAGTCATTGTCCATTACATGGGCGATCAACAAGGCGCGCAAGACACCCTAAACACCATCGAACAGCATGGTGGTAGCGGTCGTCTTATCCAATTCGACATCAGTGACCGTGCAGATTGTCGTGAGAAGCTAGAAGCCGATATCGCCGAACACGGCGCTTACTATGGCGTCGTAAACAACGCTGGCATCACAAAAGATACCGCTTTCCCTGCGATGACCGAAGAAGAATGGGATGGTGTGATTCATACCAACTTAGATAGCTTCTACAACGTTCTTCACCCTTGTGTTATGCCAATGGTGCAAAAGCGCAAAGGCGGCCGAATTGTTACGCTTGCATCAGTCTCTGGCCTAATGGGGAATCGTGGTCAAACTAACTACAGCGCAGCGAAAGCGGGCGTAATTGGTGCAACAAAATCACTCGCGCTTGAACTGGCAAAACGCAAAATCACCGTCAACTGCGTTGCTCCAGGGCTTATCGACACAGGCATGGTAGACGAACACGTGAAAGAACATGCGATGCCGCAAATTCCTTTGCGCCGCATGGGAGAGCCAGAAGAAGTTGCTGGTTTAGTCAGTTACCTTATGTCTGACATCGCAGGCTATGTAACTCGCCAAGTCATTTCGGTAAACGGAGGCCTAGTATGAGCCGTCGAGTTGTTGTAACCGGAATGTCAGGCGTGACTGCGTTTGGTAACGATTGGCAATCTGTCGAACCAAAACTGCGTGACTGCCAGAACGCGACGCAATACATGCCTTCTTACGAACAGTATGATGGTTTGAACACCAAGCTCGCGGCACCAATTTTAGATTTTGAACTGCCAAAGCACTACAAGCGCAAGCAAGTACGCGGCATGGGGCGTGTTTCCAAATTGGCGACCGTCGCAACAGAAAACGCACTAAGCCAAGCAGGTTTGATTGGTAACGACGTACTCACCAATGGTCAAACGGGTATCGCATACGGCTCATCAACAGGCAGTACTGACGCAATCGGCGCATTTGGTGTCATGCTGAATGAGAAAACCACTAAAGCGATCACCGCAACGACTTACGTGCAAATGATGCCGCATACCACGGCAGTGAACGTTGGTCTATTTTTCGGTTTGAAAGGCCGAGTGATCCCAACCAGCAGTGCATGTACCTCTGGCAGTCAAGCAATCGGCTACGCCTACGAAGCGATCAAGCACGGCTACCAAACGGTCATGGTTGCTGGTGGCGCTGAAGAATTGTGCCCAACGGAATCCGCGGTCTTCGATACCCTTTTTGCCACCAGTCTGAAGAATGAAGACCCGAAAAGCACACCAAGACCTTATGACTCCGATCGCGATGGTTTGGTGATTGGTGAAGGTGCGGGAACGCTAGTTTTGGAAGAGTACGAACACGCCGTCGCTCGTGGCGCGAAAATCTATGCAGAAATCATCGGTTTTGCCAGCAACTGTGATGCCGCACACGTCACTCAACCACAGATGGAAACCATGCAAATCTGTATGGAAATGGCTTTGCAAAACGCGGGCATTCCTGCTGAGAAGATCGACTATGTATCTGCTCACGGCACTGCCACCGACCGCGGCGATATTGCGGAAAGCAACGCAACAGCGAATGCTCTGGGCAAAGTGCCAATCAGTTCACTCAAGAGCTACTTTGGCCACACACTAGGCGCCTGTGGCGCGATTGAAGCGTGGCTAGGTTTAGAAATGATGCACACAGGTTGGTTTAACCCAACGCTCAACCTAGAAAACCTCGACGAGCAATGTGGCGATTTAGACTACATCGCCGGACAAGGCCGAGAGCTGGACGTGAAATATTTGATGAGTAACAACTTCGCCTTTGGCGGCATCAACACCTCCATCATCTTTAAAAAGATGTAATGCCCTTAATAAATGCAAAAGCGCTGGTTAACCAGCGCTTTTTTGTTGGTGGCTATCCAGATTGCTAGAAATTGCAATGGCTAGAATGCCATTCAAAAGTTGTAGATAGAGTGGCAATTACAGCCAAAAACCTAAAAACGACAAAGCCCCGACAACTCAAAGAGTTATCGAGGCTTTTGAATAAATGGCACGCCCTATTGGATTCGAACCAATGACCACATCCTTAGAAGTGATATTGTCTTATGATTACCCTTGGTTACATATTATTAAATTAACCATTAATAACAAAAGCTTAAATTAATACGCGACTAATTTCCAATTACCTTCGATTACATATAACTACACTAACCCACCTCCTTACTTGACTAGTTACTTGACTAACTTTAATGTTAGTCAAGTAACGGCCACTTAGGGATTTCAGTAAACATATGCTAACGGTTAAAGAAATAAAGGGACTAAAACCCAAAAAAACACCCTACTACACCTGGGACAAATCAGGCGAGAGGGGGAAAGGTCGTCTTGGTGTACAAGTGATGCCTTCAGGAGCTATCAACTTCAAATTTCGCTACTTCAAACATTCCAAGTCCATCTTCATACAGTTAGGTAAGATGCCAGGAATGAGCCTCGCTTTAGCTCGAGACCTTTGTAAAGAGTACGGCGATTTATTGTCCCAAGGCATAGATCCAAAAGATGAGCTTGAAAAGCGTGCCAGAGAAAAGTCTCAAAAAGAACGTGAAGCGACTGAAATTGGTAGCTTTGAGCAATTAATCACGCTACATGCAGAACACAAGAAAACAGAGGGAAAGCGATCTTATCAAGATGAAATGAAAAAGATTGTTGATAACGTATTTCCTTATCTGGATATCAAGCGAAAGGCTAAGGATTTTAAAGCTGAAGACTTCATCCACATCCTTTCCATTCCGATCGAGTCAGGACATGCAGCTAAAAGCAACAAGATACGCTCAATCCTTCACGCTGCTTTCAATTTTGGTCGTTTCTATGACAATGACCCCGCATACAAAAACCGTAACACTAAGTTTGGCATTTCAGGGAATCCGATTGCTGACATACCAAAACAGACTTGGGCAGAAAAAGCTGGTACACATTTCTTAAGCTGGGAGGAAGTCGAAAAACTACTCTGGGATATGGATCATCGATATGCAGATCTTGATTTTGCTTTTCAAACCCGCCAAGCCATAAAACTGTGCTTTCATCTAGGTGGTCAACGTCCATACGAAGTCGTAACGCTTGAATGGAGTGACATTAATTTCAAGGATAAGTATCTCACCGTTCAACAAGGAAACTTCAAAACGAACGTTCCTCACGTAATTCCTTTAACCAAAACAGCAATTAACATACTTCATGACTTAAAGAGCAACGCAGCACAAGATAGCCCTTACGTTTTCTACAAGAAGACAAATCCTCTTGAGCACATGCCTACGAATTCGATTGCTCAAGCATTGTTAACTTATAAGTCCCGCACAAAGGAAGTTAGACCATTCATCGGCAGAGATTTCCGAAGAACCGTAAAAACTCTTGGTGCAACAATAAAGTTATCCAAAGAGATTCGAGATCGCATACAAGGTCACGCTCTTTCTGACGTCTCGTCTAAGCACTATGATATGTACGAATATCTCGACGAGAAAAGAGAAGGTTTGGAAATTTGGGAAAAGGAACTAAACAAGCGGGTAAAGAAGTTTACACCCTAACTAAGCCAAAATGACTACCAAACTTAGCACTAAATCATCGTCCTAGATTGTAATAGCTTGAAACTCAACCTGTCAGAACTCACACTGCGATGCAATCAGATCTGACAGATTTTTGTATCTAACTTCTGCCCCCTTGTATATTTGCGAGAGTTCGGGCCGATATATATCTTCCCTTATCTATGGACACAAACTAAGTGAACGAGAGCTAAGAGGCAGCGAAAGGCAACTCCCAGTTTCACGCAAAACAAGAGTCCTACTACTCTGAATAATTGTTCAAGTTGCGATCAGTAATGATCTATGTCTTTATAAAGGCTTTTGCTCAATCATTACATCCATCCCGACCTTATTACGTCTCATCACGACATTAGTTTTGAACCTCCTAATATTTGGATCGTCGAAAAATAGTCTATGGGTTAATACTTCGAAGTCTTCCATATCTTTCGCCAGACAAATCACCGCAAAGTCTGCTTCTCCAGTAATGTAGTAACATTGCTGTACTTGGGGCTCATTAATCATTCTCTTTCGAAAGTTATCTAGCATATCGGAGCGCTCTCGCTCCATTTCGACTAAAACCAAAAAGGTCATTTTCCACCCCAGTTGCTCTGGGTCGAGAACAGACACATCTCTTAGGATGACTCCACTATCTCGTAACCGTTTTATTCGCCTTTGGACAGTAACCGTTGATAATCCTACTTCATCGGCGATCAGGTCAAGAGGTGCGCGACAATCTTCCTGAAGAATAGAGAGTATTGCTAAATCAGCTTTATCAAGTTCTATCATCGTTTTCCTATCTCATCGGTATGCATGTTCATTTTTAACACATAAAGCCAAATTCTGACAGATAGTCATCAAAAGTTTAGATAAGTATGAGGCATAGACATCACCTAGAAAAGTTAAGCTATAAAAAAGCTCACAAAACTTGGATGTATGATGAACAAAGTAACTTCAGACTCTATAGAAATATCGTGTCCAACGAAGCCACTATCATGGCTAACACACTGCACGGATTATGAACCAACTCCATTAACAGAGTTAGCTCTTGCTACTGAGGCCGTAGGGGGCTCGACTCTATATATCAAAAATGAAACTAACAGAATGGGGCTTGGTTCCTTCAAAGCTCTCGGCGGAGCGTATGCTGTTTTTTCTTTGGCTGAAGAAAAGCTGGGTCGAATTCTGAAAAGGACTCCCAGCCTAGAAGAGGTAACGCAACTAAGCCATGAATATTTGAAACAAGAAACTATTTGTTGTGCATCAGCAGGAAATCATGGTCTCTCGGTTGCAAAAGGAGCAGCTATTCTGGGCTTACAGTGTGAAGTGTTTATATCTGAGCAGGTTCCTAGCGGATTTGAAAAACGTTTGCAACAAATAGGAGCGAGAGTAATTCGTGCAGGAGTGACCTACGAGGAATCCATGAGTAAAGCTTTGTCTCGTTCACAAGCAGATAAAGTCACTCTCATTACAGATTCATCATGGACAGGTGAAACTTATTATCCTTCTTTAGTAATGCAGGGATATTCAGTATTGGCTCAGGAGATGCTAGATGAATTTAAACGATTAGGTCAATGGCCGACACACGTTGTTTTGCAGGCTGGCGTGGGAGGTATGGCAGCGGCTGTAACTCAACACATACGAAACAAATGGCCAGTACAACCTGAAATTATCGTGGTCGAACCCGAATGGGCAAATTGTTTACAGCAGAGTGTCAAGCATGGAGTTATAACCTCTGCTAAAGGGCCTGTTTCAAATATGGGGAGACTAGATTGCAAAGAACCTTCAATCTTGGCATTTGACATCCTCAAAGTAGGTGCAGACAGTTTTGTTACTATCACAGATGAACAGGCTACAGCAGCAAAAAACATGCTTTTTAGTCATGGTATCAATACCACAACATCAGGAGCGGCTGGATTAGCTGGCTTAATGTTTTCCACCATTCCAAGCGATGCTAGACCATTAATCATTGTTACAGAGACCCAATGAGATCGAAGATCGATTTGAACACACATAACTTAGCAAAAACCAATAGATAGTTATTAACAACTTCAAACAAGAGATTAGTCAGATGAAGAAAACGCAAATCTTAGCCTTTGGCGAACCAACTTTACATATTCCAAGTGCGGAAGTTGACTTCAACGATCCTGGATTGTCCGATGAGATTGAACAACTAATCGTTGCTTTAAAAGAATTTCAGTCTGAGCATGGCTGGGGGAGAGCTATGGCTGCACCGCAAATTGGTATAAACAAGCGTATGATTGCTATCAGGATTAATCAAAAAACCCAAGTATTGATTAATCCTCAGATTACCCGTACAAGCTCAGAAAAAATGGTCGTCTGGGATGATTGTATGAGCATGCCTAATATTGCAGTGGAAGTAGAAAGGCACTGTAGTATTGATATCCGCTATACAGATGAGAGCGGACAGCAATGTTCTTTGACCAATATAGACCCTGACTTTTCCGAACTTTTGCAACATGAAATTGATCATTTAGACGGTATTGTAATGACAGATAGGATAATAAGTGGTGGTGCAGTCATTCAACGAGACCTAGTTGAGAAGTATGAGGGACATAGGGAGCTAGCAAAACGACATAGTGACAGATAGCGGCAAAGCAGAGGTCTTCCACAATACAGTGAAGGCCTTACTTGGATACACTGCACACCATGTACATCTCTTGAATAGGATAAAATAACTAACAAGAACCTAAGGCAAGGGTTTTATCCATTTTCGAGCACGAGCGGCATCATCTTAAGTGGTTCCGCTCTGCTATTTAGGATGTAAAAAACTCCCTAATGAGTAGATTTCGTCCGCGAATAAAACACATCTTTTTCAAAATGTGAGTTGCGATAACAGTAGCTCAACACAAATCACATAGCTGAGAATAACTAACGTGTGTAAGATCGAATCTGAATCACTATGTCTAAATACCCAAACAACATTACAAACATTTGGTTGCTACGCCCATTAGCGTTTAGTTTTCACTGCGCTATCTATGGAATCAGCAGGTTTCTTTTCGCGAACCTGCCTTGCTGCCGCATTAACAGCTTGTGCAAAGGATTCAGCTATCTCAGGTGTATAAACCTTACTACCTTTGCGTTGTTTTACTTTATCTACCATACCTCTACCACATAACCGCTACTTCAACTCGACAAGTTCGACGAAGTCGGCCAACATACTTACATAGTCAACCTTAAGCATAATGGTGTTTCCTCTCCTACTCAATCAATTTGGTTCGATTCGTTAATTATTTACTTAATCAATCCAAGACAAGAAACCACTACTCCATACCTTTTAAAAGGTAATAAGTTGACTAACTCTAATTTTATATTATACGAAAATTAAGTTATTCCAACATATTCCCATTATAAGCAATTTACTTTTTAATAATCCAACGATACATAATTTACTTTATACAACACAAATCAATTAATTCCCTAAAAAATTAAAATCATACTAAATATTAATTTTAATGTCAGTTGAACAAATACCATATAACGAATTAAAATATAGAACAGGCACTCTCTGTTTATTCCCATCTGTAAATTTTGACACTGCTCTCCATGAGTGCGAGCAGGAGAATAATCACAATGGTTCCACTAAATTAAAAAACACGGAAACAAGCCAGTACTAATTATTTCTCGTTCCTCGAAATTAATTAGCAGCTTGTCCTGCGGAGCTTCCTCGCTAACGCTGCGGTGCTCGAACCTTACGGTTCTGCGCTTGTCGCTCCGCTCCTCCTTACCACTAATAAAAATAATAAAGGTAATCAGTATGATTAATTTTGAATTAAGCATCAGAGAAAAGCTAGACCAAATGAGCAGTGCAAAGCTCATCGAACAACGTCAGCTCGTAATTGAAATGCAGGGTGACTACCGTCATCTGAGGGATTCTGATGAGCAACTTGAAGTCCTAAAACTTATTGAACAGCGTATCAATAAGCCAAACCGCGGCAGACCACGGAAATCAGCAGAATCAAAATGCAGTGAACAGGTCAAAATCAATATAACTCCGCAGGAAAGAGCAGAACTCGAGTACCGTAGAACAAAGCTAGGCTACAAACATCTATCCACTTACATGCGCGATATCACCCTTAACCTGACGCCAGATCTGCAAGTCAGTTCTATAGAAAGACCCGAGCTTGATGAAGGTTTTCTGGAATCAATATATGAAGATATTCAGTTCTCAAGCATTCAACTGATGCAAGCCTTACAGGAAAATGTACTAGATAAAGAGACAGTAAGCCTCATCATCGAATACCTATCTCTGATTCAACAAAAGCTTGCAAAGCGAGAACAACAGGAGTTAGCAGAATACAACTCAGATTTCGCTTTGGTGCTAGCGAATAGACACTTGACCCAAGAGCAGCTTCAAAAACTCGCTGACTTTAAAGAGCTACGCCAAGAAGCAACTTACATATAAACCCGTGGGCGACTCTGTCGCTCCCTTCCGACCCCGTCGGGTCGAACCTACCGATTCCACTCACCACATTACAATTATAAAAAAGGTGTAACCATGGCTATTCACAAAATTTTCAAGACTAAAAATCCAAGCAAAAAGCAATCCATTGAAGAACAGTCTGCTGCAACTACCAGCTATGCAGCAGGCACAACCAAAGATCTCCAGAAATGCGTACGAGTCGAATACTCTTCTGGCAAGTTCAAACCCCACGAAGAGAACGACATCATCAGCGAAAAAACACAGTTTCTTATGGCTCATAATATATCCTCACAGCTCCCAACCTTAAAAACACCACACCTTAAAATCCATGAAATGGACTGGTCTGAAATTGGACGTGAGATAGCGAGCTATAAAAGCAAAACTGGCATGCAAAAACCAACCAGCCACCGAATGATATCTCTTCAAAAAGGCGAGCAGCTTAGCCATAACCAATGGCGCAAGCTCGTGAAGAAGTATATGAGTAGGATGGGGCTTCAACACACAAAATATGTTGTGTTTATTCACCATGACACTGACCATAGCCATATCCACATCAACTGCGGCGCTATCGATGTTAAAACCAAGAAAGTCGTTAACGAATGGCAGAATCACCGTAAAGCCACGACGGTCATGCGTGAAATTGAAAAGGAATTTGGACTCGGTAGCATCGCCAATCCAGGCGATAAGATTAACAAAAGGGATGAGAACTCTAAACTAAAGTCCATTCACATTACACCAAACAAACAAGCTAAACGGGGCGATAAAGCGCAAATACTACGCAAACTAGACTTTGTTCTTGAGCAAAACAGACTTCTTAATGCAAGGCCAACCCTCCCTGTTTTTCTAGAGCAGTTAGAAGCCGTTGGTGTGCAAGTTAGGCTTAGTTACAAATCTCAAACAGACAAGTTACCCAACGGTATGTCCTATCGTTTGAGTAAGTCCAATAAATCACGAAACAAGACTAACAGGCCAGCCTTGTACTTTCCTTCTTCAAAGATGGGACACGGCAACGCATACTCCCTAAAAAACCTGCTGAATAACGGCCGATTTACAATGACTGAAAGTGACAGTCAAAGCCTTAAACAGTTAAATATTCTTGAATCTAAGCGTGCTTATGCCATTGTCAAAGACCCAATCCAGACCATAGAGAATGAGCACGGTCATCTTCTGAGCCATGATGACCGTCACTGCAACGTGGTGCTTCGCTTCAAAGCGAGAGACTTCACAAAAATCAATAAAGCTCTCAAGTACTCACACCTCCGCACTTACCTTCAACTTTACAACGAGGGCGGTTCTAGGGAATACAACTCCAAGCTTCATGCCTTTGTTTTCAGGGTGAAAATCAATCAAAAATGGCATAAGGAACGCTACAGCAAATCTTGGTTCAATTCTCCCAAAATGACTCGTGATGAATACTCTGCATTGGTCAATCAACATCTGGCAGAGCTATTGATTGAGTTCATTGAATCATTGCTGCATATGTTGGGCTTTGGCTCCCCTTCTATTGATGCAGAAAGCCATCTGGGAGACTACAAAGAGCAACAAGACTTCCAGTTAAGGCGCGACGATGGACTACATACCATCCACACCATCCCCCAAATTCTAAATGCCATACAAGATGCAAACGCAAGCGGACATATCGAACGCTACTTAGAGATGTGCAAGGAGCAAGGGCTAGATCTAACCTTAAAAAGTAAGCTCTAGCTGACTAATTTTAGTCAACTTATTATGGCTCATAATCAGAATAATAAGTTGACTAAAATTCTTTTTCAAATATAAATAAATTAATTACCAAACAAAATAATACAGAGTAATCATTAACTTAACAATCCAAGAATAAAAACATCTACGAATTCATATTCAATAATAAAAATATGTCAAATAACTTTTTATTGCATAGATAAAAATAAGAATTTACTATTTAAATAACCTTAAAATAAATATAATAAAAAGGACAACTTATGCTCAGTGTAATTGAAGCAAATAAAATCATTTCCGACATGAGAGAAGAAAACGCAAATACTGCAAACATTAAGGTATGGTATCAATTGCGTCTACCACGTGATAATGGTAAGTCTATATCCGTAAGAGGCACTGTTATTGATAGAGACTCTGTCGTCTCATCTGAGGTTATCTTCCAGATCCCACTTGATACCGCTACTAAAATACCAAACTCAAAGTACGACATAGAGCGTAGATACGCCACAGAGCACTTTCAACCGCACATCATGTCTCTAAAAGACAGCTACTTCGAGAAAATTCAGGTGTATCTCAAACTAGCAGTCAAAGAAAACCTCGAACGCGTGGCAAACATTGAACGAGGAACTGTTACTCTCGAAAACGGCGATGACGTCCATCAATTTGCGTCCCCTATCCACCATTTGTGTGAAACCATTGGCCAGATCGAGCGTGTTGATGGCAGTCGCACTATTGAGTCAAGAGGATTAGAACTAAAAGCGGATGAGGCCGAAGACATTCAACAAGCTCTGGCTCGTCTAGAATCAATACTGGCGAATATGGGGTACGGCTGCAAAAGCTTCAATGTAGAGAAGTATCAAAATGACGAGATTGCCCAGTTTATGGATAACAAGTATGACATGGGCCGAATGATTGGAGGCCTAGATAAGCTTGAGAAGCAGTCAAAGTTCGAACAAGACTGCTTAGCCCGTTTCAGTAACTGCGATGAAAGCTTATTGACGCCGCTTTCAGAGAACGCTACTTCCAACACTACATCTCGCGTTAGAGCAATCTTTGAAGCGTTAAGGGGAAGAGCCGTAAAAGTAGGCAAAAAGTCTAATCCATGACGATACATGGGGCTCTTTCGAGCCCTTATTTCACACAGTGCAGTAGGTTCAATACGTTTTTGGACAAAACTGAGTCAGCGTATTTTCTAATTTGGAAAATAATGGATTAGCTAAGATATGGTGAAGCTCTCAATGAAGTCACTTTATATCTATCAAAAGATAGATATAAAGTGAAAGTTATGCCATATAACAGATAGAGGAAAGCTGATGGCTTGAAGTTCGTTACTAAATCCACGTTTTTTTGTAAATCAGCTTACTGAAACTCGTGATGTGGTCACAAAGAGCACATCAAATACGTTACAAAGTTGCTCATACCCAATCATATGCCACCTGTAGAGCAAGTGTCACATTAACTCCATTATAGGGAGTCAATGTGAGTTTTATTTTAGTGCAACATTTCAATCATATAAACAATATATAGGCTGTAAGTGTACGAAAAAGAGTTGTATGAAATATGACAAAATCTACTTTGCGTACTTCATCGACCAATCTTCAACAAGGAAGTTTAGCCATTGGTTCCCAGTGTCTGTATTAAAAGCTGCTTTGCTTCCTTCGTTTTTGTACGTGCTATACATCAACATTGTTTCTTTGAGTGCGTTGTCGTTGATAGCAGAAAAATCTCTTTGGTTTATATTCTCTATGTTGTCAATAATTGCATATAAGAGTTCGATAGAGTCAGATTCAAAATCTGGAATTACGACATTGTCTAAAATGGCCGTTGCTTCATTAATGCTGTGTTCATATAAATGTAATGAATCAGTAAAATGTCGTTGAAAACCTAATTCAACACCGATTTTACGAGCTAAGTAACAATGTAATACTTGAAAAACAAAAATGTTATAAGGAATGCCCCAATGCACATCGTTTGAACGATTAATCACTGTTAAATCTAGAGCGCCTTCCCTAATTTTTAGCATTATAGAAGTGTTACACGGTATATCTTTAGAAGTGCTATTCCGTAAGTCATCAACTGAGTACATATTTAGAACACAGCGTCTAGAGCCAGGTGAATTTTTTAATTCTTGAATAGCAAAATCAAGCTGGTCATAACCTAAACAACTTCTCAGCCTAAAACCATATGCACCGTTCAAAGTCATTCCATCATCCGAAAAAGCGTCATATTTTTTTAGGTAATAGCTAAGTATATCTAGCTCATTATGTCCACCAATTACCCAAGCAGCTTCTGCAATAGCAAAAAACGGGTTCAAAGCCCTATTTTTTAAGGTAAGTAGGTTGAGTTTTCCAGGCTCAAATTCAAAGGCTACAGGGCCAAGATCATAAACATTACCGACTCTAGAAGGAGTGGTTGATGAAACGGATAGACAGTCTTTAAGCGCCTGAACATAGAGCTGATTACACGCATTATTCTGATATAGCTTCATATCTATTAACCAAACCTATTTTTGTTTTTAGACAATTTTTCTAGGAATCCTTTTTCTAGGTCTACATCAAATTGATTAGCAATCTTTATCAAATAAATAAATGTATCAACTAATTCTTCATCTAAGTTACTTTTCTCTTCACTAAAAAACTTATCACCTCTAACTATTTTCTTTGTTAAATTGGAGAATTCCCCTAGCTCTCCAACCAAGCAAACTATTAAATGCTCCAATTCTTGGATGTTTTCTTCATTAATTTGTGTATAGAAAGATTTTCCGTTTATAGATGTCTTCTTATCAAAATTCTTCTGTTTTTGACAAATTTCTTTCAATGTTAAACTCATCTAGAAAACTCCTCAGCTAAAGTTCTAAGTTTTTGTGATATCTCCGCACCAAGTGAGCTAACACGCGTATCATGTGAGTGTTGCTTTCTTAGTTCAATTAGCTCATCTATTGAAGAAATCGTTTCTGTAAGCAACGATACAAGCCTAACTTTGTTTGCACCAGGCCATTCACCTTCTACTAGCTCCAAAATATGCTTTATAGATCGACTACTCATTACTGTGTGAACTTCTGACATTTTCCGCAAATTTCGAATAAAGTCTTCACGATCGTCGTTCATCATCTTCATGATTTGATACTGACTCATCAAATCTAATTTTGGCTTTTCCAGAGGATTGAAGTTTGGAACATGATGAGCTCGACATGCAAGTATAACTAATCTTACCTTCGAGAATCTCAAAGTTGATTGAGATATCTTGTTAATATTGAGCCTAATTTCCTCCAAGTTAATTCTTAGAAATTTACTAACCTCAAGTGCTCTTAGATACACATTACAGTACAAAGTATCATCATCTAATATACTCTGAAAAATCATAAAGGATGGGATAGGTTTATCTCCTGAATCCATTATTGTACTTTGATCAATCAAAGAATATAGAGCCCTGTTACTAGAAGGCTTTTCTTTCAATTCATTGATGATGTTATCTACACCGCCTACTTTGTACTGACCATGATTGAAGTATAAATTGTCAGGACATACATCGGCAGCCCATTGTTTAGCCGTTTCTTGAACATCTAGTAGTGAATGTTCAACAATAGCTTGTGTTGGAAGTTCATATGCTAAAAGCAAGTTAATTTCATATTGATTAGCAGCTATTCGTTCACATGCTTCTGACGCAATAGCTTCTAAAGAATGTACTTCTTTGTATTGTATTTCCATATTCTAATTACCCAGTTACTCTTCTAACAATTACAGTTCGACTAGAACGTTCAAAGACCAAACTTGCAAAGAAAATGTCTTCACCAGTTAGCGAGTAATGATTGAATGCGTTTAAATACCCAGATTGGTTGAAGTTGCCACTACGAGCGGATACAACTGGTGTCGCATTCTTACCAACGTGATAATGCTGATCAGTATGCTGGTGTCCATGCACAGCTAAACAAAATCCATTTTTTTCAATGAATTGAACTAGATCGTAGCCATTTCTTATTGCAGATGTATCACCATTAAACTGGTTTAGAACATGGTGGTGGAATACTAAGACTTTTCGCTTGTCTTGGTATGCACTTAGATCTAAGTTGAAAACACCATCATCGATCAATCCAAACTGATGGTTCAGATGATAAGAGCTGTTCAATGCGAGCAAAATAGTATTCTGACTTTCCATTAATCTGTAACTTGCGTTGCTGAAAGTAAACTCGTGATCTCTTCTTGCTCCATAAGAAAACGTGTCAAACTCATTAAAGCTATTGTTGACAATGTCATGGTTTCCTGGGCAAAAAAGCAAATTACTCCTTTTTACACCTCCCTCAGAAACTAATCTCTCAATAAATGTTGTAGCATGAGCATACCCATCCTTTTGCCCTCTACTTGTTACATCACCACTCAATATTATGATTGGTTCATCAGTATTATCCGTTATGTAGCTACATAGAGCTCCCGATAACTCATCCTCGTTAAACAGTGCTTGCGAATCCCCAAAATGCAAATCTGATAAATGTATGATATCCAATGAAATAACCTCCAAAATCGATGAGTTATGATAACACAAAATCATAGTTGCATAAGCAATTAAGGGATTAAGTTAACTCTTGAATAAAGGATATGGATTATTGGCTTTAATAGGCTATTCAGTGGCGGTAGATCAGAATGTAGTGGTTACATAGTTAGATTAGAAAAAGCAAGTCAGATGAAGCTTTGGTGATGTGCGTGCTGAATCAGTTGAAACAAGGAATGGGGCAAAGGTGTGTTTGCTGTGAGTGGCTTCAGGCAACAATGAGCCAGCAACTCCCCCACAGGCTCAAAGTTACGCTTCGATGTTTTCTGCTTCAGCTCCACTAACCCGAAATGCCCCTAACCGCTTTCCTAGGGATCATTCGATAGTCCCCTAGCTTCCAATCGTCGACAAATACGTCGAATTCGTCCCTACCAAGCAAATCAATAGGACGAGTGGTCAAATATTCACTCTGGCTAGCTTCTGCCGAAACTAACGCATCGTAAGATTTTAGATCACCATTACCCAAAGCTTTCTTTACCAACTGGTAAGGCGCAACCGCTTTGCACATCAGCACGGTTTTCTCAGCCAATAGCCAGTAGAGGACATCAATGTCATCTCGGCCTCTTCTTAAGTCATCGAGACGTCTCTTTAGTTGACTTTGTAATTCCATGTTTTCATCAAACTGAAACACTGGGTAAAGGTGCCAACCGTTTATATCTATACACAACCCTTTTCGCCCCCCCTCTTCGATCACCTCACCAGTGTAAAACTCGAGCTGATTAAGCAAATTCTTAACCACTATAAGTCGCCTTTGATCTAATTCCATCACTACGTTTGTCCTCATAAAATACCGATTATCAGAAACATAGAAACAAACTTTCAAATCGCCAAATTATATTTGCTTAGATAATGGTCAAACAGTTCACACCCACTTGCCAAAATGGCTTTTTGACACCAAAATAATACTGTCTATTTATACAGTATTATTATGCAAGTTATCCCAATCAGCACACAAGCTGGCATCACTGGATTTGAGTCGCCAGCTACCGAGTACAGTCAACTATCTCTAGATCTCGATGAGCTTTTAGTCGAGCACCCCAGTGCAACTTTCATCGGGAGAGCATGTGGTGATTCCATGCAAGGGCTAGGTATATTTGACCAAGATTTGCTGATCGTTGATCGACATGTTGATGTGAAACATAACGACGTTATTGTCGCGAATCTTAATGGTGAATTCATATGTAAGCAGATTGATATCCATCGCAAGATGCTACTGTCAGCAAACAATAAATATCAACCAACCCTGATTACCGAATGTGACTCCTTCTCGCTAGAAGGTGTGGTCATCCGTTCGATACGTTGTCACAGACCAAGTCACCTGCTGAGAACAAAATAATGTATGCCTTAGTCGATGCGAACTCATTTTATTGTAGTGCTGAGCAAGTCTTCCGTCCCGACTGGCGAGGTAAGCCCGTAGTTGTTCTTTCCAACAACGACGGGTGCGTAGTGGCTGCAAATCGACAAGCCAAAGAAGCGGGCATTGAGAAGTTCAAACCATTCTTTCAAGTTAAAGCACTTTGTGAGCAGAAAGGAGTCATTGCCTTATCATCCAATTACGAATTGTACGCCGACCTCTCGTCCAAAATGATGCAAGTAATTGGTCGATTCGCTCCAGAACAACACATCTACAGTATCGATGAATCTTTCCTATCATTCGAACGTTGTTACCCTGCCATTCCATGCTTGAAAACGCATGGAATGAAGCTGAGACAAGCGGTTTGGAGAGAATGTCGCTTACCTGTTTGCGTTGGCTTCGGCGCAACTCTTACACTAGCCAAAATCGCTAATCATGCCGCCAAGAAAATACAGGGATATAACGGGGTCTGTGTACTCGATAGCGAACACGAGCGTAGAACCATACTGTCGAAGCTCAGTGCAGGTGACATCTGGGGAATAGGAAAAAAAATACAAGCTCGCTTGAAGTTTATGGGTATCAATACAGCACTAGAACTGTCTGACTATCCACCAGCATTAGCTCGTAAAGAGTTTAACGTCGAAGTCGAACGCACTATCCGTGAACTCAACGGCCAACCATGTAAAGCTTGGGATCAATCAAGGGCAGACAAAAAACAAATCTATTCTACGAGAAGCGCAGGTCAACGTATTACCGACTTGGAATCATTACGCCAGGCTTTGGCAAAGCATGCGAATATAGCCTCGTCAAAGGCGCATCAGCAAAATAGCTTGTGTAAGATGATGTTATGCTTCGCCAATAGCTCTCCCTTCGATGAGAAGGCTGTAACGCGCAGAGCGATACATAGGTTTGCCTACCCTACTTCAGATGTCACACAGCTCACCAAAGCTGCCACTTTACTCGCAGAAGAGTTATTTTGTAAGGACGTTCGCTTCTACAAGATTGGCGTAGGATTACTGGACTTAACCGATGGGAAGCATGAGCAATCAGATCTGTTTAACCCTATGCCCAACGACCCAAAACTCATGTCCGTGTATGACTCGCTAAACCAACGTTATGGATCTGATACCTTATTCCTAGGAGCACAAGGAATAGCCCAGAAATGGGGCATGCGACGTGAAATGCTAACGCCCCACTACACAACGAAGTGGCAAGACTTACCAGTTATCAAGTGCGGGTAAAGTCATGGTTAACGCTGTAGGGTTATGAAGACTTTGTGCATGCTCACTAACTACCGTAGCTAGCATGGAGTGGGTAGCTCCGAACTTGCAACTAGGTAGAGCTCTAATTTAGTGTGCCACTGAAACAGGGAGAGCTACACTCCCTCTAGAGCCTCTCTAAGCTTGTCTAGCACAAAATTAACATTGGCAGACTTTAAGCGACAAACACCTAGCCTAGTCAACTCACACAATAACTCTAAACTGCCAAACTCAGCCTTAAATTTCACGCTATCAACCAAATATCGCTTATCTGAAATGATAGTACTGAAATCATCTCTAATGTCTTTTATACCATTCACTGTAATTTTCGCAGAAGCACCCTGAGAAACACGGATGCCATATGAGGACAATTGAGTAACTTTCAAAGAATCAGCCGAACGCTCCAAGTAACCAACCCAACGCTCGGGGGCCACGTTAACTTCGGATAGCACTAACCCCAAACCAGTCATGTCGTGTAGTTTGTTTAAAAACTTCCTTAACGAGCGAGGAGGATTAGTGATGTACATATATTTAGAACTCGAAGACCAGTTAAACTGACATGTGTAATAGCTTACTGATTCAACCTCAGTAACCTCGCCAAATGGATCTTCAACCACACTTCGTTGGACTTGCTTCTCAACGTATTTACCTGAAAGCTTCGACGGAGTAGATACAGAAAGCAAAAAGCCCAAACCAGTTTCTTCTGAATATTGTTGTTCCTTCATCAGTCTTGACAACTCGATAAGAGTTAGAGGAAGTTCAGAGTATAGCCATTTTGCTTTAATCATTATCTACACCTTCTTGTCATACGCTTCAATGGTTTTAGCCAAAGCCTTCTCTGATGCATCTCTCAGACTGACATTGTACTTCTCATTTTCATAAGGAGTCGCAGCTTTTCTGGTGACGTTGTACTCGACAGTTCTAGAGTTGTACGGATATAGTCCTCTAACGGTGTACATAAATTCCGTGCATAAATCAGGTCGACCAAAACGAGCTTCAAATTCCACCTTAGGCCCTTCATGAGCACTATCTATTGCTGTCCAGATAATTTTGTAAATATAAAAGCCTCGTTTATGAAGCTGCTTAAATTCTGTTGAATCTAACACTCCTTCTCCTGCCAGCGCTGCTTTATTGATATAGGAAGCTAACCTTGCTTCAACAGTATCATCCTCATCAAGCTCGTCTTTCTCTTCCTGTTCCAAATGATAAACATCCACACTAGAAACATTATCAAACTCAAAGCCAGGAACATTGCGAATTAAGCTATCAAAGAATTCACTTCTACATTCAGCATCAGTGATAGATTGTAACGAAATGGAGAACTCTTCTAGCTCATTACCCGTGGCTTTTATTACTTGTGCTTGAACAGCTTTTTTAAGTGTCTCAGAAACTTCTTTAGCTTTTTTTGTGGATGGAAGTTTCATCACAACTCCGTCTTTACCTTTCTCAAGCTTTATTTCGCAAGTCTTAAGGGTGCGCTGACGCATCTCTGTTTTTGTGAAATCATGGTCAACATAACTAACTGTTAGCGTAGTTGTATCACCACTTTTAGTAACCTTTACAGAATCATCACCAATTGCGGTCAAATTCGCTTTTACTGCTGAACAAGCAGCTTGGATTTGTGAGTCCTCGATTTCTCCTTTAAGTTTAGAGTGCGTTGTTTTGTCTTTTCTGTTTGGATTTTCTAGTAGCTTACCAATCCAGTTGAAATCAGAGTAGCTAAGGGTCAAAGAGCTAATTTTTTCAATTAGCGCATCTTTAGAAGTGCTACTGGAGACTAAAATACCTCTTCCTCTCAGGAATAAAACTAGCTCACTGTGAGTTACCTTTTTGTGCTGTAAAGCGTCAAATATGTTCTTATCTGTAGGGATATAAATAGACGGGCCAGTTTTGAGTTTAGACATCTTCTCGCATTCCTATTTCCATTGGATTAAAGCAAGTTGTGAACTTAGTGATAGTTTCAGCTTCAATAGCCGCCATCTGCTTCTCACGGGCATCGTCATTACCCCACATTTTTAGATACTCACGTTTTGCTTTGTCAAAATTGACTGAGGCATGCTTAGTTGCATCAGTAAACCGAACTCGTATCGTATAATCACTGCTGAGCATCTGATAATGCGACATAGCGTCGATAAGATAAATAAACTCATCAACCGTTTCCCCTGACTGGTGGTAATAGATGACAAAACCACTATCAAAGTCATCCCCCGAACGATGCTTAATAATTAACCAAGGTGATGTTAGTGCTTCAACCGTAGCAGGCTTATCCCATTCGTCGCCACAACGACGAGCACGAATCAAATCAGGGTAAAAGAAAGTGAAATCTTTAGGACTAGGGAAACTATCATCAGCCTTCAGCTTTTGCATATCACTTACGACGTCACAAAGACGCTTAATTAAGTGTGGCCCCATTACAACAATTTCTTTGTCTTCCAAAAGTGGGATTTCCCGATAATCCACTCTTCCCATCAAATCAGAAAAGTCGTAGTCGTATTTGTCATCATGGTTGTAGATGAATAATAATCCTGCAACACTCCCAAAACCCACATCGTCGAGAAGAAATGTACTTTGCCAACTTTCACTGATGTTTGCGCATTCAACAGACATTGCAAGTGATTTAAGAGCTTTTGAGACAGAGCTTGTATTAATAGTCCCAGCCTTGTAACTCTTAAGGTCAGTGTTTAAATATTTAGTATCACCCGAGTATGGGTCATCATAATAAAACACAACATCTGACGGGTGAGTAGTTTTGCCATGATGATCTGTCACACATTCCCAGTTCTCATCCTTTGGCAAACAAGTTTCCCATTTGAACCACTTAAATATGTCCTTGGAAACTAATTTTGCTAGCTTCTCTATGTTCCCAGTTTCTGCCATTACTCATATTCCCACACAAGCACCGCAATACGATGCGTACTAAATAAGTTTTATAAGGCGATATTAATTCATTCTTAAGTTTGCAACAATTGACTTTGCGCAAATATCAACACTGAACTGCACCAGCAGCTCTGGAAGGCAGGTTTAGTGATTTAAAATACCTGTAGTTATTCATTTATTGCTAATGTTCAATTCTCCGAAACTGATTTTGTCCACCTGCGAGCTACGATCCGTGCGCAAAACCAAATCACACTTACTGCTTACTACCTTTAGTCACAAGTCTAAATTCCAAACCAGATTGCTTGGATTGACGTGTAGAGTAACGATTAGGGAACTTGTCGAAAAAGTCAGACAATTTCTTGAGGCCGTAATTGCGCGGGTCAAAGTCAGGCTTCAAGCGTTTGAGGTACTGCCCTACTTCACCCAGCTTGGCCCAGCCAGATTCATCACGATAGTTTTGCCATGCGCGATGCATTAGCTGCCAAATTTCCCTCTCTAAACCATTGATTTGATTGGATTGTTGAGGAGGTTGCGGGGACTCTTCCTGTGCCTTATCTCCGTTGAGGTTTTCAATGGCGACAAAGTCATCACAGGCATTTTTAAACGAAGCTGGTGTCATTGCCTTACCGACACCTATCACAAACATTTCAGACTCCCTCAGCCTTGTTGCAAGGCTAGTGAAATCACTATCACTTGAGATGAGCGCGAAAGCATCGAACCGCTGGCTATAAAGCAGATCCATCGCATCAATAATCATCAGTGCGTCAGTCGAGTTCTTGCCTGTAGTGTATGCAAATTGCTGCTTCGCCTGAATAGCGAGTTCATTGAGTGGCTGCTTCCAATTTTTGAGTTGCTCAGTCGAAAAGTCGCCATATGCACGCTTGACGATGATTTGTCCGTAGCTTGAGAGCTCTTCGATGATAGAGCTCAATTTAGAATGTGGCGTGTTCTCTGAATCAATGAGAACGGCAATTTTACGACTTCCCATGTACCATTTCCTTCTTCAATACAAGGACATAGTATCCAAGCCATCAGTTAAATGCCACTGCATGCTTATGAGATTAAATAAAAATTGAAAGTACTTTAATTCCATGGGCTTACGCCCATGAATTAGTCGATTTGTTCAAAGCGCAGCTTTGGCTAAAGAAAAAGCCACTTTTACTCTTTTATATATAAATAGAGAAAGTGGCCTATAGACGTGCAGCGGCTAGAGTCGTTCTTAAAATCGTCGGCTAGGGAACTGAACGATGTTTTCGGCATAATGGTGCTCCTAGTCCTCTCCATAATGCTACAAACCACTAATACATAGTGAGTGTTAGCTTTCTCGGCTTGTTTGTTGCTCAATTTCTTGCAGCATTTTTTCCACCTGTTGAATACGGCTCATGCAATGCTGATACGCCTGAGTCCCTTGTTTTACCAATGGAATAATGCGATCAACATCAGGAACATTTTGCTGAGAAAGCTCCTCTGATGCTGATTTTAGCTTTGAGTAATTATCAATGTAACTGCTAGTTTGTTGGTTCATGTTGCGCATCCTTCTGAAACGAATGGTTGGTTACCGTAGTACTGCCATCATGCAATTGGACTGTATACTGTTGGTTATTTTGAAGTTGTTTAGTGCTTTTAATTACGTGGCCTTCATCATTACACATGAGCGCGTAGCCACGCTCTAAAACCCTTTGTGGGTCATAGGCATCAATTAATCGCTTGTCATTTCGGATTAAATCTTGTTGAGTAGCCAAACTCCTCTTCGCGTTCCCAAGGAGGATGTTTTTGTCTTGTTGGGTTTGATTCTGTTGGCTTTGTACATGCATACGCGCATACATCACCAATTTATTTGAGGCAGAAATCGTCTGATTACTGGCAATATGTATCGCGGTTTTAGAAGACTTGCTCAAGCTGAGCCAAAGTTGACGATTTGCTTGTTTGTGGTTCTGAACATGATGTTTGGATGACTGCTTTAAGTTACTATAATCCGATAAAGTATTGTGCTTCGCCAACATCAAAATAGCAGTACTAGATTGTTTCAGTATCTGCTTATCAGCAAGAGCGGCAGATTTGGCAAAACTCAATGCCTTATTTGCTTGATAAGACACTTGCTCATGAAGGCGATTAAGCGCGATACGTGATCCATTAAACTTCTGATTTGCATTGGCACTAAGATATTGGAGCCGTCGATTAACTAAGTCACAGCTCTCTCTCACTCGGTTTTGGGCTCGCTCGAACAAACGATGTCCGAACTCTTCAACGTGATTACGCCAACAGGTTAAAGCGTTACTTTTCCCTTTCTCTATACGTTCACTTTGCTGCGCAATAGACTGTCTCTGATGGTTACATAACGATTGCGCTGAGTTATGCAGCTTAGAATAATTCACGCTAACAGACTGCGCGTTTTGAATTATGGTGAATTTGATGTGCTCAATGACCTTAGTCGGCGTCGCAAAGGATTGATTAGCAAATTCATCAAGGATAACAGAGTCAGTGCTGTGACCTATACCTGTGAAAACAGGGTATGGACAACGGCAAACTAACCGAGCAAGCTTTGCTTCACTAAGTTCATTGAGGCCTGCTTTTTCACCACCTCCTCGAATCACGCACACGGCATCATAGGTATGTTCATTTTGAACCAATTCACTAAACGCCATCTCAATAGCGCGTATCCTCGCTTCACCTTGGAATGGTGCGTAGAAATAGTCGAACTGACATAAGTCGTGCTGTTCGAGCAAGTGTGCAACACTTCGAAAGTCACTTAAGCCAGCGGCATTTTGCGGTGCAATCACGGCAACCCTTGCAAACTCCGTCGGTGTTCTCAAGCATTGATTTAACTCTGCTTCGCCCTTATCGGCTAGCCAATTGCGGATCTTCTGTAGTTTTAACTCAAATGCCCCAATCGTATAGCTGGGATTAATATCTACGATGGTTAAGTTGAGTCCATACTTGGTATGAAACTGAACTTCTACTAAACAAAGAATGCTCAAACCTTCTGCAAATGTCATTTGAGTACTCTTCTCAAACGCATCAATGATAGTGGTTTTATTTGACCAAACAACCGCACGCGCTTGCGATTCCGACCCAATATCGTTATCTGATAACTGCAAATACACATTACCAGAGCGATTTCGATTCACGCTGGTTACTTCAGCAGTCACCCAATGTCGACCATGAACACCTCGACGAATGACGCCCGCAACATAATCAAGTAACTCACTTAGGCTTCGCAAACCTATTTGTTGCTCCTGGCTTATCAACATGATTATATCCTCAAAAACGAAGAACTAAGATAAGACCGTAAATGTCCCATTAACACCGCGGCCTTGGCGGTATTGAAACATAGAAATAAATTTCAATTTGAGTAGTGATTTATACGACTTTTTTCTATTAACTAAAAAATCCGTGATCATAATCACCATATCGTATGGTGTTTCTTACTGGTATTAAGAATTCTTAAACTCGCTAAGAATTACTAAGAAGTTCCCCATGAACTGCGTTCATGAACCAATCGACTCTCTTCAAAGCGGAGCTTTGGTTGAGCCACTTTTTGGTATTTATATATAAATTGAGAAAGTGGCCCCTCTTATCAAGTGGCAAAAATGGCTTGAGCAGCTTAAAGCAACCACCAACAATTTAGAGATCTAAATCACAACTATGAATTTTTTGCTCACTCAGCCTTGTCGATGAAATTTTACTGACTACGTTAATCTTATCCAAAGGTTACGCTTTGGTGTTCAGATATACCTTTCCATTGATTCGTGTATCCGACTGTTAATAAAAATACTAATAACTGAATTCTCGATTCGTCGAGTAAGTGTGAACTGTATTTTTATTGGCAAATTGGAGACACGATGTACAACTTAGCTATCAAACTCAGACATCCATTTCGACACTGCTCAATAGCGGTGGCTTTGTCGTGTATGAAAGAAATTCAAGTATAGAAATCAACCTAAGATAACAATCACAGGAGTAAGAGAAGTATGATCAAATTTGACATCAGTGGAGCAACGAAAATAACCTATTTAGCCATAGACTCAAACTCAAACGTTTACATTACCGACAAGAGACCAATTTATGCTTCAGCTTATATCAAGGCTCCAGAAGTCGTCTGTAATATCCTTTTGGTTAAATTGTTAAATGTGCTAGCTATTACCGACTTTGATGTCAAAAACAACAAGTATACCTTTCTAACCGAGGACGCTGATAGCGTTCACGAGCTACTCGAACTTTACTCATCTCAGTTTGGCTGTTATTCCCAATATCTTGTTATTCTTGATGAAGATTGCTACGGCAAGCCTAGGGATCGATTTGAGTTCGATCTAACTCTAAAGAAGCAATTATTGGATGATTATTGTCGACTGGGCAAAAACCTAGATCTACTTCAGGTAGCCAGTGGAATCGCCATTGACGCTTTAAGTATTAGGAAGTTTGGCGGACATGTCGAAGTAATCAATCGGCTTGGTGCTAACTACGCAGTTTAATAAGTACTTCGTGTTCACTTGTGACATATTCACGAACAAGAGTCAGTCAGTTATTGGCTGACTCAATTTAGGGTAGCACCAGCAACACCAAGAACGGTGAGCAAGAATCGTAAGCTGCTCTGGCGTTAGAAGACGATATGAAAGAGTAATAAGAAAGTACTTTCGTGCAACCTAGTATTCCAACCTTTTAGTTGAAAAACCTTGCTCGTGGGCAAACTGTTTGAGCAACTCCTCTCCAATATCGATGTATTGAGAATAGCGGCAACACAGCATAATGAGCCCCTTCTCTGTATCAACAATAGCGCGAATGTTATTCATCCCATTGTCTATCACGAATTGGGCGTAATTCCATTCACATTGAACAGCGCCACCAGTTTTGAATGTGGTGCGGGCAAATTGATCTAGTACTTCTCTAGTATTCATTTGCTTAGTAATGACTATGGCAGTTTTGCAATATGGCACCACTGTTACCTTAAACAAGATATCTGAGTTTTCAGACTATCAATTCATCCCAGCAGTATCAACGTTTAAGCCGTGTATCAAAAGAAATGCCAATAACTTGTAGGTAATCCATTCTGAATATCAAAACCATTACCGATTATCACTAAAGTTGTCACGCCAATACTCCCCTGTAGATAATATCTCAAAGTACAAGTTGCATAGTATAGCAAGTAATAATCGCATAATATTATGATAATTCTACAAAATTCCAGAGTACGGAATACGTTCATTCACCCCAATATTGCCCTTCAATTTAGGAGGCAGCTTATCCCTAAATTTACACGAATCCTCATTTTCCTCCCCTTTGTAACCAGAACAAGCTACATACACACCATACCTGCCTAGCCTTGTAATTTTGGGGGATGTACAACGAAGACATAGCTGGAACTTAGCCTTACAACTTAGACACTCACCATACCTCCGTTTCTTTACCGCTAGACCATCAGCACAGCATTCGCAGTCAACAGCTTCCGTTAGACAGCCTAGTCCTGTAGAACAGACGTAAGTACCACGCTCACCTTTCTTTGGCTTGAGGTATCCTGTTTTACAATGAGGGCATTTCTTTGCAGCCAACTTCTCAGGAGTGAAGTGTTCTGACACTATATTAATGTCATATTCAGGACTGAGTAACTCAAGAACAAATTCAGACGGCTCTTTCGGGTCAGCAACCAAATAGCATCGTTTCTTTGAGCGGGTGATTGCTACATAAAATAAGCGTCTTTCTTCAGCATGTGGATACACATCTTCTGTAGGCATTAACGCACTTACAATCTCGTTCTCTTTCCTATCTGTGGGGAAACCAAAGTACCCTTGGTTTAAGTCCAAAATAAAGCAATAATCCGCCTCTAGCCCCTTCGAACCATGCAAAGTCCAGAACTTAATATTCTTGAACCCACGCTTCTTAGTGAAACGCTGAATAGCTGCTGTTTTGCTCTTACGGTAACGAGTCAAGATACCGATTGAGGCATTTGGGTCATCTGCATAGATTTCCTCTATGGCTCTCTCAACAGCATTCAATGCTGCTTCAGTGTAGTCTTTTTCATTGGCATCATGATTATCAATTAGAAAGACCTCAGGAGATTCAACTTGGGTATGCGTAACGATCTGCTTCTGGTATTGCTCTGGGTTTTTCATTACAAAGTCACCAGCAGTGTCAGCAATACTGTTGTTGTATCGGAACGTCTTTTGGAGCTTAGTCAAAGCATGATTGCCAACATTAGTTTGAAATCGTGTCGTGTATGTGAGCTTGCCACCAACAAACGCATAAATAGCCTGCCAATCATCCCCTACTACAGTGAGACTTGAGCCTGAAGCTTTCAGCAATTCCATCAAGAAGTTCCACCTAGAAACGGATATATCCTGAAACTCATCAACAAGAATGTACTTCCACTGTGGCTTATACATGCCATCTTTTACGTATTGAGTTGCCAAGAGAATCATGTCATCGAAATCAAGGTGGTTTCGACTACGTAATTCACCTACGTAAGCTTGTCTCAGTCCCTCAATCAATTCCATATGACTTCGAGCATTTTGAATTCCAACTTCTTTCAAACGACGCTGGATTTCATAACCATCAATCGCCTCTGAACGAACGGCTGATAGTGTTTCGGAAAGCTCATTAACCGCATTTTTAATGAAGTCTTGCTTTCTTACAGCTTCAAGAATATCTTTTTTGGATATTGGTTCAGGCACAACCTCTAATGCCCTTAACTTTGCTTCTAGAACGGTTTCAAGATTCCCCTCACACCAATCATAGTGATAAGTATCTACTAGTTCAGTGCTCATCCGTTCGTGGAGATCTTTTTTATCTTTGATTCCCTGGTTGTATTTGTCTTTATTGATATCTGCCCTTGTGTTGCCCTGTCTATCGATACCAAAATGCTCAATGTAAATCTGATCGCTTATTGCTCCCTCAACTGGCTTTACATAAAAGTCTGGACGGTATGGGAAACCAATATCGGTTCCAAGACGATTGCTATAGTCAGGCTCATACACATATTCAATGCCATTCTTAAATAGCCAGTTGCCAATCAGAACCTCTTGATAGCCCTTTACCTCGATACCATTCAATGTGATGTATTTCTTACCTTTCAAAGCTTCTTGGTGAGCTTCTTCAGACTCAGATAGGAATGGGTTGTATGCGTAATATACAGTCTCAATGAAAGTGTTAAGATTTTCCTCACTTTCTTCGATGAAAGTAACGAGCCAATTATTGATGAACTCGAGCAATGCAGGTTTTTCTACTAACCAGCTCATGTTCAATTTTCGAAACTCTTCCACGGATTGCTTTTGAGCTGCGGCAACAATCTGGAAACCTCGACTATGAAAAGTAGAGATTTGCTTATTGAGGTCATAATCATGGATATTTGCGGCTTTCAGTCGTTCTTTGGAGCGAATACGAAGTTCATCTGCCGCAGCTTTACCATATGCTAACACCATTACTTCTTCAGGCTTGGCCAACTTTCTTTCCAGAATATCTGCTGTCTTCGCAACCATAACAGAAGTCTTGCCTGTTCCAGCGGCAGCAAGAACCATATTGAAGTCATCGTGCTGAACTACTGATAATCGTTGCTCTTCAGTAAGTGGATTGCTTTCAATGCTATCGTAGAAGGTTTTACGAGCATTTAGCACTCTACCAACGTGCAGTTCTCTCAGATAATCCGCAGATTTTGAAATTGGGCTTAACTCGGATAGCTTCTTAATCTTTTGTAGAGGTTCGCCTGATAAATGCGATTCCCAAACATCAGGGGTTTTGTTGAATAACCGAACCATAGGTTCAATGATCGCTTGAACCTCAGAGATCCCCGACTCACGCAGATATTGACCAACAGCAGCTTTTGAAAATCGAGTATAGGTATCCGAGATTTTAGATTCGATCGCTATTAGAATTTCTCGGTTAATAGCGTGGAATTGTGGAATTGTCTTCATATGGCTCAAGCCACCAATTACAACCACCCTGTCGTCAGTAGTGATTTGAATCTGATGACCAAAAATCGAACGTTTTATGGTGCAGAAACCAAGGATCTCAGAGTACTTGATTTTTTTTGTGGATGCCCCCTCAACCACCCTCAGGGAATGCTTACCAAATACGATTCCTTTTTGTTTTCCAAGCAAATTGACTCTTGACTTTATGATCTTACGAAACATTCAACATTCCTGTACCTCTATACAGCAAACCATGATGCCATACATTCAATAAGCAATGAATCAGAACTCAATTAAATAAACGTAGCTATAAGTAGATTCCAATCTCTCTAAATGAAACTCAAACAAAGAACCTAACAGATGACTGGGACAATCGAGACTGAGTTCTTACAACTAAAAAGTCTCGAACACACTATGGTAGAACTGTGTACCTCATTTAAGAGCCACACATGACGCGGAACATGACTTGCTAGCATGTAAAATTCCGAACTTGGTTGAAACCCAGTTCTCCTGCATGGTGCGATTGTACTCAAACAGCCTAAATATTAATGTGCCTTGTTTTAACTGAATCTATCAGGCTAACCAGTTAGCCTGATGATTTCCAAAACTCGAGCTCTTATGTCCCCATAAGAACTTGTAAGAGAAACACCATGAGCTCCGCTCATGAAAAAGTCTAGCCTCTTCAAAGCGCAGCTTTGGTTTAGCCACTTTTCTCTATTTATATATAAATAGAGAAAGTGGCTCATTTAGGAAAACACTCAAACTCAAGCGACCTACGGGCAGCTATCAGATCTTTGGTGTAAAAAAAGTTTGATTGAATGTCTTTCAGCCTCCCTCTCACCAGTTCCTAAATCCCGAACCGCACTTTGCGAACTACTAACTTCCTCGTGTGAAGTACTGAAAAATATCGTTCTAACTTTGATTTCCTCAATCCAAAAAATTCATCAGATAAATGGTTGATTACACACTGAATCCAAAAATAATTTCCTAATTCATTGATTTTATAAGTAATAGCGAATTGACGGCCATATTTCAGGTGATTATGATTTACTCAAATAAACGAAATGTAATCATGCGAAACCTTGAAAGAGTCTCCAGAGCTCACCAATTTTTAATCGATTTTAGGATCTACCCTACCCACGCAACCAGAGAATACTCCTCTCTTATGGAGCACATTATCGTCAAGTCGAAAGCTTGGCTCGCGGCTGGTTGCCAGCGTCTTCTACCCAACGACATGGACTATCTCAAAACTAAGTTATGGCTTGGCTGGTTTCGAGATGACTTGCTTCTACCCAATGCCCCCTCAAACTGGTTCAACGATTTGAGTGGCGCAGCTCTGCTTACATAGCAGACTTAGTTCGACAAACATTCAATCTTCTTGATCTAGCGTTCAGATACTGAGTCATCGTGTATCTGGCGTCAGACAAACTTTACCCAAAAACCACAAAAATAATAAATTACACCATGAAAATTCTAAATAAATCAACAACTAGTGAACACATCGGAATCAAAAACCTCCAAAAACATAAAGTCTCCATTCTCATCTCTAATGGTATTAATTATGAGAATCCTGACCGAAGGATCGTTGCTCCGATGTATGGAAGTAACAATATTTTTGAGATAGCAAAGTCTTACAAACAAGCCAATATTCGTGACGTTGAAATAGTAATCGATTCTACGAAGCACCCTGACCTTTCAGAGAAAGTACTCGCACAGAACGCCGAAGAAGGTCGTTTGCCTATATTTGATTTGGCAACGGGAATCCATTTTGACAGGCTCAGCACCGTCCAAACACTACTAGAAGGCTACAAAATTTTCGAAAGCACTCAGCTCGCAAACTCCATATCTAAGAGTCTGATTCAAAAAATTCCACTCCATTTCGAGACTTCAGAATCTTGCCTATCTCACTACCTAGATGCTGGTTCGAATAGCTATCAGAAGCTACTCAAAGCCTTAAAGAAAACAAAAGCCAATTATGAATCGATGCTTAGTGATGCGACGAAAGTGACTGAATTTGACCAGTTAGTTGACGTTGAGTCGTTCGACAATATCAGCTACCTCATTGAAGACAATCAATATGATACAACGGTATTGCTAGGCCAGACTGGCTCAGGGAAAACAAAACACGGATTGCAGCCGCTGATAAGGTCGGCCAATAAAGACAAAAAGGTAGTCTATCTCTCGTACCTCATTCCTCTAGTAAAACAGCTGTGTGAATCTGTTGGAGCAGAAAATTACAAAAATTCCTCATTATTTGAGATAGAAAACGCAGCATCACTGGGTGTTGTCGTTAACAGTGTCTATAAAGATCATCTGGCTTCAGTCATCATCAATTGCGACATACTCATTATTGATGAATTCGAAAAAGTTATGACGAATGTCTGTGGGCATAACGACACAATGCGTGACGAAGTATTTGACGTTCTGACTCTAGCTATCCAGCAGGCTCCTAAGGTCGTTGTCGCAGACGCAGATGTTACAGATACCACTTTACGATGGTTGCGTAAGAATCGTAATAGTGTCCTAGTCATCCGTTCGATGCAAAACCCATACGCCAACATCAACGTAACTATCGCAAATAAGTTTGCCGCTTTTAGCAACACATCTAACAAGCTCAAAGATGAGAATGTCATCCTTTTCGACTCTCTAAAGTCAATGCGCATGACAATGATAGACATGGGGTTGACGGATAAGAGTGGGCAAGCTTGTGAAAAGGTTGCATTAAAAAACAAGGTGTTAGTACTCACTGGCAGCAATAAAAACATGAAAGCTCAATCGAATTTCCTGACATCACCGTCAGAAGAGTGCACCAAGTACAACATGATTATGGCATCACCGTGCCTGGCTTCTGGCTACTCATGTGAAGCTGAATATACAGACAATGTTAACGTTGTCAGTGACCTAGTGCTGGGGATTGATGAATTGGTGAATTTCTCAAGGCGTTTCCGTGCAAGTAAAAATATTACGTTTTACTTGACTCAAAATGAATATTTCAATTATGTCCCTACTCTTCCTTGTAACACTGACTCCGACCGCGACATCCTTCGTAATGAGTTTGAAGAGAAGAAAAAACTATTCAATGCAAATCAACCCCTTAGCATGATGTGGAATCTAAAGCGGCTTGGTTTGAATGTCCAAGTACAGCAATCGAGCAAAGAAGAACTTGAAGAAGGTCTATTTAAATTCAACCTATTAAAGGCTAGGGATCTCAAAGCACGAATTAAGGCTATTTTGGCCGCACGCGTCATAACAAGAGCCGAGGCAGACAGGCTAATCATGAGCAACCAAGTCGGGTTTGAAGAACTGGCAATGCTCAAGAAATTCGAGATTATGCGCGACTACCAACTCGAGAAGATAACTAAAGAAGATATTCTTTTTGATGAGGTATTTCGGAACAAGGCTTTATTCAAACAAATTTGGAATCCTAGTGGCGCAAACCTAAACAAGCACCTCGTAGAACCAGCAAAATTCATCAAATCACAAGTTTTACAGAATCCAAAGTACAAAGGTGAAAACGAAACTCTCATATTAACGCGTCCTCAAGTGAAGTCTATCGCCATCGAAATCTACGAGAATCAGAAGACGTATGAGCACTTACTACCAGACATCAAATGGAAAGATTATTGTACGCAGCATTCTGCTACTAAGCTCTTCAAGTCGTTAATTAAGTCATTAGGGTATGTGTGGCCAGAAGGTGATTTCCAAGGTGAGCCTAAGAAAGTGAAAATTTCACTGGATGCGCGGGCACTAGCTTGCAAAGAAATGATTCAACTAAGTTAAAAAATAACATCAAATGGCTAAAGTTCAACCAAATATAAGTAGTGGTGAATTGAGTAACTGATTGAAATCATGGATCATTACAACACTAGCAAGGGGTTCAAAAACTCATTTGAATTCTTAAGAAAACTTCGGCTAACCACCGAAAAGGAGTCATCTATATCTGACTCTCCATAACGACAATAACTAAACGACGAGAGACTAAATGAAAAACAAAGAATTTATTCGAATCAATGATCTAGCTGACTACCTTGGTATCAGCAAAGTGACAATATGGCGCTGGAGAAAATCTGGGCAACTACCGAAACCAACCGCTATAAGCCCGAAAATCGTAGGCTGGAAAAGAGAAACAATCGAAGCTTGGATAGAAGAAAGTGCAGGCGCAATGCCGTACTAACACTTGAATCCGAGATCTATAAAAACACAGACTTTACGTACAAACATGAAGAGCTGTGGGAAGGGGCGAACAACTCAATTCGCCTATAAAGCATATTCATGGACAGCCTCCAAGAAGCAATAAACTAAGTTATGGGGCATAAATGTCACTTACACAACATTCTCATCCAAGCCTAGTAATACAGCTCTAGTATGAACTGGGCAACCATCCACCCCGCCTCTCTAAAACGTTCCATCAAACTCACGGCTCGCTCAGCCACTCTCAATTATGCTTGTTAACATTCGTCCGTAAGCGAGTCACGGCTAAACACAAGCATTAGAAACTACAGTGTGTTAAGTGACCGTCTGTAAAAAGGATTACATCCGATTTCGTTTAGCTACACGCTTACTTGACTAGTAACTTGACTAGAAATACCAGAAATGAAAAAGGGGTTAGCAAGTACTAACCTGCTAACCCCCAAAATAAATGGCACGCCCTGTAGGATTCGAACCTACGACCACATCCTTAGAAGGGACGTGCTCTATCCAGCTGAGCTAAGGGCGCGCTACAGGGACAGGATTATACGAGTTCAAACGGGTAAATCAACGGGTTTTCATAACATTCTGATCTGAATGCCTAAAAAAAGTCCATTAAAACGCTTAATGTTCAAAAACACCACAAAGCAAACGTTTGCGTATGGATGTTGATAAGAAATTCTGCGACAATGCGCCGCAGATAATCTGCCTTCTTAATTTATAAGGAAAGTCATGACTGCTCAAAATATAGACGGAACTCTCATTTCCCAAACTGTTCGATCCGAAGTGGCTGCACGTGTTAAAGCACGTGTTGAAGCTGGGCTACGTGCTCCTGGTTTAGCAGTGGTTCTAGTTGGTGAAGATCCTGCTTCTCAGGTTTATGTCGGTAGCAAACGCCGTGCATGTGAAGAAGTTGGGTTTGTTTCTAAGTCTTTTGACCTTCCTGCGTCTAGCTCAGAAGAAGAGTTACTAGCTCTGATTGATGAATTAAACAACGATGATGAAATTGACGGCATTCTAGTGCAATTACCCCTTCCTGCGGGCATAGACACAACACATGTTTTAGAGCGCATTCACCCAGAGAAGGACGTGGATGGCTTCCACCCTTATAACGTTGGCCGTCTTGCGCAACGTATTCCAAAGCTTCGCTCTTGCACGCCAAAGGGCATCATTACCCTACTCGACCGTTACAACATTGAGCTACGTGGTAAACATGCGGTTGTGGTTGGCGCATCAAACATTGTTGGTCGTCCAATGACACTTGAGCTGCTGCTTGCGGGCTGCACAACAACAACATGTCACCGTTTTACCAAAGACCTAGAGAGTCATGTGCGTCAAGCTGACGTTGTCGTGGTTGCGGTTGGTAAGCCTAACTTCATCCCTGGTGAGTGGATTAAAAAAGGCGCAGTGGTGGTCGATGTCGGTATTAACCGTCTTGATTCAGGCAAACTAGTTGGCGACGTGGAATACGACAAAGCACGTGAAAGTGCGAGCTTTATTACTCCTGTTCCTGGTGGCGTTGGCCCAATGACCGTCGCAAGTTTAATTGAGAACACGATGCTCGCTTGCGAACAGTTCCACACAGACAAATAACGTAAATTTCAGATACGAAAAAGGCTCCGCAAGGAGCCTTTTTGCTAATTGTTGATATCTATTTCAATTACAGACTTAAAATCACGCCCGCAATAGAAGCGCTCATTAAGTTCGCCATGACACCAGCGATAATCGCACGGAAACCATGCTTAGAAACAAATGCACGCTTTTCTGGTACCAAAGAGCCCAACCCACCAATCAGCATCGCCATGCTTGAGATATTTGCAAAGCCACACAAAGCAAACGTCACGATTGCTTGTGAGTGTTCACTAAGTTGAGACTTCACTTCTGCAAGCTGGATGAAAGCGACGAACTCATTCACCACAATCTTGTTACCAATCAGCGAGCCTGCTGTGGTTGCTTCTTGCCATGGTATACCCAACAACCAAGCGACTGGCGCAAACACAAAACCTAGGATGAGCTCAAAACTTAATGGTGTCCCAATCAGATCACCTATCCAGCCTAACATGCCGTTTAGCATTGCAATGACACTAATAAACGCCAGTAACGTACCACCGACCGATACAGCAATGCGTACACCCGCCATGGCACCATCGGCTAATGCTTCTACTACGTTGGTTGCACGTGGAATTTCAACTTGGCTAATGTCGATATCTGCTGCTTTATCCGTATCTTCTGGCATTAAAATTTTTGCCATCAACAAGCCGGCAGGTGCTGACATAAATGCAGCAGCAATAAGATAGTTGAGATCGACACCCAGTGATGCGTAACCAACCAACGTTCCGCCAGCAACTGACGCTAAACCACCTGTCATAACTGCAAAGAACTGCGAGTCAGTCATGTGTTTTAGGTAAGGCTTTACCATTAATGGTGCTTCAATGGTGCCAACAAAGATATTCGCCGTAGCAGACAAAGACTCAGCACGACCGATACCTAGCAGCTTTTGAATACCACCACCGATAAAGTTAATGATTTTTGGCATCACACCAATGTGATAAAGACCTGAGATAAGAGAGGAGAAGAAAACGATGATACCCAGAACATTGATCGCAAAGGTGAAGCCCCCTGTCGCCAAATTACCGAATAAAAACGCAATGCCCTCTTGACCATAGTTGATCAAATTCGACACAACACTGCTCACTGAATTCAGCGCATCTCGTCCTGCTGGTACATATAAAACCAACAACGCAAACAGTACCTGCAAAGCAAACGCAAACGACACTGTTCTCAGCTTTATATTTTTTCTATTTGTAGAAAGTAGCCATGCTAGGAATAGTATGGCTACGATACCAATAATTGAGTTCATAAAATGAATCCGACAGAAGGGGGATATGGAAGGCACCGGATTGTATAGCGGACTCAAAATGCTGCAAGTTGAGGATGTTAACAGTGTGAAAAGTTTAAGCGACCAATAACTGACCAACAAAATAACAAATTGAATTTATTAAAGATAAACGTTTGCTTATTTTAATTATTTCCATATGGAAAATATGTTTCTGGTTCAGGAAAAATTTTTGTGAAGTGAATCACCTTATGTGTCGTTCTAAAACGTCATTGATCCTGTTATTTAGGAATAGAGATGTAAGGCGCCAAACGTTGGTCCCAATGACAAGGGTTGCCGATCTTCTGTTTGATAAAGTTAATCACTGCGGATATTTTTTTTGGCATATGCTGCCGGCTTGGGTATACCGCATAAAACGGCATCGACTGGCTGGCTTTCCAGTCAGGTAACAGCTGTATTAACTTACCCGTTCTAAACTCATCCCCCAGCAAGTAAGTGGCAAGGTAGGCAATACCCCAACCTGCAATAGCCGCATCCCGAACGGCTTCTGCCAGATCCACTGAATAGTTACCCGAGACTTTTACGTTCAATTCTTGCTGATCTTTGGTAAACGCCCACCCCGTATAGTCACGCTCCCAGCTTCTGTATATGAGGCAGTTGTGAGCAGATAGGTCATCCGGTTCTGCTGGCGTGTCATGTTTCAATAAGTAATCTGGCGATGCCGCAACAACAAACTGGCAATCCGTCAAACGCTGCGCAATGTAACCTTCAGGCAAATGCTCGTTGTTGGTTACCCATAAATCGAGCCCTTCGGCTAACATATCGACCTTATAGTCAAACAGATGTACTTCCACTTGAAGTTGAGGATACAGTTCGCGTAACTCTTGAATCGCTGGAATAATGTGTAAGGTACCAAATGATTGCGACAACCCAAGACGTACCAAACCTGCTACTTCATCCCGCTGGGTTTCCATCTCTAATGTGGCGCTGCTCACCGCTTGTACCACTTGCTCACAGTGATGAAAAAAGGTTTTCCCTGCCTCAGTCGGCGTAAAGCTTCGCGTAGTGCGTTGAACAAGCTTGATACCAAGAGACGCTTCTAACTGACTCAACTGTTTACTCACATGAGACACCGACACGCCTAAGCTCTTTGCAGCAGCTGTGAAGCTTTTGTGTTTAAGAAGAGCGGAGAAAATCACCATTTGTGCGGCACGTTCAGATAACACGCTTTACCTCGATTTGGTTATAGAAAAAACAAAGGGCTCCGAAGAGCCCTTGTATTGAAGACTGAATGCCAAATTGTTTGATGGCAGATCAGTATTTAATGCGGTCAGCCAAGTGACTCACAGCAAGTGCGAAGTAGTAAGAGCGGTTCCACTTCATCAATACGTTGTAGTTATTGTAAACCAGATACGTACGACCATTCTCGTCGTCCGGCATGATCAACCATGCTTTGATGTCTTCATCCAGTTTTGGCAACGGGCTACCGTCATATTTTGTGATACCTAATTGGCTCCACTCTTGAAGGTATTTGCCTTTTTCAGCCGTGCGCCCTTCTAGGCTGCGATCAATATTTTTAGGAACCTTAACTTGGCGACCCCAAGTATATTTATCATCCCAACCAGACTTGCTCAAATAGTTAGCGGTTGATGCAAACACGTCCGCTTCAGATTGCCATATGTCTTTTTTACCATCACCGTTGCCGTCAGCAGCAAAACGAAGGAAAGAGCTTGGCATAAACTGGCATTGACCCATCGCACCAGCCCATGAGCCTTTAAAGTTCTCTAGCTCAATATGGCCTTGATCGAGGATCTGAAGTGCCGACATAGTCTCTTTACGGAAAAACTCTTCACGACGGCCTTCAAATGCCATTGTGGATAGTGCATCAATCACTTTAAAGTTGCCGGTAAACTTACCAAAGTTACTTTCAACTCCCCAAAGTGCCACAATAAAGCGCGGGTGGACACCGTACTCATCGCCTATACGCTTTAGCTCGGTGTAATGCTCTTTGTAGAGTTGTCTGGCTTGCTTCACCTTCCATTCAGGCACCGCGCGAGGAATGTACTCATCCAATGTCAGTTTCTTTTCTGGTTGGTTTCGGTCCGCTTTTACTGCTCGGGGCTTGTACTCAACATTAGCAAAAGCAGCACTAATGACCTGCTCTGAGATACCTTTATCACGAGCTTCAGCACGCAGCTTATTCAAGTATTCATCAAAACCCTCGCTACTTGCAAAAGCCGAGGTACACATACCAACGCTAAGCATGGTAGCCAGTATCTTTTTCATATTGCCCTCCTTGAGCAAGGCAGAAATCCCAGATGAAAAACGATGACGTTATTCGCCTTTCTGCTGGGCTTTTTGTTCTTTGTACTTTTCTAATAGGTTCTCCGGCGGCGGTGGAACCTGAAGAAAGAAGCCATCATTTTGTAATGAAGCCTTCACTTTTTCGATATCAACTTGTGCCAATTTACGGCCATCAAGTTTAATCGTCATGACAGCGATAGGCTTACCGAACATCTGCATTAAGGTGTCAGGAACCTGTGAAAAATCATCCTTTTTCGGAATATAGAGATAAGTACCTTCTTTTTTCGAGCTTTTATAAATTGAACAAAGCATGACACGCCTTTTATGCTGATTTAGCCGCGTTGAGTGCGGATTAGGTTGAAAACGTCAAATTCTCGCAAACTTAATAGCAAATTTGAGATTAATTCACCTATTTGCCCACGAGAGAACTTGCTGCGTCAAAGGATGAAATATAACATGACATACCTAGTTTAAGGCAACGCTCTTTCAATAAAGGCAAGAAGTCCACGATGACCCATTCACCAGACCTTAAAGGTAGCAGTTTTACATTGTCAGTTTTACACCTTTCTGACAATGAGATCGCAAAGACTGTCGAATTTTTGCAAGAAAAAGTTTCTCAAGCACCTTCTTTTTTTGCATCCGCGCCTTTGGTAATCAATATAGCAAAAGTACAAGGCGACATTGATTTCCCTAAGCTTAAACAAGGCATCTCAGATGCTGGTTTTATTCCGGTCGGTGTAACGGGCTGTAAAGACAAGCGTGTACAAAACCTTGCTTCCGAAGCTGGCTTCGCCATTATGTCGGCGAGCAAATCACCAAGCCAAGCACCTGCCAAAATGGCACCAACGAAAGTAGTTCGTACGCCTGTCCGCTCAGGACAACAGATCTACGCAAAAGATGGTGATTTGGTGGTGCTAGCGCACGTAAGTGCAGGTGCTGAAGTCATTGCTGACGGCTCTATTCATATCCATGGCACACTTCGAGGTCGTGCGATTGCAGGAGCAAGTGGTCAGCAGGAAGCGCGTATTATTTGCCACGATTTACAAGCAGAACTGGTATCCATTGCGGGTGACTACTGGTTAAGCGATCAAATTGAAAGCGAGTACTGGCAAAAGAAAGTAATGATCAGTAAAGCCGATGAATCATTACATTTAGAAGTTCTCGCGATTTAATCTAAAAAGGAAAAAAAATGGCACGCATTATTGTAGTAACGTCTGGTAAAGGTGGCGTTGGTAAAACCACTTCAAGCGCAGCCATCGCCTCTGGTCTAGCTCTTAAGGGAAAAAAGACCGCGGTGATCGATTTTGACATCGGTTTGCGTAACCTCGATCTAATCATGGGCTGTGAGCGCCGCGTCGTGTATGACTTTGTAAACGTCATTAACGGTGAAGCGACATTAAACCAAGCGCTGATCAAAGATAAGCGCACAGACAACCTATTTATTCTTCCTGCTTCTCAAACTCGTGATAAAGACGCACTGACAAAAGATGGTGTTCAGCGCGTATTCGGCGAACTTGATGAAATGGGCTTTGATTTCATTATTTGTGATTCACCAGCAGGTATCGAGCAAGGCGCGTTAATGGCCTTGTACTATGCCGATGAAGCCATTGTCACAACGAACCCAGAAGTCTCTTCTGTACGTGACTCTGACCGCATTCTCGGTATTTTAGATTCCAAGTCACTGCGTGCAGAACAAGGGCTAGAGCCAGTAAAACAGCACCTGTTACTGACTCGCTACAACCCATCTCGCGTCACTCAAGGCGAAATGCTAAGCGTTGAAGACGTAGAGGAGATCTTACATATTCCACTACTAGGCGTGATTCCAGAAAGCCAAGCCGTGCTTAACGCGTCAAACAAAGGTGTGCCAGTCACTTTTGACGATAACACCGATGCGGGTATGGCTTATTCTGACACCGTTGATCGCTTATTAGGCAATCAGGTTGAATTTCGTTTCCTTACTGAGGAGAAGAAAGGACTCTTTAAACGACTCTTTGGAGGCTAGACATGTCATTATTAGAATTTTTCCGTCCACAGAAGAAAACTTCTGCGAATCTAGCTAAAGAGCGTTTGCAAATCATTGTCGCAGAGCGCCGCAGCCAAAATGATCCTGCGCCGTCTTACTTGCCTCAATTAAAAGAAGACATCTTGAAGGTGATAAGCAAGTACGTGGCAATTGATCCAAATATGGTTGACTTAACATTTGAGCACAAAGACGACGATATCTCAGTTCTTGAGCTGAATGTGAAGCTACCAGACGAAGAAAAGTAATCAGTTTCTCTCGCAAGACGAATGCTCTAATTAGAACGAAAAAGGTTGGCATCGAGGCCAACCTTTTTCATCTTTCATTACTTTAATGCTTTGTTCATCTTGTCGCCGAGTAAATCCAAACGCCACCCTTGCATCAAATCAGGCAATACTTCTGGGTCACGATCTTTTTTCCAAACCCAACTGATCAACTGATTGATCTGCTTTTTAGAGGCAAGGAACTCCGTGGCTAAACCTGACTTCTGCGAAGCCGATTTCACCAAGTCTTTCATATTTTTGAAGACCTGCTTGTAACCCGGATAGTCCATTAAACGCTCAATTTTCGCAGGATACTCTTCAGAAGGTGTTTGCTTCGCTTGTTTAACAATCGCGGCAATCTTCGCGCCATGGCGGTTAATCGCTCGGATATCAATATCTTCTGCTTCCATCTTCTTAAAGTTCGTTAAACCAAGACGAGCGACCGTTAATAGATCACCTTCTTTGAAGATAAAGTTCAGCGCTAAATCTCGTTTGATTGCTTCACGATAACGCCACGTCGCCAATGGCTTTAAAATCGCCAGCTCAGAAGGTTTTAATTGCCAAGCGCCCTTAATATCAAGGTAGGCATTCTCTTCATTGGTTACGCGAATACGTTTCGAAACGAGTAAATCACTTTCTTGCTGTACAGCTTCCCACCAACCTGCTTGCGTCACCTTATCGAACAGCTTTTCGTATAACGGTAGCAAGTAATGAACATCTGCGGCAGCATAATCTAATTGCTTTTGTGTCAGTGGACGAGCCATCCAGTCGGTACGTGATTCACTTTTGTCGAGCTCTACGCCTAAATATTCTTCCACCAGCGATGCGAAGCCTGTCGATAAGCCGTGACCGAGAAAAGCGGCCATCAGCTGCGTATCCACCATAGGGAATGGTGTACAACCAAAAGCGTTTTGGAAAACTTCTAAATCTTCACCACATGCGTGCAGCACTTTTAGCACAGAAGTATCTTTTAATAGCGCTACAAACGGCGTCATATCCGTTAATTCAGTCGGATCAATCAGCGAGAGGCGATTACCATCGAAAAGCTGAATCAGACCTAACTGCGGGTAGAAAGTGCGAATACGAACGAATTCGGTATCCAGCATCACTACGTCTGCCTCTCGGGCATGAGTGCAAACCTCTTCTAGGTCTTTGTTTTTAGTAATAATTTGATAGTTCACATACTTCTCGCTATAAAAAATGCCAGCAAAACGCTGGCATTCTATCATTTTTTAAATCTCTCGACTCGACGAAATCGGCTTATGCGCTTTTCTTCGCAAGTTCAGCGTCATTCTCTTCGCGTAAAACACGACGCAAGATCTTACCGACATTGGTTTTAGGTAAGTCTTCGCGGAACTCAACCAACTTCGGAACTTTGTAGCCAGTTAAGTGTTCTCGACAATGCGCGATCACTTCGTCTTTGGTCAAGCTCGGATCGCGTTTCACGACATAAATCTTCACTAATTCACCAGACACTTCATGCGGCTGACCAATAGCAGCAACTTCAAGTACTTTGCCGTGAAGTGCTACAACGTCTTCGATTTCGTTCGGGTAAACATTAAAGCCTGATACTAAGATCATGTCTTTCTTACGGTCAACGATATGCAGGAAGCCTTCGTCATCGAACTTAACGATGTCGCCAGTTGATAGCCAGCCGTCTTCGTTAATCGTATCTTTCGTTGCTTCAGGTCGTTGCCAGTAACCTTGCATAACCTGAGGACCACGAACTTGAAGTTCGCCAGTTTCAGTATTCGAAAGAGCGTTACCTTCTTCGTCCACGATACGAACTTCTGTTGATGGTACCGGCAGACCAATAGAGCCATTGTATTCAACAAGATCATGCGGATATGCCGCCACCAACGGAGAACACTCTGTTAGACCGTAACCTTCGAGCAAATAGCAACCCGTGGTCTTTTGCCATCTTTCTGCCACTGAGCGCTGCACTGCCATGCCGCCGCCAACGGCTAAACGTAGATTACTGAAATCCAACTCGTGGAAATCTTCATTATTGACCAATGCATTAAATAAGGTATTCACGCCCGTAATCGCAGTAAACGGATGCTTTTGTAACTCTTTCACGAACCCTGGAATATCTCTAGGGTTCGTAATAAGTAAGTTACGACCACCCATTTCAACAAACAGCAGACAATTTACGGTAAGAGCAAATACGTGATACAGCGGTAATGCTGTCACGACTAATTCACGCCCCGGAGATAAAACCGGTCCGTACGCGCCTTTTGCCTGTAGAACGTTCGCAATCATGTTGCGGTGAGTCAGAATCGCGCCTTTCGCGACACCTGTCGTCCCCCCCGTATATTGCAGGAATGCAATGTCATCCCCAGACATAAACGGTTTAACGTATTGTAGACGACGACCTTTACGTAGAGCCTGACGCATTGAGATTGCACCAGGTAAATCGTACTTAGGCACCATGCCCTTAACGTACTTCACGACAAAATCGACAATCGTACCTTTCGCTCGTGGCAGCATTTGACCAAGACTGGTTAACACTACGTGTTTGACTGGTGTTTTATCGACGATTTGTTCTAGCGTATTCGCAAAGTTAGACACAATCACAATCGTCGTCGCACCTGAGTCATTCAATTGGTGTTCAAGTTCACGAGGAGTGTAAAGTGGGTTAACGTTTACGGCGATACAACCTGCACGCAAAATACCAAATAATGCTACTGGGTATTGCAGTAAGTTTGGCATCATCAGAGCAACGCGGTCACCCTTTTGCAGTTTTAACTCGTTTTGCAGATACGCTGCGAATGCGCGACTACGCTCTTCCAATTTACGGAAGGTCATAACCGAGCCCATGTTCATGAATGCTGGTTGGTCTGCATATTTTTGTACAGACTGTTCAAACATTTCTACCAAAGACTCATATTGCTCTGGATTAATGGTTTCAGGTACGTCACTTGGATAACGTGAAAGCCATGGTTTATCCACGATGTTACTCCTCGTTTATAACTGGCTAAAAAATAGCGTCCTTTTTATTTTGAAAGCTATTACAGCACAGCGAACGTGCTTGAGCACGCAACTCTCAAACACTTGTTTAAATTTTGTTAACTACACCAAGAATTCGCGTTGCGACCTCGAGTATTTGCTCTAAATGACAGTGATGACCACCCTTGACAGACACCACTTGCGGTGGGTTCTCTCCCCAATCAGCTTGGTTAGATGGTAAATTCTGAAATCCTTGATCGCCTAATACAATCAAATGAGGACAACGTATTTGGCTGGTAATCGAGTTAGCATGCGCTTGCGCCATTCGGTAAAGCGACGCACATTTTAACTTGGCGTCATGCCGCCAATACCATTTATCTCCTCGCTGCTCTGTTCCACGCTCGACTATCGGTAGAAGCTGCTCAGCGGTTAATTGGTTGGCTTGCATGCGTAATTTTAACGCCAGATCGAAGGAGGCAATGGCTCGCTCTGGCTTGTTTTGCTGTCTTATTCGACTTAAAACGCCATCGCGAAGACGAGGCAAACTGTTAGTAGGATCCTCATGAAGAGGTCCTGCTCCCTCAATTTGCACAAGAGCTTCGACCTGCTCTGGAAACGCTGCACTATAGCAACTTGCGATTAAAGCACCAAGTGAATGCCCTACTAATATCAGTCTGTTTGGTGATAATTCGTCCAAAAACTGATACAAATCGGCAATATAGTCGTGAAAGGGGTAATAATTATCGTGAGATTTATGACTCGATAAACCGTGACCAAAATGATCGATGGCGAGGAGGTGTAAGTGAGGATTAAGTTGATTCAACTGCTCCATGAGCGCTTTAAAGCTGCCCGCATTATCTAACCACCCATGAAGAAAAACGACTGACAAGTCAGCCGTTTTCTCGTTCCCTATCTCAAGGGCTGCCATTTTGCCGGCAGGAAGCTCGAATTGACGCTCATGCATCGCAGATTATTTGACCTGTTTTATCACTTTACCGTCTTGCGGGAAATCATTACGCCACATGCGGCAGTTAATCGAGTAACATGGGTAAAAGTAGGTTGGCGAGTCATACATGCGTACACGTTCTTCAATTTTCCATAAACGGTACCCTTCCCCCTTAATTACTGGGAAGATGTAACCGTGCTCACCGATCTTTCCTTCTTCTTCCCCTGCTCCTTTGCCTACAACCGTCACCAAACGGCCTTCACTAAAGGCGACAGGCTCTAAATAGCCATCAAAATAGGCGACAAAACGCCCCGTAGGCTCTTCATCAATATCAGGTTTACCAGACTTACTGATAGGAAGGTTTACAATCTCTAGACGCGTTTTATCTTTAAAGTTATCCACTTTAGCGATGATTCCACCAAGGCGAACATCTTCACTCACTTGCCCCTGAGACTCAGCAAACGCTTTATAGTCTGTAACGACCAATTCTGTGCTTGCATTTAGCTCCTCTGGCAAAGAGCTACACGCAGACAAACCAACCGTAGCAAATAATGCGAGAAAAAACCGTCCAAAAACCTTCATAAACCACCTTTCAATATTAGTAACCCCAAGCTGGGGAGATCTCACACGTAAATATCGACACCAAGTAATTGAGCCAGTTCCTCTTTTTTAGCTCGATTCATGACATCCATGTACTGCTCCATTGCTTTACGTGCGCCCCCTTCAGGAAGGTCATATTGCACTTGAGCTCGGTGAATTTGGGACTCATCCACGTGTTTTATGGAGTGCGCCACGGCGTTAGCAACCTTTGAAGGCTGACCTACGGGCTGCTTTGTTTGTGATTTATTTACCTGCTTCTTTTGACTGGCTTTATGAGTGCGATTTGCACCGGGAATCAAAGAAGGAGGCAAGCCATTAATCGACGCCATAGCACTCCATAAAAATACAGGGCAAACGCCCTGCTTTTTGTCAGGTTAATGAAAAACGGACTATTCGCGACCAGGAAGTTTTTTCCATGTCACATTATCACGTAAATAAACAGGGCTCGAATCTTCGACCGGCACGGTATTACCCTTTTTAAATTCTTGTTCAGCAAGAATCACGATGTCTTGTGAATCAGGGTACAGAACGTCACTATGCGTCAAATTAAACGGTAGGTCTGCTAATACTTCTTGGTAAGCATCCCAACCAGTACCTGCTGTCGTCCACGTTTTGTCGTCTGCTTGTGCTTCTTCAACGAGACGTGCTGGTGGAATTACGCACTCTGCATCCATCTCTGCCCACTCACCGTTTGCTTGGCGAGTGTAACGTGCCCAGTAAACTTCACCCATACGTGCGTCAATAGCCACAGCGACATCGGTCACACCATGCAAGCGATAGCTACCTTGAGCCATTGCAGCCAGCGTTGAAACGCCGATCATAGGTAAGTCAGCACCGAACGCCAAACCTTGTGCGATACCAATACCGATACGAACGCCAGTAAAGCTACCTGGACCACGTCCAAACGCTAACGCATCCAGCTCTTGTAGAGTCAGGCCAGCTTCTTTGAGTACTTCATCAACCATTGGCAGTACTTTTTTGGTGTGATCGCGTGGTGCAACCGCGCTACGTGAAATCACTTGATCATTAGCCAACAACGCAACTGAACAGTTTTCAGTCGCTGTATCGATAGCAAGAATTTTTGCGCTCATTTAACTCTCTACAACTCTCATTTATTGGGTTATGCCTCAGCACTTGCGTCTGTGACAGATTGTTCTGCTTTCAGGAATGCTTTGATTCCATCTAAGTCTCGCGTCCTTGGGATAGGTGGTAGACTTCCGAGGAAAATACCACCATAGTCTCGCGTGACGAGGCGATTATCACAAATGATCAACGCACCGTGATCCTTCTGATCTCGAATTAATCGCCCGACTCCCTGCTTTAACGTAATCACTGCATCCGGGATTTGTACTTCAGCAAATGGTTCACCGCCACGTAATCGACAATCCTCGATACGGGCTTTGAGTAACGGATCGTCAGGGGCGGTAAACGGTAATTTGTCGATAATAACACAGCTCAGCGCATCACCTCTAACATCAATCCCTTCCCAGAAAGCGCCCGTCGCCACGAGTAAAGCGTTACCCAGTTCCATAAACTCCGCCAAGGTTTTCTGCTTACTCATCTCCCCTTGCATTAACACAGGCAGCTCAAGTACTTCTCGGAACTTCTCACCTAGTTCACGCATCATGCTGTGCGAGGTACATAAAAAGAAGCAGCGACCATCATTTTCTTCAATCACCGGAGCAAGCATTCGGACTAACTTATCCGCTAAGCCGTTACTGTTTGGCTCTGGCAAATACCTTGGCACACAAAGGCGCGCTTGCTTTTGATAATCAAAGGGGGACGGCAGAGAAAATTGCTTTGTAGGCTTGAGGCCAAGGCGCTCAGTAAAGTGCTTGAAATCGCCCGATACGGCTAGGGTTGCTGACGTGAAAATCCAAGCGCCTTGTTTAATCTCTATTTGCTCATGGAACTTGTCCGCGACAGAAAGAGGCGTAATGTGCAGAGCGAAATGACGAGGCGAGGTATCGTACCAGTATGAGTAACCGGTAATATCGACATCACATACCCGGTCGATACGGCCTTTGATCAAATTGGCTCGTTCAAAGGCGGTATCCAGTAATTGACTGCGCCCTAAGGCTATTTTGAGTACATCAATCGCCAATTCGAGGCTGTCAGTTAAGCGCAATAATTCTCGCTTAATAGAACCTGATTGCAACGCCTCACGCCAGTTGCCACGAAAGCCTGGCTCACCCAATACAATCCGCATGTCCATTGCGCTTTGCATGAGTTTGTCGCCCACTTTTTGCAATTGACGCATATCTTTGGCTTCGGTGCGATAGGCTATTTCAATGTCTTTGGCAAGATCGTGAATTTGGCGGCTTGAAACTGACTGGCCGAAATATTCGCTCGCAATATCTGGCAACTGATGAGCTTCATCAAAAATAAACACATCGGCTTCTGGAATCAGTTCACCGAATCCTGTTTCTTTGATCGCTAAATCAGCAAGAAACAAGTGATGGTTCACTACAACAATGTCGGAATCCATGGCTCGCTTACGCGCTTTCAATACAAAGCAATCAGTGTAGCTCGGACATTCTTTACCTAAACAGTTATCATTGGTTGAGGTGATAGTCGGAATGATCATGCTGTCTTCTGGCAGATCATCACAATCACCAAGGTCACCTGTTTTGGTTTCTGATGACCAAGCACGCACTTTAACCAGTTGAGTTAATAACGTCGGGTCAGATTCATTAGTGTGGCTTTCGACCATTTGGCGGCTCAAACGATCCAAACACAGATAATTAGAACGCCCTTTTAATAACGCCACTTGGCCATAAAAACCAAGCGCATTGACCATGAGCGGTAAGTCACGATGGTACAACTGCTCTTGCAAGTTTTTCGAGCCTGTACTGATGATCACTTTTTTACCGCTTAACAGCGCAGGGACTAAGTAGGCGAAGGTCTTACCGGTTCCGGTTCCTGCCTCCACCACCAACTGGGTTTGATCTTTGATCGCACTGCTGACGGCTTCCGCCATATCGATTTGTGGCTGACGAGCTTGAAAGCCAGGAATGGCCTTACCTAACGCGCCATCAGAGGAAAAAGTTTTTGCGATCATGCTTGGTATTGAGTTTGAAAAATTATCGAGAGTATATCAGAGGAATAGGAGTGACATCAGCCCACAATCTGACCAGCTTGCGGCGACACGCGGATATTTTGTTGAAACCAACGTAAGAATAGATTATTTATGGTGAAACATGGCAGTACAGTTACACCCGCCAGGGAATAATAACAAATTCGTACGCTAAAATATTAATGCATGGAAGTACCTGATTTATGGAAAAGAAAACACTGTTGACCCACTGTTCTGACGCCCCGGGTCTCATCTCGAAAATTACTAATATCTGTTACAAGCACCAACTCAACATCGTTCACAATAACGAATTTGTTGATAATACCAGTGGCCACTTTTTCATGAGAACGGAGTTGGAGGGGTACTTCAACGATCAAACGTTTCTTGCCGACTTGGACCAAGCTCTCCCGCAAGGTGCTAAGCGTAAATTGGTTGGCTCTCGCCGTAAGCGCATCGTCATTCTCGTCACAAAAGAAGCGCATTGTTTAGGCGATATTCTGATAAAAACCTACGATGGAAGCCTAGATGTTGAGATCGCCGCTGTGGTGGGGAATTACGACAAACTGCAAACTCTCACTGAACGCTTCGACATTCCTTACCACCATGTGACCCATGAAAACCTTAGCCGTGAAGAACACGAGCAGAAGATGCTAGAAGTGATCGATCAATACGATGCTGACTTTTTGGTGCTAGCTAAATACATGCGCGTATTAACGCCGACGTTTGTTGAGAAATATCACCACAAAATCATTAATATTCATCACAGCTTCTTACCTGCTTTTATTGGCGCGAAGCCATATCAACAAGCTTACGATCGCGGTGTGAAAATCATCGGTGCAACAGCACACTTCGTGACTAATGATTTAGATGAAGGGCCGATCATCAAGCAAGACGTAATTCCTGTCGACCATACATTCAATGCCCAAGATATGGCGCAAGCGGGACGCGATGTAGAGAAGAACGTATTGAGTAAGGCTTTGAATAAAGTGATCAATGACCACGTCTTTGTTTATGGGAATAAGACAGTGATCCTGTAATCCCTCCGTACTAGTTACAACGATAGTGAAACCCGTCCAACTTGGCGGGTTTCATCTTTTCAGAAGATCCCCCCTCCAATTCTAACCATCAAAGTTAAACCGATACGTTATAATTTTTCATTTCTCCACAACTATTTACTGAGAGAATGATTCCGTTTATCATTTGCCCTCCTTATAATAAACCACGTTAATATTACGGAATTAAAATGAAAAAAACGTTAGTGGCTTTTCTGATTGGGCTGACTTTACCAGCAACCACAATCGCAGATACTCTTGAGCCTGTTCAGAATGATGTATCCACTCGCATTATCGGCGGCGAACCTGCCAACACTTCCGACTGGAAATTTATTGCTTCACTGGTACGTAAAGGACAACCTACATCTATTGGTCACTTTTGTGGTGGCAGTTTCCTAGGTGGAAAATACGTATTAACTGCTGCGCACTGTGTGGAAGGTCTTAATGCGGACGATCTGGATATCGTTCTTGGTCTTTATGACAAAAACAGAGAGTCTCAAGCACAGCGCATCGCCATTAAAAATATCTATTCACATGATGAATATAACAACATAACAACGAACAATGACATCGCTCTTATTGAATTAGAACGCAATATCGATAGCGCAACTATTGACCTGGCAACGCCAGAACTTTTAGATAGCGTACGCGTAGGAGACAAGTTGCACGTGGCTGGATGGGGAAATACGTCCACGACAGACCGAATATACCCAACCGTTTTACAACAAGTAGATTTGGAATACGTAGATCGAGCTACCTGCCAAAACCTACCAGGAAACTACTCTAATGTATCAGATGACGGTATTTGCGCCGGATACTATTGGGGAGGTAAAGATAGCTGCCAAGGAGATAGCGGCGGTCCACTCATCGTTGATGATAACGGTATCAACAAATTGCTAGGCGTGGTCAGCTGGGGGGATGGATGTGCTCAACCAAACGCTTATGGTGTTTACGCCAACGTCGCTCATTTTCAACACAATGGATGGATAGATAGCCATCGCAATACTATCAGCTTCACTAAGTACCGAGATCTTCGTTTCGTTGAGCGAAAAGCGCAGCAAGAGACCTTTACTATTCGTAATGACGATACTATCCCATTAAACATCTACGAAAGCACAATATCATACGGAAGTACCATCGAGAAAAGCACTTGTACTGGTACCTTAAAGCCTTCGCAAAGCTGTCAAATTACCGTCGGCTACCAACCTAGCTATTCGGGATCAGAAACAACGATAGAGCTCTTTACCGATCATCCGAAACTGTCCAGACTCACAACAACTTTCGAGTATTCAGGTGTAGATAAAGCAAGCAGATCAGTGCGTAATGCCATTCCGCTAGCAGACGCAAATGTTTATACCGGTCAAAACGCTTGGACGGCTGAAAATGGTGAACTGCAATCAGCGGATATGGGAGCTTATCCTGGTGTATCTGAGCTGGTTTTGACCGATCTTCCGAAGGGCAAACTTACCATGGATCTCAAAGTAATGTCCGATGGTTTTGATTACTTGTTCATCTTAGTTAATGGTGAAATTTACGATAGCACCAACCAACTCCTCGATTATAAAGAGATCCAGATCGATCTTTACAAAGCATCTAATACGATAACGTTTGAATACGTCCAACACCCGTTTTCAAGTGGCATTTACAGCGCGCAAGCATTTGTTCGCAACATAAATATGTCAGTCAGCACAGATAATACGGGCGATGCTGGTAACGACGTTAATAAAAAGTCTAGTTCAGGCGGCAGTTTATCTATTGGCCTACTGGTGTTAATGGCTGCAGGTTCATTCGTACGACGCAAAAAAAGGTAACGAGATGAAACATAGACTCAAGATATTCCTACTTGGTTTGGGCACTATCAGTTTAACTGCATGTTCAGCAAACGCAGGACTGCAAACAAACCAGACGTCTGAGCACCAAGCAATGATGGTAGAGACTTATAGGACAAGTGAGAGTCAAATTTCATTTATCACAGAGTCTAACGGCTGCAGTGAAAACGAGGACTTTAGCCTAAAAATAGAGCAAAGCTCACAGACAGAAGCTCTTATTACTATCGTTAGAGACAAGGCGGATCATTGTAAACGAATGCCGTTTGCCAAAACTTTTACACTGCCTTTAGATGAAGAGTTGAAAGGCAAAAAACTTTCCATTACCAACCCAAAAAGCAAGTCACTGGCTAAATAGTGATTCGCTTACGAAAGGGAGCCTCGGCTCCCTTTTTGCCTATCGCAACTCAGCAATTCTCACCCTAGCGTTTTACGCCTGCTCAGACTCCACAATACGCTTAAGTGAATGCGGGTGCAGTTTGATACAAATGCCTTGGTACTTAAACGCCACTGTTGGGTTATTCAAGCGTTCGCCATCCCCTTTCGGGCTCGACAGTTTGATCTTCACACCCAGCTCTTCTAACTCATTAAAGCGTGCGCCAAACGCTGGATAAGTGTGTCTCAAATCAGCAAGAAACTCATCTGCGGTTTCGGCATGAGACGGAATCACAAACTCCACATGTTCCCAGCTTTCAGTTGGGTAGATTTTGCCTTCCGCAGGGTATGGCAGTTCCAGACACTCTATCTTCCAGCCACGGCTTTCTAACGCTTTGTCGAATTCAATAACAATAATCGGGCGACCGTTGATTTTCGCTTGTGAAATCACCTTACCGTATTGATTCCATGCTTCATGCGCGGCTTTTGCTGTTTCAGTATCATTAATTCGCAGCGCAATATGGTCAGCTTGAGCAAAGCTCAGATCCAGTTTTAACAGGGATGCAAGCTCTTCAATCTTCGCCATAAATGCATCCAGATCTTGGATCATCAATTTAGGCGCTAGGCGTTTTTCAACTAGTTGAGTCGTCATTGTGGTTCTCTTTTGGGGCGATTTATCTCATTACTCTGAGCGCAATAGTAAACGCAAACCAAACCACATTTCCATTCAATCGAAAAAGTATAAATTTCCCCAATTCCTCTCTGTATGAAAAGCAATAAAGTTGTTATCATTAGCCCCATTTTTGTGAACTCCAACAGAACTCGGCACTTACTTCGCCGAGTTCTTCGTCCTTGAATTGAAGGAAACGCGTGTGAATATCCAAGCACTTATTAATGACAAAGTATCTCAGGCTCTAGAAGCCGCTGGCGCACCTGCAGGCAGTCCTGCGGCAGTACGCCAATCAGCAAAGCCACAATTTGGTGACTACCAAGCAAACGGCGTAATGGGCGTTGCTAAAAAACTGGGTACTAACCCACGAGAATTTGCACAGAAAGTACTGGATGTTCTAGACCTAGATGGTATTGCGAGCAAGACAGAAATCGCTGGCCCTGGTTTCATCAACATTTTCCTAAGCGAAGAGTTCCTAGCAAAACAAGCGGAAGCAGCACTGGCTGACTCACGTCTTGGCGTTGCAGAAGACGAAGCTCAAACTATCGTTGCTGACTACTCTGCACCAAACGTTGCTAAAGAAATGCACGTTGGTCACCTACGTTCAACCATCATCGGTGATGCGGTAGTACGTACTCTTGAGTTCCTAGGTCACAAAGTGATCCGTGCGAACCACATCGGCGACTGGGGTACTCAGTTCGGTATGCTTATCGCAAACCTTGAGCGTGTACAACAAGAGTCTGGCGAAGTTTCTATGGAACTTGCGGACCTTGAAGGCTTCTACCGCGAATCGAAAAAGCTGTACGACGAAGATGAAGACTTCGCAGTAAAGGCGCGAAACTACGTTGTGAAACTGCAAAGCGGTGACGAGTACTGTGCAGAAATGTGGAAAAAACTCGTTGATGTAACCATGATCCAAAACCAGCGCAACTACGACCGTCTAAACGTGTCACTGACTCGTGACGACGTGATGGGCGAGAGCATGTACAACGACATGCTTCCTAAGATCGTTGCAGACCTAAAAGAACAAGGTCTTGCCGTTGAAGATGATGGCGCGCAAGTTGTATTCCTAGATGAATACAAGAACAAAGATGGCGAACCAATGGGCGTTATCGTTCAAAAACGCGATGGCGGTTTCCTATACACAACAACAGACATCGCATGTGCAAAATATCGTTATGAAGAGCTAAGCGCAGACCGTGTGCTTTACTTCATCGACTCACGTCAACACCAGCACCTAATGCAAGCTTGGACAATTGTTCGTAAAGCAGGCTACGTGCCAGAGTCAGTATCTCTTGAGCACCACGCGTTCGGCATGATGCTTGGTAAAGATGGTAAGCCATTCAAGACTCGTGCGGGTGGTACCGTTCGCCTTGCCGACCTTCTAGATGAAGCAGAAGTTCGTGCAGCACAACTGATCGAATCTAAAAACCCTGAGCTAGATGCGGAAGAAAAAGAGAAGATCTCTAAAACAGTTGCAATGGCAGCGGTTAAATACTCTGACTTATCTAAACACCGTACGACTGACTACGTGTTCGATTGGGACAACATGTTAGCGTTTGAAGGTAACACAGCACCATACATGCAATATGCATACACTCGCGTAGCTTCTATTTTCGCTAAAGCTGGTGTTGCTATGGACGCTCTCCAAGGTGACATCAAAATCACTGATGAGAAAGAGAAAGCACTTATTGCTAAGCTTATGCAGTTCGAAGAAGCGGTTCAATCTGTCGCTCGCGAAGGTCAACCACACATCATGTGTAGCTACCTATTCGAACTAGCAGGTCAGTTCTCTAGCTTCTACGAAGCGTGCCCTATCCTAGTAGCTGAAGACGAAGCAGTGAAACAAAGCCGTCTGAAACTAGCAGCGCTAACAGCGAAGACCATCAAGCAAGGTCTGTCTCTACTAGGTATTGATACTCTAGAGCGCATGTAAGCGATTCGAGAATCGAGAATCGAGAATCGAGAATCGAGAATCGAGAATCGAGAATCGATATGATTTCAAAAGGTTGGCGTGAAAGCGTCAACCTTTTGTTTTATCTGGCGTATACTGATGTCATTCAATTCAAATCGGATAATATAATGAGTTTTGAACTGCACCCTCAATTGGCAAAAGACACTACCGTTATCGGTCACTTCCCACTGTGTGTGGCACTTCTGCATAAAGACAATGCCGTGCCATGGGTTATTTTGGTACCTAAACGTGCAAACCTAAAAGAGCTTCACCACTTGCCAATGAAAGAACAGCAACAGTTTTTGCTAGAATCTCAGGCAGTAAGCCAAGCACTGGAAGCAACATTCCGTCCAGACAAGTTAAACCTTGGCGCACTAGGTAACATGGTGCCACAGCTGCACATTCACCATATTGCTCGCTTCAAAGATGACGTCGCATGGCCGGGACCGGTTTGGGGTAACACCAAAGGTGAATTCCGTACAGAAGAAGAGCAAAACGAATTACTTGGTCGCATTAAAAACGTGTTGTCACTAAGCTCTATTTTCCAAAAAGCATAAGAACTGCAAGCGAAAATAATTCGCCTTTGAATACGGCTGAAATAGACAGAGAAAGATTAATACGTATTTGTAACAATCTTTCTCATTTTTCTGGGATTATCACTAAAATAAAACTTGTTTAGACTACCAGCTCAGTTAGAGAGGGTCATCATGAAACAAGTCTTCAACACATTCCGATACGTCAGCTGGATCGCCATCATCTGTTCCATGGCTGCTTCATTCTTGCTTTTTCTTATGGGTGCAGCAAAAACCTATTCGGCATTTGCGGTCTTCATTCTCAATCAAACACCTCCAGAAGCACTCGCACATTTAGATAAAGCAGACATCGCGATCGCTTATTTGATCAAGTCACTGGATACGTTTCTTGTCGCACTAGTTTTGTTCATCTTTGCTCACGGCATCTACACACTATTTATTTCCAACAAAGCTAAAGCGAAAACACAAGAGCAGTCGGTTTTGCATTGGATCAGAACCCCGAACATCGGCCATCTAAAAAACATTTTGGCTGAAGTCATCATCGTGATCTTGTTTGTGAAGTTCTTAGAGCTCGTGCTGATTAACTTCGACAGCTTAGATTGGACGATCTTAACATTACCTATTTCGATTTTAGTTTTAAGTCTTGGTTTGAAGTTCCTAGGGTTAGGCGCGACTAAACACTCTGAAGAACATTAATTTCGCTGTATTCACAAACAATAACCAGCAAAATAAAAGCCGCATCATTGCTGATGCGGCTTTGTCGTTTTTACGTGATAATTTTTAGGTGACTAATTTTGATAGTCGCTACATGGTGACTGTCAGAGACAAACCATCTTGTTTAGTCACTGAGTAGCGAACACGAGTCACGTCATGAGCTTTATTAGTGTCGACTAGGCGGCTAATTTTGCCCTTCTTAATCCACACGTTTAACATCGCGTCGGCGCCATCTTCACTCATCCCAAACTGTTTAGCCAGATCTGACTGGGAGACGGTTCCTTTGTCTGCAATGTATTGATAAAGCTCTTTTAAAATCATGCTACTTGCGCCTCTAATGCACCGTTTTGTTTCTTACCAACTTGTTTGAACACACGGTAGGTACCAAAGAAGATAGCAACGATCACAGCCATCCAAATGCCACTTGTCACTGGGCTATCTGCGAAATGCGTCAATTGGTTGTAGAACGTCGCACATAGGTAAGCCAAGCCCATTGTCCAAACCGCAATAAAGCGTGCGAACTTATGACCAAACTCACGTACGTAAGCCCCCACCGCCGCCACACAAGGTGTGTACAGTAGGATAAAGATTAGGTAAGCAAATGCGGCATTGCCAGAAGCAAACTGAGATTTAATGTTACCGAAGATAGAAGCATCGACTTCTTGTTCTTCGGCAACGGCATTTGAGTCAGTTAAGTCACCCACTTCAATGCCTAGTGGATCTGAGTAGCTCAAACCGGCTAAGTTTTCAGGGATACTCATTACTGCCTCTTCTAGGCTGCCCATTAGATCAAATTCTGCGTCTTCACCGTCGCTTGGCGTGGTGTACAGGCTGTTAAGCGTACCAACTACCGCCTCTTTTGCGAAGATACCGGTAATGATACCAACCGTCGCTGGCCAGTTATCTTCTTGAACACCGATTGGCGCGAATACTGGAGTTACAACTTGCGCAGCTTTAGAAAGCACCGAGTTTTCGCTGTCTTCATTACCAAAACTGCCATCAGTACCCAATGAGTTGAAGAAACTCAGAATAGCAACAACGATAACGATGGTTTTACCTGCACCAAGTACGAAGCGCTTTAGCTTTTGCCAAGTTTTGATCACCACGTTTTGTAGCGTCGGAAGCTCATAGTCTGGCATTTCCATTACTAGGCTATCACTGCTACCTGGGTAAAGCGTATGCTTAAGGAAAAGACCTGTGAAGATCGCTGCCACAATACCAAGTAGGTAAAGTGCGAATACAATGTTCTGGCCAGAACCTGGGAAGAATGCCGCAGCGAATAGCGCGTATACAGGCAGACGAGCACCACATGACATAAATGGCGCCATAGATGCAGCCAGTTTACGCTCACGTTCTTGGTCTAGAGTACGAGTTGCCATGATTGACGGTACGTTACAGCCAAAACCAAGAACCAACGGTACAAATGCTTTGCCCGGTAGGCCGATCTTCTGCATCACTTTATCTAGTACGAATGCTGCACGAGCCATGTAACCTGAGCTCTCAAGTACCGCTAGGAAGAGGTACAAACACGCGATAACCGGAATGAAGGTTGCAACCGTCTGGATACCACCACCGATACCATCAGCAAGAACCGTCACTAACCACACAGGCAAATGACCGTCTAACAAGTGATGCCCACCATCAACCAACAATGCGCCCACACCAATGTCAAAAAAGTCGATAAATGCACTACCGATGTTAATCGAGAACATAAACATCAGGTACATAACAACAAAGAAGAAAGGAATTCCAATCCACTTGTTCAAAATAAACTGGTCGAGTCTTTCAGTCACACTACGACTTAACTTGCCTTCGCTTCGGCGAACTTTTTTACACTGTTCATGCAGATGCGTGTACTTAGTATCCGCGACATGCAAATCGATATCCAAATCTAACGTCGTAATGACTTCCAAGACTTTGCTTCTATCAATATCAGAAAGACTATTGAGCACCATTGTGTCTTTTTCAAGCGCACGAATCGCTAGTGCACGATGAGCGACGTTTTGGTCGTTAAAAAGTGCGGAAACCGTTTGAATTGCCGACTCCATCTTCTCACCGTAATGCAAAGACAATTCTTTAAGTGGCACTCCTTGAACGATGGATTTATGGAGCTTTTCTTTAAACTCTGCCACTTGAGTTTTATTGGTTGCAGATAAACTGACAACCGGACAACCTAACGTTTTCTCAAGCTCTGCAACGTTAATCATCTGACGTTCACGCTTTAGCGCATCCATCTTGTTGAGGACAACAATCATAGGGCGACCAAGTTCGCGAAGTTGCAGCGTCATGTATAAGCTGCGCTCTAAACTTGTAGCATCCACCACGTTAATAATGAGATCAACAGGATGAGTTAGAACCGCACGCGATGCGATGGATTCATCAATACTATTACTATCATTACCACTGTCTAATGAGTAAATACCCGGAAGGTCAGTGAGCAAAAACTCATCCCCAGCATGCTTGAATTGTCCCGTTTTCTTTTCAACCGTGACGCCTGCCCAGTTACCAACTTGCTGTTTTGCGCCAGTTAAACCATTAAATAGCGTCGTTTTACCACTATTAGGGTTACCTACGGTTAGCACTTGATATTGCATGACACTCGCTCCACTTCAATTTTCTGAGCAATTGTTTCTCGCAATGCGACAGACACACCACGGACTTCGACTTGTAAAGGATCGCCCATTGGCGCACGTCGAATCACTTTGACTTCTGTATTGGGAAGCAGCCCCATTACCATGAGTTTCTTTCTGATATCTGATGAAAGACCATCTAACAACCGAATCGTCACCGTATCGCCAGGATTAATCTCTGATAACTTCATAGTGGCCCTTAAGAGTATTGCTAATGAGAAATATTATTATTTAATAAGTTTAGGTTGCCAATATTACTCCCCTATACCCCTTCAATCCTTGTGTGAAATCAAAGATTCCGTAAATGTTTTCACGCTTTCAAACGTTAACTTCGTAAATTTCCTCTCGTTATTTACGTCAAAATTAACAATTAAAAATGACACCTAACGAAACAAAAATGTCACAAACCAAGATAGAAAACAAAAAATACAAATTAAAACAATTGGTTAAGTAAAAAACCAAACGTTGTCGCTTTTCTCATATAAACATGGCGTTATTTTTATAAGAAAAATAAGTAACCTCTCGTATAGTTACTCCATCGAGAGGGCAACCTCTCTAATAAATTCCAGAGGTGGCATGGCAACATGTCACTCCGGCAGCAAGCGAAGGTGTCCTTGACACCCGTGGTATAGTCCCCCCGGCTATACCACGATATTTTTTTTCACCTCTTTCAAAACTTCTTTACCTTATTCATCTTTTCAACACAGTTTTCGTTTTCACGAATGTCGCACACCATCATTCACCCAAATGAACAACGCTCTTTTGATACAGCAATACAACTGTCATTTATTTGTTGCAACTATCAATAAATCATTCTCTTGAAGCCATTTATGCTTATTGCTATGAACATCGCGACTAACAGATAGAACGTGATCGTGCTTACGTGTTGAGAATGGATTTGTAGGCTAGATGTGATGAAAAAACAATGAAACTCACTGCGTTAGCAACTGCAGCAATAATAGAGCACTGTATGCAGCTCCCCAGCATCTTAACTATTAACTAGGGAGCTTATAATGAAGGTTTTCTAGTTAATTTCTTGGCTTTCTTGAGTCAAAGCAAACTTGGAAGGGGGCAAACCAAAATGTAGCTTAAACTTTTGGCTAAAGTAAGATGGATCATTAAAGCCACAGTTAAAGGCGACTTCACTGATTTTCTCACCCGCCAATAACTTTTCACACGCCGTTTCCAAACGAACCTCTGTGACATAGTCTTTTAACGTTCTTGACGAGGCAGATTTAAAACGTCTCTGCAAAGAGCGTTCAGACATATACAGCATTTTAGCGGCTGACGCAGTGCCAAATTCAGGATCATGGTAATGCTCTGCCACTAATTGATAGACTTTTTGCAACCACTCTTTCTCTGGTGTGACTTGATCTTCTGCAATAGTTACAGGATTGAGTTCTTGCTGCGGTTCATCCAGATAACTCCTTTCCTTCGCAGATGGCCATGTAATCTCGACTTTGTTTTGAGCATCAGAAGAGAAGACAGCCAAATAACCACCACTCGTTGTCACTAGTTGGGCAAGGTGGTCAATACTCAACTCAGAGTGATTTAAGTTAGATGGAAGCCCAGTCGCGACTTTATTAGGTAATTGCGTCCCGTAATCAAGAAAGCTCAATGACACAATATCATGCCCCTCTTCTAGCATAATTCTAACCGTTTGACCTCGGAAAGAGCGCTTGATGATATTGGCAAAAATGCTATTGAAAATAACATCAAGATTAAAGCTTTCCAGAGCAACCCGGCTCTGCTTACTCTCATCTTCTAGCTCTACCAAAATACCCGCTTTTGCAAAGTCATCTTGCCATACATCAACCACTGACTGAGTTATCTGACTCAAGTTGTAGTTCTGACTCCCACCACTTACATCACTTGGAACGCTTTTGAGTTCATTTAACTGCCAATTCGTTTTAGCCAAATGATCCTCCGTCGCAGTATCGAGAGGCATAGGTAGTTTCGCCACAATAAAGTCGACGCTTGATTTTATGGATAGAGCTACATGGTCTACGAGTAGGTTTCTAACTTGAATCTGTTTACGTAATTGCTGGTTGCTCGTAAGCAACACTCTACTTTGATGTCTTAACTGATTCGTTTTGAGAGTCACTTGAGCTGCTAGATCACGGTTAGCCTGTACAACGTAGCGCGAGCGCCAGAATACGAGTACTGCAACGACCGTAATACTAGCTACGACAAAGCCTAAAATAGCAAATCGCGATAGATACCAAGGATGAAGGACGATAAAGTGAGATTCTAAACCAACGACTCCAGCGGCAACTTGAGACTCATTACTGACCTGCAAGTGATATTCACCGGAACTAAGGTGCTCGAGTGTCAGTTGGCCCCCCTCTAACGTTTGCCATGGGTCATCGTTGTTCAATCGATAGTACAAGTTTTGACTGTCTGGTTTTGGCATCACACCGAATAAAAAACTCAGCGAAGATCCATATGGCAGTGTGAGCCCATTCAGATCGGCACTACCAACTTGCAGAACTTCATTTTCAAGCACAACTTGGCTAACAATAAACTTAGACTCTGGGGGATTAGATACAAGCAGCTTGGATGCTTCTGCTTTTACGAGTCCGTACTTCGACCCCAGAACAAGCTCTCGCTCACCAACTTCTGTCTGCTGTATAACGCTACAAATACCAGGGAGGAACTCATTGTTCATTAAGCCTGATGACGATGAGTAATGTTTCACTAACTCACCCGAAAGGTGGTAATAGCTTAAACCGACAGAGGAAGCTAACCATACACCTTGCCTGTCTCTGATCAAGCAAGCAGGTCTGGCGTTGGGCTCACTCATTTCAACAACACGTTTTTCATCGCTTCGTGTATCTGTTTTAAACACACCATAAGATGAAGCAAACCACTGGCTGCCATCAACCGCCGTGGTCATGTCTAATGATTCACCAAACTTTTCTGAAAAACGGATAAACTGGATGTTGTCATTACTGTATTGGTATACGCCATGATCGGTGCCTATTAATAGGGCATCTTCAGTATCATATAGGCGCGTAACCTTAGCAGGCAAATACTGACTTACTAGCCACTCACTTCCAAAGTTTCGTACGCTTTGTGCAGCAGTATCAACATTGTAAAGATGATATCCGCTTGATACCCAAAGACGGTCATCACCATCAACGGTCACATGCTCTACGGCATGTCCGGCCATAACCTGTAAATAAGGAAATGTAATCTTGTTGAGACCATTTAGATCAAATATTTCCAGCCCTTTTGAGGTTGCAAGCCAAAGCATGCCGTTTTGAAACGCAAATTCATTGATCTGCGACTCCAACTCTAAGACTTGGTTAATCCCACTCTTTCCTGAACGATAAATCTTTCGGTCATCAGCAAACCAAAGCGCACCATCAGGACCTTCAATAGTTTGCCGAATTCGTCCTGATAGGGTGTGTGAGTCATAACTACTAAAGGTCACTCGTTCAAATTTTTTACTAAATAGCGAGTAATAACGAATACCTTGGTTAGTCGCAATCCACATCCCTCCCATATTGTCGCTCAACAACGAATAAATCTTCGTGTTATCTAACTCTAACTCAAGAAAACTTGCAGGCGCGACTTCGGTGACCTCACCTGAAAAAAATGAGTACAAATAAAGGCCATGCTCTGTCCCCACCCAATACTCTTTATTTGTCTCTGCGAATGTCAAAACATGTGAGCCGCCAATTCTAATCACTTCTTTATCAGGCTGGTAAATGTTGAAAATTAAAGCGCCACGCAATGTACCTATCAAAATTTCTCTTCGCGTGTGTGAATAATAGACTTTCTCAATGTAGCTTTGACCTGAGGCAGCGACATGGTCAAACTTATCACCTTCAGAAAGATAGAAGCCGGAAGTCGTTGCTAGTGCCCACTTCGTTTCAACTAGCACCGCATCATTAATGTAAACGTAGCTATTATTACTATGTTGATAGAGCTGCAATAGAGAGAAAGAGTTTAACTCGCTAGTGTCGATATTGTAGGTATAGAAATGCGAGCCATCACTCACCCAAATATAGTTCTTTGAAGACCCTATTTTTCTTATTTGTGAGCCTGGATTTAAACTAAAGACTAAACGTCGTTCCTGATTTGGATAAGTTCGATAGACCTCATTTTCAATAAAGGTCCAAAAAGCACCTTTATGATAAGCCAACTGCTTAGCCGACGTTTGTAGGAAGCTACCTGATTTAGGCAATATAGTTTGACCATCGTAAAACAGGACTCGTCCGTGTACGTCATGAATCCACAAACCGCCCTTTTCACCCAAGAACAACTTTTTAGCCGCGATAAAAGTACCCTTTGCCTGAGTTGGCAAAGGGTAAAAGATTGCATTTGCATTATGAAGCGCAAATGCTTGGTAGGATAAGACAAAGCCCAACAGAGCAAGGGCTAATTGGCGTAGCAAGACGAAAACCTTTTGTATCAATTTGTGCTCTGAAAGTGACCGTTCATCGTTTGTAAAACATGGATTGATACGGTTATTTTGAGCTGATAATTATTGGTAATGATATCTCAATTACTTTCTGAGAAAAGGCTCGCCTTACCAAAGGTTGTAATTCTTACTACTGGATCACGTTAAAAAGACTACTCCTACATTACGACAGCACTTAATCTGACTTTTTGTTCAAGCATTGCTCAAAACTATTCGCCATATTGTTGAGAAAAGTAAAGTAACTGCCAGGTTTTGCTTCAATTGTACTCCCTAACGGGTCAAGCTCGCCTTTAGTGACATCACTGCCTCTCATTACGCTCTGAACGACAGCCGGGGTAAACTGAGGTTCAGAAAATACACAAGCCACATCTCCACCACTTAGCTTTTGACGAATTTGAATTAAGGTCTTCGCTCCTGGCTTGCGTTCCGGGCTCACAGTAAAATGCCCCATTTGATTTAGTTCATAACGATCTTCGAAATAACCGTAAGCATCATGGAATACAAAGTAACCTTTGTTTTTTACTGGTGCCAGCTTCTGCTTTATCTGTTGGTCAGTGTCTTTTAGCTCGAGTTCAAACTTTTTGAGGTTCGCTTGATATTGAGCTGCATTTTCCGGATCAAGTGATACAAGTTGATTCACAACAGCCTTGGCCACTTGTTGTGCTTGGCTTACACCTAGCCAAAAGTGCGGATCATGTGAGCCATGATCGTGCCCATCATGGTCATGGTTGTGCTCACTATCAAATTCACGCAATTCTAGATTTGGAATTTGACTAATAGTCAAAGTATTCGATCTATCCGAAACAACTTTCTCTAGAAACGGTTCAAGATCATGTCCGTACCAGATAACCAAATCAGCCGAAGCGACCTTTTTAACATCCGATGGACGCAAAGCGTAGTCATGGGGTGATGTGTTAGACTGCAATAACACGTCTGGTGAAGTTACTCCTTGAGTAAGCTCTGTTACTAACAACTGAATAGGTTTGATACTCGTCAGTACCGTTACCGCCTGTGCTGGCAGTGTTAACATTGCTGAGGCAGCAAGAATTAATGCTCTTTTCATAGTTTTACTTGGGATATGGCGTGGAAAGTGAGATAATGTTACATTATAACATTATTGATTTGCAAATGAGTTTCATTCATGTCTTCCTTAGTCCATCTTGAGCAGTTATGCGTCGAGTTCGATGGCCGCAGAGTTCTCGATAACATTAGTATGGAATTAGAAAAGGGCAAAATAACTACCCTAATTGGTCCCAATGGAGCGGGAAAATCAACGTTAGTCAAAGTTATCTTAGGTCTTCAAAAGCCAACTAGCGGCAAGTTGAACCGACAAAGAAAACTGAAAATTGGTTACGTTCCTCAAAAGTTGAAGCTCAATGACTCCCTTCCATTGAATGTAACCCGCTTTCTAAATTTAGCAGGAAAATACAGTAAGCAGGAGTGCATTGATGCATTACGGCTTGTTGGCGCTGAACATTTACTTAATAGTAATATGCATCGCTTATCCGGTGGTGAAAACCAACGAGTGTTACTGGCTCGCGCTCTGCTTCAACGTCCTCAGCTATTGGTATTAGACGAACCAGCTCAGGGGGTGGATATCCAAGGTCAAATCGATCTCTATGACTTAATTGAGAGCATTCGTCACCGCTTTGATTGTGGCGTATTTATGGTATCGCATGACTTACATTTAGTGATGGCGAAAACGGACGATGTTATTTGTCTGCATCACCATGTTTGCTGCTCAGGTTCACCTGCCACTATTACTCAGCACCCTTCTTACATCGCACTATTTGGCAATGCAGCGAGAGAGTCTCTCGCGTTTTATCATCACGACCATGAGCACCATCATCACGATTTATCCGGAACGCCAGTAAGCGGTGATGCGATATCATGCTCCCACCATAAACACGGACATCACCATCATGATTGAGTTTCTCCTACCTTCTATTCTTGCTGGTATTGGTATCGCGATCATTGCCGGTCCACTTGGGTCATTTGTCGTTTGGCGTAAAATGGCTTACTTCGGAGATACCCTAGCTCATGCATCGTTAATGGGCCTAGCGCTGGGCTTCTTGCTCAACGTAAATCTCTACCTTGCGCTACTCGTCTGCTGTTTAGCTCTGGCCGTTTTGCTTGTCACTCTGCAAAAGCAACAACTTGTGGCTACAGACACGTTGTTAGGTATCTTGGCACACAGTGCACTCTCTATCGGTTTAGTATCGGTTAGCTTTTTGGAAAACGTGCGCGTCGATTTAATGAGCTACCTATTTGGGGACTTACTTGCCGTCTCTCCACAAGATCTGATGTTTATTTACGCAGGTGTTGTTGCGGTAAGCGCGTGTTTGTACGTCTTCTGGCGCCCACTGCTTTCTAGCACTGTCAGTGAAGAACTTGCCGCTGTTGAGGGCGTGAATACAGACTTAGTTAGATTGGTGTTAATGCTAATGGTGGGTGTAGTAATCGCAGTAGGTATGAAGTTCGTTGGCGCGTTGATCATGACTTCGCTCCTAATTATCCCAGCCGCAACAGCACGTAAAGTCTCTTCATCACCAGAGCAAATGGCATTGTTCGCATCCATTATTGGCTCTGTGGCAGTACTGATGGGGCTTAGCCTATCATGGCACTTCGATACACCGGCCGGCCCTTCCGTAGTGATCAGCGCAACATCCTTATTTATGCTGAGCCAGCTGATTAAAAGCAAAGCATAATCGCATTGAGTATTAAACGCGAAAGACCTTGCTAACAACAAACATAAATCCACGGAAACGGAAAAAGAAAAGCCTGCGAAATCGCAGGCTTTTTAATACTTATTAAGTAGTGTGGTCGATTACCAACCCGTCACTTCACGTAGACCTTGGCCAATCTCTGCTAGAGATTTCACAGTTTTAACGCCAGCCGCTTCTAGTGCAGCAAATTTGTCTTCAGCAGTACCTTTACCACCAGAGATAATCGCACCAGCATGGCCCATACGCTTACCAGGAGGCGCAGTTACACCAGCAATGTAAGAAACCACTGGCTTCGTTACATTTTCTTTAATGTATGCTGCTGCTTCTTCTTCTGCAGTACCACCGATCTCACCGATCATAACGATCGCTTCTGTCTCAGGGTCTTCTTGGAACAGTTTTAGGATATCAATGAAGTTTGAACCCGGGATTGGGTCACCACCGATACCAACACAAGTAGACTGGCCGAAACCTTCGTCAGTGGTTTGTTTAACTGCTTCGTAAGTTAGAGTACCGCTACGAGATACAATACCTACTTTGCCTTTCTTGTGGATGTGACCAGGCATGATACCGATCTTACACTCATCAGGAGTGATAACGCCCGGACAGTTAGGACCAATCATGCGAACGCCAGTTTCTTCTAGCTTCACTTTTACGTCGATCATATCTGTAGTAGGGATACCTTCAGTAATCGTTACGATTAGCTCGATACCCGCGTCAATCGCTTCTAGGATTGCATCTTTACAGAAAGGTGCTGGTACGTAGATGACTGTCGCTGTTGCGCCAGTCGCTTCTACTGCTTCACGAACTGTGTTGAATACAGGAAGACCTAGGTGAGTTTGGCCACCTTTACCTGGAGACACACCGCCAACCATTTGCGTACCGTATGCGATAGCTTGCTCTGAGTGGAAAGTACCTTGACCACCAGTGAACCCCTGACAGATTACTTTAGTGTCTTTGTTAATTAATACAGACATTATTTAGCCTCCGCAGCAGCAACAACTTTCTGAGCAGCATCAGTTAGCGACTCAGCAGCAATGATATCAACATCAGAATTAGCAAGAACTTCGCGACCTAGGTCAGCGTTAGTGCCTTCAAGACGAACAACAACAGGTACGCTTACGCCTACCTCTTTAACCGCGCCGATAATACCTTCTGCGATCATGTCACAACGTACAATACCACCGAAGATGTTAACAAGTACCGCTTTCACATTGTCATCAGATAGGATGATCTTGAATGCTTCAGCAACACGCTCTTTCGTCGCGCCGCCACCTACATCTAAGAAGTTAGCTGGTTTGCCGCCGTGTAGGTTTACGATATCCATCGTACCCATTGCTAGGCCTGCACCGTTAACCATACAGCCAACGTTACCGTCTAGTGCTACGTAGTTCAGCTCCCACTGAGCTGCGTGTGCTTCACGCTCATCTTCTTGTGAAGGATCGTGCATTTCACGAAGCTTAGGCTGACGATACAGTGCGTTTGAGTCGATGTTGATCTTACCGTCAAGACATAGCAAGTTGCCTTCACCAGTAATCACAAGTGGGTTGATCTCTAGCAGAGCAAGATCGTACTGAGAAAACATAGTGCCAAGACCCATAAAGATCTTAACGAATTGTTTGATTTGGTCGCCTTCAAGACCAAGTTTGAACGCTAGCTCACGACCTTGGTAAGCTTGTGGACCTACTAGTGGGTCAATTGCTGCTTTGTGGATGAGTTCCGGCGTTTCTTCCGCAACTTTTTCAATTTCCACACCACCTTCGGTAGAAGCCATGAAAACGATCTTACGGCTAGCACGGTCAACTACCGCACCTAGGTATAGTTCGTTCGCAATATTTGAAGCTTCTTCAACAAGGATTTTTGTTACTGGCTGACCGTTAGCGTCAGTTTGGTAAGTCACTAGGTTTTTACCTAACCACTTCTGTGCAAACTCTTTAACGCCTTCTTTTGTATCGTGTAGCTCTACGCCACCCGCTTTACCACGGCCACCAGCGTGAACCTGACATTTAACTACTTTCTTGGCTGTACTAATACGGCCTGCGGCTTCAAAAGCTTCTTGTGGTGTATCACACGCGTAGCCTTCTGGCACAGGCAAACCGAATTCTGCAAACAGCTGTTTGGCTTGGTATTCATGCAAATTCATTTCGATATTCCGTTTGTTTTTCCCTTAAGGGATTTATTATTTCCATAACGCTGCAGTCTTGGCTGCTTGTACGTCTGTAGGGTCTTCTCAAATCAATCCTTCATCATGAGTTCTCATACTGAAGGATTCAAATGAAGGCCAAACGTTGAGCTAGTCTAGCCATTGAAATTTTTAACGTCTAGCTACCTACGATAACTAGACGTTTTAGCGATATTAAACGTCTAATAGGAGACGTGCTGGGTCCTCTAGTAACTCTTTAATCGTTACTAGGAAGCCAACTGATTCACGACCATCAATTAGGCGGTGATCGTAAGATAACGCTAGGTACATCATCGGCAAGATTTCAACTTTGCCATCCACTGCCATCGGACGCTCTTGGATCTTATGCATACCAAGAATCGCTGATTGAGGTGGGTTGATGATTGGTGTAGACATTAGTGAACCGAACACACCACCGTTTGTGATAGTGAAGTTACCGCCCATTAGCTCGTCTACCGTTAGCTTGCCATCACGACCTTTAATAGCCAGCTCTTTGATGCCTTTTTCAACATCAGCGAAACCAAGCTTGTCACAGTCTTTTAGGACAGGTGTAACTAGACCACGTGGAGTTGATACCGCCATGCTAATGTCGAAGTAGTTGTGGTAAACAATGTCATCGCCATCAATCGAAGCATTTACTTCTGGGTAACGCTTAAGCGCTTCTGTTACTGCTTTCACGTAGAAAGACATGAAGCCCAAACGAATACCGTGACGCTCTTCGAACTGATCTTTGTACTGCTTACGAAGGTCCATGATTGGTTTCATGTTCACTTCGTTAAACGTCGTTAGGATTGCCGTGTTGTTCTTCGCTTCTAGCAGACGGTTAGCGACTGTCTTACGAAGGCGAGTCATTGGAACACGCTTCTGACTGCGAGCCGCTGCCGGCACGTCAACCACTGCTGGCGAGTCTTCTTTTGACGCAGATTTAGCGTTCGCAAGATGCGCTTCAATATCTTCACGCGTAATACGACCACCAACACCAGTGCCTTTCACTTGGCTTGCTTCTAAGCCATGTTCAGCCAACAAACGGCGCACTGCTGGGCTTAATGCGTCATTACTTTCTTCGCTAAGCGCAGCTTTGTGACGCTTATCAGGAGATGCTTCAGTACCTTCTGTTTTGTCTGCAGTTGGTTCACCTGCAACTGCGCCTGGCTTCAATTTAGCAATGATTTGTTTAGAAAGTACTGTCGCACCTTCTGCTTCAACAATAGCTTCTAAAACGCCAGCTTCCGGAGCTGGAACTTCTAGCACAACTTTGTCTGTTTCGATGTCAACCAAAACCTCGTCACGCTCTACTGCGTCGCCTGGTTGTTTGTGCCATGTCGCTACGGTTGCATCAGCAACTGATTCAGGTAAATCTGGAACCAGAATTTCAATTGTCATATCTGTTTCTTCCTTTAACTTCTAATTCTTAATTCGAAGTTTTTGAGTTCACGTTCAGAGCGTCTTCAACCAACGCTTTTTGTTGTTTCAAGTGCACCGACATGTAGCCAACTGCTGGCGAAGCAGAAGCTGGGCGACCTGCGTATTTAAGATTTGCACCTGCAGGAATAGCGGCACGGAAGTTATGTTGGCTACAGTACCAAGCACCTTGGTTCTGAGGTTCTTCCTGACACCACACGAAGTCCTCAACGTTAGTGTATTGAGCAATTGCTGCTTGTACTTCTTCCATTGGGAATGGGTAAAGCTGTTCAATACGCACGATAGCAACATCGTCTTGCTCGTTGTTACGGCGCTGCTCTAGTAGGTCAAAGTAAACCTTACCAGCACAGAACACGACACGTTTCACTTTGCTTGGTTCTAAATCATCTACTTCTGGAATTGCAGATTGGAATGTACCATCCGCCAAGTCTTCAATCGTTGAAGTACATAGAGGGTGGCGCAGCAAAGATTTCGGCGACATAACAATGAGAGGTCGACGCATTGGGCGTACAACCTGACGACGAATCATGTGGTACACCTGAGCCGGTGTTGAAGGAACCACAACCTGCATATTTTGCTCAGCACAAAGCTGAAGGTAACGCTCTAAACGTGCAGATGAGTGCTCAGGGCCTTGACCTTCATAACCATGAGGTAGAAGCATAGTAAGACCGCACAAACGCGCCCACTTTTGCTCGCCTGACGAGATAAACTGGTCGATAACAACTTGTGCACCGTTGGCAAAATCACCAAACTGTGCTTCCCAGATAGTTAAACCACCTGGTTCGGCTGTTGCGTAACCGTATTCAAACGCCAACACAGCTTCTTCTGACAATACTGAGTCAAAGACTTGGAATGGCCCTTGGTTGTCATGAATATTCGCTAATGGAATGTAAGTGCTTGCATCGGTTTGGTTATGAAGAACCGAGTGACGGTGGAAGAAAGTACCACGACCCGAGTCCTGACCAGAAAGACGAATACGCTTGCCATCGTCAACCAATGTAGCATACGCCAATGTTTCAGCCATACCCCAGTCAATGGCTTTTTCACCGGTCATCATTGCTAGACGATCGTTGTATAGCTTATTAACACGGCTTTGCAGTTTATGGCTTTCTGGGTACTGACACAGACGATTGCCTAGCTCAATAAGGCGTGTCTTGTCGTATTTTGAATCCCACTCCATATCCCATTCGTGCCCTAAGTAAGGGGACCAGTCTACAGAGTGCAACGCCATTGGACGCCATTCTTTAACAACCACTTCACCGCGATCTAATGCATCGCGATACTCATTGACTAACTGAGTCGCTGTCTCGATATCTGATTCATTTTTATCGATCAGAACATCTGCATACAATTTGCGTGGTGTAGGATGCTTTTTGATTTTCTGGTACATCAAAGGCTGAGTCGCATTTGGCTCATCCGCCTCATTGTGGCCGTGGCGACGGTAACATACAAGATCGATCACGACATCGCGCTTGAACTCGTTACGGTAATCCAATGCAATGCGAGTAACAAAAGCAACTGCTTCTGGGTCATCTGCATTTACATGGAAAATTGGCGCCTGCACCATCTTCGCGATATCGGTACAGTACATCGTAGAACGCGTGTCACGAGGATTAGACGTCGTAAAGCCTACTTGGTTGTTGATGACGATACGTACCGTACCACCAACTTGGAACCCACGAGCAAGAGACATGTTGAACGTTTCGGCAACCACACCCTGACCAGCGATTGCAGAATCACCGTGGATGGTGATAGGAAGCACTTTGCTACCTTGATTATCACCCAAGCGATCTTGACGTGCTCGAACTGAGCCCATGACTACTGGGTTTACGATTTCTAGGTGCGACGGGTTAAATGCAAGTGCTAAGTGAACATCACCGCCAGGAGTCGCAAAATCAGCAGAGAAACCTTGGTGATATTTCACATCACCCGTACCCCAAGTTTCGTCGTGTTTACCGGCGAACTCATCAAACAGGTCTTGAGGTTTCTTACCAAGTACGTTCACCAGCATGTTCAAACGACCGCGGTGAGCCATACCGATAACCACTTCACGCATTCCACTTGTACCCGCATGACGGATCAACTCTTTCGTCATCGGAATCAGCGCATCACCACCTTCTAAAGAGAAACGTTTTGCACCTGGGAATTTCGCCCCGAGGTAACGCTCCAAACCTTCAGCGGCTGTTAGCTCTTCTAGGAATGTGCGCTTCTCATCTTTGTTGAATGATGGCTGGCCTACGACAGACTCAAGGCGTTGCTGAATCCAACGCTTTTGCTCTGTGTCAGTCATGTGCATGTATTCAGCACCGATGGAACCGCAATAAGTTTTGTTGAGGGCTTCATAGATATCTTTCAACTTCATGGTTTCTTGCCCAACAGCAAAAGAACCTACGTTGAAAGTTTCTTCGAAGTCATCTTCGGTAAGATTATGAAAAGCAGGGTCTAACTCCGCCACTGTTGGGCGTTGCCATAGACCTAGTGGGTCTAATTCTGCAGCTTCATGCCCGCGGAAACGGTATGCGTTGATTAGCTGTAGAACTTTTACTTGTTTTGCATCGACATCTGGGTCACTAACTTGGACATTGTAATGCTTTGTTTCTCTAGCGAGTCGTCGGAAGTAGTCACGGACACGTGAATGTGGTTGTTCTGCCACTTCTTCTGATGGCTTAGGCAAGCCTTCAAAAACACGTTTCCACTCCTCACTTACCAGATCGGGATCACTTAGATACAGTTCGTAGAGGTCCTCTACATACGTTGCATTGGCGCCAGCCAAGTGTGAAGACTCGAGCCATGCCTTCATCACGCCGTTGTGCATATTTTCCCTTAACCAGTAGTTTTCACGTTTGCTTCGGTCTTTGCCGAGCTATAAGAGCCGACTAAAAATACGGTCGGCAATTTTTGTATTCTTTACTCGAATATTACTGAAGCAGTGAAGCGGTCATATCGGGTGATCCGCAACACTGCGACATTCCTAAGAGCGAGTAAATTAAACCGAACGATTAACCAACATCGACTTAATGTGACCGATGGCTTTCGTCGGATTTAATCCCTTAGGACAAACACTTACACAATTCATGATGCCATGGCAACGAAAAACGCTAAATGCATCATCAAGATCAGACAAACGTTCATCTGTTGCCGTATCGCGGCTATCAATTAGCCAACGGTACGCTGCGAGAAGACCAGCTGGGCCGATGAATTTATCAGGGTTCCACCAGAATGATGGGCAAGACGTTGTACAACATGCACACATGATACATTCGTACAATCCATCTAAATGCGCACGATCATCAGGCGATTGTAGGTTCTCACGTGATGGTGGTAATGCACCATCATCAATCAAGAATGGTTTAACTTTCGCATAGTTATCATAGAACTGCGTCATGTCAACGATAAGATCGCGCACGACAGGTAACCCTGGTAGTGGACGAATAACTATCTTATCGCCTTGTAGAGCAGATAACGGTGTGATACACGCTAGGCCGTTTTTACCATTCATATTCAAACCATCAGAACCACATACCCCTTCACGGCATGAGCGACGGAACGCGATGCTTGGATCTTGCTCTTTTAGCAGAATCAATGCATCAAGCACCATCATGTCTGAGCCTTCGTCTACCTCAAGGGTATACTCTTTCATGTAAGGCTTGGTATCCACATCCGGATTGTAACGGTATAAAGAGAAGTTTAATTTCATAGTCGTATCCTCCCTTTAGTATGTACGTACTTTCGGCGGGAAAGCTTCACGATGCGTTGGCGTCATGTTCACATCACGCTTAGTCATCGCTTCTGTTTCCGGATTGTAGATAGAGTGGCATAGCCAGTTCTCATCATCACGCTCAGGGAAATCGAAACGAGCATGTGCGCCACGACTCTCTGTACGGTAGTTTGCTGCAACGGCAGTTGAAAACGCGGTTTCCATCAGGTTATCAAGTTCTAGACACTCAATACGCTGCGTGTTGAACTCTGAAGACTTGTCCGCTAGATGCGCATCTTTCAAACGTTCGCGAATCACTTTCAACTCTTCTAGACCGGTTGCCATCGCATCGCCTTCACGGAATACCGAGAAGCTGTTTTGCATGCATGCTTGTAGGTCTTTACGAATCTGAACTGGATCTTCACCACCAGTGCTGTTTTCCCAACGCATAGTACGCGCTAGAGACGCTTCAATATCAGATTCTGTTGCAGGACGAGCTTCTGCTTGCGCTGCTAGCGTTTCGCCAAGGTGCAAGCCAGTAGCACGACCAAATACGACCAAGTCTAGTAATGAGTTGCCGCCCAGACGGTTAGCACCGTGTACCGATACAGAAGCAATCTCACCACATGCGTAAAGGCCTTGTACTTCCATCTCGCTACCGTCGGCCTTCTGCTTAATTGCTTGGCCAGAGACTTGAGTAGGTACACCACCCATCATGTAGTGACAAGTTGGAATTACTGGAATTGGCTCTTTCACTGGGTCAACGTGTGCAAATGTACGAGACAGTTCACAGATACCTGGTAGACGTGATTCAAGTACTTCTTTACCAAGGTGATCAAGTTTCAACTTGATATGTGGACCCCAAGGACCATCACAGCCGCGGCCTTCACGAATTTCAATCATCATTGAACGAGCAACCACGTCACGACCAGCAAGGTCTTTCGCGTTTGGTGCGTAGCGCTCCATGAAGCGTTCACCATCTTTATTTAGAAGGTAACCACCTTCACCACGACAACCTTCCGTCACTAGAACACCCGCGCCAGCAATACCTGTTGGGTGGAACTGCCACATTTCCATGTCTTGCATTGGAACGCCTGCGCGAAGTGCCATACCAACGCCATCACCCGTGTTGATGTGCGCGTTAGTGGTCGATGCGTAAATACGACCTGCACCACCTGTAGCTAGAATGGTTGCTTTCGATTTGAAGTAACAGATTTCACCCGTTTCCATACAAATCGCAGTACAACCCATGATTGCGCCGTCTTGGTTTTTCACAAGATCCAAAGCGTACCACTCCGAGAAGATGGTTGTTTTGTGTTTTACGTTTTGCTGGTAAAGCGTGTGAAGAAGTGCGTGACCAGTACGGTCTGCAGCAGCGGCTGTACGAGCAGCCTGCTCACCACCAAACTCTTTAGATTGACCACCGAATGGACGTTGGTAGATGGTACCATTATCAAAACGAGAGAATGGCAGACCCATTTTTTCAAGCTCGATAACTGACTCAGGACCATTTTTACACATGTATTCAATCGCGTTCTGGTCACCGATGTAGTCGGAACCTTTAACGGTATCGTACATGTGCCATTGCCAATCGTCTTTGTGCGAGTTACCCAGAGCAACAGTAATGCCACCCTGTGCAGACACAGTATGAGAACGTGTTGGAAATACTTTTGACAACAAAGCACATGATAGGCCTTGTTCTGAAATTTGTAGTGCAGCGCGCATACCTGCACCACCAGCGCCGATTACTACGGCATCAAACTCACGAACTGGAATAGACACTTACGCACCCCACAGAATAAATAGACCAGAGAAGACATAGCCGAATAGCACGGCAATAACACCAAGTTGTAGTGCGCCACGTAGTTTCGCGCACTTAATGTAATCAGTTAATACCTGCCACAAACCAACCCATGCGTGAATCAGGATCGAGACAAGTGCCAACATGGTGAATACTTTAGTGAAGGTACCACCAAAGAATTGGGTCCAAGATGCGTAAGAGATATCTGAAAATGCACAGAAGCTAATCAGATAAATCGTGTATAGCGTCATAATGATTGCAGTTGCACGAATTAGTAGGAAATCGTGTACACCATTACGACCAAATGAAGATACGTGTTTTACCATACCAAGATCCCCGCCAATAATGATAATACTGCTGTTGCACCAAACGCGACTTTAGCGCTCATCGTGCCTGAATCTAGTTCTTCAAAGTGACCTAGATCCATCAATAAGTGACGGATACCACCTGCGATGTGGTAGGCAAGTGCAGTAAGAATTCCCCACAGGATGAATTTTACGAAGAAACTATCGACGATGTCAGCGGCTTCCATAAAACCCATTGGGGATGACAGAGAAATGGATAGTAACCACAGTAATATACCCACCGCAACAAACGTAATTACCCCAGACACACGGTGTAGGATGGATGCGATTGCTGTGATAGGAAAGTGGATGGTCTGTAAATCTAAATTAACAGGTCTTGACTTTCTTTCTTTCACGGGCTTGCTCACTCAGCTCCATTGAGCATTTATTGTTATAACCAATTTCAGCTTCCAAACGTACAAAAGTTAACATCTATTTAACAAATATCGCGAGTAACAACCCAGATAATTGTAAACGGTTTGTTAACAAACGGAATCCAGCAACAAACCTCACTCTTTGTTTCTAGCCCCGAATTTATAAGGATTTAACTAAAATTTTCTTTGCCAATATACGGCGAGCAACATTCTAATACAATTGGTGTAACAAATTATGCTACATAGAACAGATTTTTAACGATTTTCATGAGAAAAATCATAACAAGTGCACACAAAGATGGAGAAAAATTGACTTTAAGCTTTAACAACAGTACAAAAATGGCACATAAACATCCTGGACGGATTAAATAATAAACAAAGGAGATTGTTATGGCGGATAAGAAAGCGACCCTTCATGTTGAAGGTCAAGCGCCAATCGAACTGCCAATTATGGACGGTACGCTAGGTACACCTGTAATTGACGTTCGTAAGCTGGGAGCCAATGGTTACTTTACTTTTGACCCAGGTTTTCTTGCCACTGCATCTTGTGAATCATCAATCACGTACATCGATGGCGGCAAAGGCATTCTTTTGCACCGCGGTTTCCCGATTGATCAATTAGCCAATAACGCAGATTACTTAGAAGTATGTTACATCCTTCTTTATGGTGAAGCCCCTACCCGAGAACAATACGAGCAATTCAAAACGACCGTTACTCGTCACACAATGGTACACGAGCAAATCGCAAGCTTTTTCCATGGCTTCCGACGCGATGCACACCCAATGGCGGTAATGTGTGGTGTAGTTGGAGCACTTGCAGCCTTCTATCACGACTCTCTTGACATTAACAACGACGAACACCGCGAAATTGCAGCGTACCGTCTGCTGTCAAAAATGCCAACACTGGCGGCGATGTGTTACAAATATTCTATCGGTCAGCCATTTATTTACCCTCGTAACGACCTTAGCTACGCAGAGAACTTCTTGCATATGATGTTCGCAAACCCTTGCGAAGAGTATGAAGTAAATCCTGTGGTTGCCCGTGCGATGGATAAGATTTTCACTCTACACGCGGATCACGAACAGAATGCGTCGACATCAACTGTACGTCTAGCTGGCTCTTCTGGTGCGAACCCATTTGCATGTATTGCCGCTGGTATTGCATCCCTTTGGGGACCTGCTCACGGTGGTGCGAACGAAGCCTGCTTGAGAATGCTAGAAGAGATTGGCAGCGTCGATAAGATCCCTGAATATGTAGACCGCGCGAAAGACAAAGATGACCCATTCCGCTTAATGGGCTTTGGTCACCGCGTTTACAAGAACTACGACCCACGTGCGACAGTAATGCGCGAAACGTGTCATGAAGTTCTCAAAGAGCTAAACATTCAAGACCCTCTGCTAGACGTTGCAATGGAACTTGAGCGCATTGCACTTTCTGATGAGTACTTCGTGTCTAAGAAGCTGTACCCGAACGTAGACTTCTACTCAGGTATCATTCTTAAAGCGATTGGTATTCCAGTTTCTATGTTTACGGTTATCTTCGCGATTTCTCGTACCATCGGCTGGATTGCTCACTGGAACGAAATGCACAGCGATCCACTGAACCGCATCGGTCGTCCTCGTCAGCTATACACTGGCGAAACACAACGTGAGTTTTCTCCACTTCACGAACGTGAATGATCTTTTAGTACGAAGATAGACAAACAAAAGGGTTGAGATTTTCGTCTCAACCCTTTTTTCTTTTTTGCGTTTAACGTTATTAATGGAGAACGCTAAACCGGATTATCAATATCGATAAACTCCACATGTAGGCCATATTCATCCGCTAGCCATTTGCCTAAGGCCTGAACACCATAACGCTCAGTAGCATGATGACCTGCAGCAAAGTAATGAATGTCCATTTCACGAGCAGTATAAGTGGTGCGCTCTGAAATTTCTCCAGAGATAAATGCATCCAGCCCGTGCTGTACAGCAAGTTCAATGAAATCCTGCCCTCCACCAGTACACCAGCCGACTGTCTCAATCATCTTATCAGTATTCTCTGGAGCGATATGCAGAGGCTCTCTTTCAAGAACTTGATTGATCTTACTCGCAAATTCAACACCAGACATCGGCTTTTTCAAGCGCCCAAACATAGCAACTGACTGAGGGTGCCCTTCAAGCCCACCTTCTACTTCGATTTCAAGTAAGCGAGCTAATTCAGCGTTGTTGCCTAGCTCTGGATGAATATCTAGAGGAAGGTGATAACCATATAAGTTGATATCATTTTTGATCAGGCTACGAATTCGTTTACCTTTCATGCCACGAATTGGCTCAGGCTCACCTTTCCAAAAATAGCCATGATGAACAAGCAATGCGTCTGCATTAAGCTCAATCGCTTTATCGATTAAGGCTTGAGAGGCGGTTACGCCAGTGATAACACGCTTTACCGCTGATTTCCCTTCTACCTGTAACCCGTTTGGTGCGTAATCTTTAATTAACTGCGGTGACAGTTTGTCATTAAGAATCTGTTCTAGCTTTAAGTTATTCATTATTACTTCCAATTTCTAGCGCATGTAAACCTAAATAACCTCTCGATGAAATCAGACCGAGAGTGTGCAACCTAGTTGATACAACAACGTTTTGACATCTGGCACCTTGATATCATTTAGGTATTTAAAGTGTATCTCGAACCCTAATATCGATGCTAGCCACCCTACCCTCAAAAGCAAATTTAGTTACAATAACAAAGCTTGTCGCCTCACCATACATTTAGGGATACGGATGAACCAACTGCAACGCTTTTACCAATGGATCGCCACTTCACCTCCGCTTTTCAAGTTACGCCCTCCGTTTGCAACCTTAGAAGATGTCTCGGTCAAACCTTTGAATAGCTCAGAACAATACAATGGTAATCCGAGACTGGGTTTTTTATATCAGCACCTATGCACTGCGGCTCTTTCTAATTCAGAACGATATCAGATTATTGCCGAAGAAATTCAGTTAAACGACGCTGAAGGTAAGACCATTGGTGCTGTCGATTTGGTGTTGAGGAATACAGAATCAAATCAGATAGAACATTGGGAAGTGGCGATTAAGTTTTATCTTCTTTACAACGGCATTTGGTATGGCCCGAATGCTCACGACCAGTTACATGCGAAATTGGATAGAATGCTCACGCATCAACTGAAAATGAGCGATCGCCCGGAATTTCAAAAAATAATTCCTTTAAACGAATCTCCAGAAGAGCGCCTAATGATGCAAGGACGACTCTATATTAATCCGTTTACTCCAGAGCCAACTCCTAAGGAGTGCTTGGGTTATGAATTAAATCCAAGTCAGATTAGTGGTTACTGGTGCTATCAAAGTCAATGGGATTTAATTAGTAAACCCCTTTATCATTTACATAAACCATGCTGGGCGACCGGTACAGACGATTTCTCTCAACCTATTGAAAAGCCGTTAGATCGATTCATACACGCACAAACGGAAGACGGTCAATTCTGGTTTGTGGTACCAGATTCATGGCCCGGAGATAAAGCTGTTCGGGGCACTTAAACATGAAAGGGTTGATGTTTTCACATCAACCCTTTGCTAGATACATTGACCATTGGATGTTTTACAAACCAGCGGCTGCAAACACTTGATTAACGATCTCTTGTGCTTCTGCTTCGATTTGTTTTAGGTGCTCTTCACCTTTGAAGCTTTCACAGTAAATCTTGTAGATGTCCTCTGTGCCTGATGGACGAGCAGCGAACCAACCGTTAGCTGTCGTTACTTTAAGGCCACCAATCGCAGCACCATTGCCTGGTGCATGCGTTAGACGAGCAGTGATCTCATCACCTGCTAGAGTTTCAGCCGCAACCATTTCTGGTGACAACTTCTTCAATACGTCTTTTTGTGGGCCATTTGCTACAGCTTGAATACGGTTGTACTTCGACTCACCGTGCTTCGCCGCTAGCTCTTCATAGTAATCTTGTGGGTTCTTACCCGTTACCGCAGTGATCTCTGCTGCTAGAAGGCATAGCAAGATGCCATCTTTGTCTGTTGACCAAGGCGTGCCATCTTTACGAAGGAAAGACGCACCAGCACTTTCTTCGCCGCCGAAACCAAACTTACCAGTGTACAGACCGTCTACAAACCATTTGAAACCAACAGGCACTTCACATAGCTCACGACCTAGATCCGCAACAACACGGTCAATCAGCGCACTTGAAACTAGTGTTTTACCAACAGCGACATCTTTACCCCACGCGTCACGATGACGGTACAAGTAGTCAATACAAACGGCTAAGAAGTGGTTCGGGTTCATCAAACCTTTTGGCGTAACGATACCGTGACGGTCGTAGTCAGGATCGTTACCAAATGCTAAATCGTATTCGTCTTTCAGTGCCAATAGACCCGCCATTGCGTAAGGAGAAGAACAGTCCATACGCACAACGCCGTCTTTATCTAGCGACATGAATTGGAAAGAAGGATCGATCGATTCACTTACTAGCGTTAGGTCTAGGTTGTATGCCTGACCAATTTGACGCCAGTAATCGATACCGCTGCCACCCAATGGATCTACACCAATCTTCAGGTTCGCTTTTTGGATTGCTTCCATATCAATAACGTTCACCAGGTCATCGATGTATGGCTTCACCAAGTCCATCTCTACAAACAGATCCGATGCTTTTGCTTCTGCTAGTGGTAGGCGTTTAACACCTTGTAAACCTCCAGCAATCAATTCGTTCGCACGATCTTCGATAGCTTGAGTCAACTCAGCTTCTGCAGGACCACCATGTGTCGGATTGTATTTGATACCGCCGTCTTGTGGTGGGTTATGTGATGGGGTAATAACGATACCGTCTGCTTTTTCATCGTGTTTGATGTTGTAAGTCAGAATCGCGTGTGAAATACCCGGTGTTGGCGTGTAACCGTTGTCTTGTTGGACAATCACTTTCACACCGTTTGCAATCAGTACTTCAATCACACTTGAGAAAGCAGGCTCAGATAGCGCATGCGTGTCTTTACCCACAAACAACGGGCCAGTTGTGCCTTGCTCAGCACGAACTTCTGCTACCGCTTGAGCGATCGCTAAAATGTGGTTTTCGTTAAAAGTGTGCTTGTCTGCAGTACCGCGGTGGCCAGAAGTACCAAATTGAACTTTGTGTTCTGCGTTTGCCGCGTCTGGTTGAAGTAAGAAGTAGTTAGCAACGAGTGCTGGGATATTGTGAAGATCTTCCTGCTGCGCTTTTTGCCCAGCACGAGGGTGCATAGCCATGTTTGACATCCTTTCTTTCAATACAAATAAAAATTAAAAAAGCCTCATAATATCCGCTCACTGCGACGCATTATGAGGCTTCTATCAGGTTTCTTAGATTGAACCTGTTACTTTTTCTATTAAGTCAGGTTGGAACCCCATGTGTGCCATCACTTGTTCAACCATCTGTCTTTTACGACTTGTATTGTTATTCGTGATAACCCAAAACGGTGTGCCAGGAATGGCTTTTGGCTTGGTCGTATTACCGTTTGCTAGCAAGGTTTCTTCATTATCTGCAAAGTACACGCGTTTGCGTCCTTTTACATTCGTAGCCTGGGCGAAACCTTCTGGATTCAATTTATGTAAGGTCGATAATACTAACATAAAGCGATCAATCGCTTTTTTTAGACCGGCAAACTCATCAGAAATAAGCAGCGAACGCATTTCTTTCACTACATCAACAGATTCCGTTTTACCCGCATCTTTACTTACTACAATCCCTTGTGGCTTCTCTACTACAGGCGCGGCTTTAGCTTCCTGCAACTGACCATCAAGGTTTAAAAGGCGTCGCAAAATATCCGAGGCGCTTTCACCGATATGCTTAGTTTGACTAGCTATATAACGGTATAGATCCTCATCAACCTCAATTGTTTTCATTCGCTTTTCACATTCTCAATGTTTAAACTCTGGGGGATTATAACGAGATCCACGCGGATACTCCACGTTAAACCCATCACGAATAAGATAAAATGTCAGCATTACTCAACTATAAGCAGGAAGGCCAAGGCCAAACAGTTGTTTTGATTCACGGATTGTTTGGTAGTTTAAGTAATCTGGGTCTACTCGCCCGCGATCTTATTAAAGATCACACGGTGATCAGTATTGATCTGAGAAATCACGGCCTCTCTTTCCACTCCGAAGTCCATAACTATACCGATATGGCAAAAGATGTGGCTCAGCTCCTTCAGCACTTAAACGTTGAGCCATCTATTGTTATTGGTCACTCCATGGGCGGAAAAGTCGCGATGGCTCTTGTGGACATTGCTCCAAATGTAGTCAAGCAGTTAGTCGTTCTCGACATGGCGCCTGTAGCCTACACTACGAACCGTCACGATAATGTTTTTAACGGCTTACATGCTGTTATTAATGAAAAACCAGCAAATCGACAGCAAGCCATGGATATCCTAGCTCAACATATTGAACTCGATGGTGTAAGACAATTTCTCTCTAAATCACTGTACAAAAATGGCGATAAGATGGATTGGCGGTTTAACGTACCGAGCCTTTTTGAGAATTATGACCAAATTATTGGCTGGCAAGAAATCACACCAACAGATATCCCAACTTTATTTATCAAAGGCGGCGACTCTGACTACTTAATGCCAGAACATCAGCCGGCAGTGAAGCGACAATTTAACCATGCTAAAGCACACATTATCGCTGGCACTGGTCACTGGTTACACGCCGAGAAACCGACAGAAGTAATGAGAGTCATTCGAAAATACATTTCGAGTTAACAAATTCGAAAAGCAACACTAGATTATTGAAATAACCTTTCTTGTAGTGCATTAACTTTACCGTTTAACAGTGGTATAGTGCGCCCAAGATTTTTCGGCATGAAGGGCTAAAATGCTTTACGACTATATGGATATGCTCGAGTCTATTGGGCTCGATCTTCTTTTTGCTGCTATCTTTTTTTTCATCGGGATGGCGATAAAAGATGTGCTAAAGCAAGGCAATGTACCTGTTTTTGGTCGTCGTATTGTGTGGTTAGTCCTTTTCCTAGGCTGTGCTGGCTTTATTGCAAAAGGTGTAATTCAGCTAACTTGGGAAGGCTCAGGGTTAGGTTAAACCCTTAGTAGCATCGCCAATAACAAACAATGTAAAGGTATAGACTCTATGGCAAGTGTAGGTATCTTCTTCGGTAGCGACACAGGTAATACTGAAGCCGTTGCAAAGATGATTCAAAAGCAACTAGGTAAACATCTAGTTCACGTTCAAGACATCGCGAAAAGCAGCAAAGAAGACATTGATAACTTCGATCTTCTTCTTCTAGGTATCCCAACTTGGTACTACGGCGAAGCACAATGTGATTGGGATGACTTCTTCCCTGAGCTTGAGCAAATCGACTTCTCTACTAAGCTAGTGGCTATCTTTGGCTGTGGCGACCAAGAAGACTACGCAGAATACTTCTGTGACGCGATGGGCACAGTCCGTGATATCGTTGAATCTAAAGGCGGCACAATTCTTGGCCATACCTCGACAGAAGGCTACGAATTTGAAGCGTCTAAAGCACTTGTTGAAGGTGACGAAAGCCAATTCGTAGGTCTATGTATTGATGAAGACCGCCAACCAGAATTGACTGACGAGCGTGTTGAAAGCTGGGTTAAACAGATCTATGAAGAGATGTGTTTAGCTGAGCTAGAAGGCTAATCAAATTGAATGATACAAAGACCTCCACTTGGAGGTCTTTTTGTATGTATTGTCACACAGCATCGGTAAGTACTTCCTCTTCGCGATACTGAGGTTTCTTTCTTACATAAAGCTTGCGTTGAACCTCTGAAACCACATTCCCCTGTTTATCTTTTACATGAGTAATAAACTCAGGAAAACACTTTTCTCCATTCCGTGTCATTTGATAAATGTTTTCCAGCATCCCTTCAGTGACCTCAAATTCTGCAAACAAATCACTTTGCCCCGGCTTAATAAAGTTAATGCTTGCCTCTTTATCCCACACATAATATTCCTCTCGTAGAATCCCCATCAGCATCAACGAGTAAATAGGATCAGTTAAAGAGAAAATACTGCCGCCATATTGGGTGCGATTGGCATTTTTATTCCACCAGCGAAGCTTTAAACGTACCTTTACAGTACGGAAGTCTTGAGAAATATGTAAGATTTTAATACCCGCCCCCCAAAAAGGAGGCCAAATATTGAGTGCGAACTTTACAATTCCTGGTTTGTATATCTTCGCTAGTCGCCTATTCATCGCTATCCCTGCCCTCTCCAAGCTTAATGTTACACAATTGTAACTGGTCAGAGCTGTAATATAATGGACCTGTTTCTAATTTACAAAAAGATTCTATTAACCCTTTGAAGTTCGTGGTTTAATGTTCCGAACGCTTATCCTATAATGGTAGGAAGATTGAATTCTGTTAAATCGCTGCAGATGATCCAACGGGAAAGTATATGTCAGATAATAATCAGGCGCTGAAGGATGCGGGTTTAAAAGTAACCCTTCCGAGGCTAAAAATTCTAGAAGTACTTCAGCAGCCAGACTGCCAGCACATCAGTGCTGAAGATTTGTACAAAAAGTTGATTGATCTAGGTGAAGAAATCGGCCTAGCAACTGTTTACCGAGTTCTAAACCAGTTCGACGATGCTGGTATTGTAACTCGTCACCACTTTGAAGGTGGAAAGTCAGTCTTCGAATTATCGACTCAACATCACCACGACCACCTAGTGTGCCTAGACTGTGGTGAGGTAATTGAATTTTCTGACGATCTTATTGAAGAACGTCAAAAAGAGATTGCAGCTAAGTACAATGTCACACTAACAAACCACAGCTTATACTTGTACGGCAAGTGTAGCGATGGTGGTTGTAAAGACAATCCAGATGCACACAAACCGAAAAAATAAGGGTTTGTTAATTTAAAAAGTAAACGTCAGCACATGCTGGCGTTTTTTGTTTCTAGAAGTCAATACCTTAGACGTCAGTACTTTGGTTACAGAACAAAAGCTACTAAACACCCATCTTTTTTCTCCACAGTTTTGCACATCTATATAGCACTCTGTGGGATTAGGTATAAAAAATGCCAGCGTTTGCTGGCATTTTTTCATCTTTCTCAGCATTAATTGAGATTATTGATTCTCAATTTTTGCCCAGGTATCACGTAGACCAACCGTGCGGTTGAATACTAGATTATCTGCTGAAGAGTCTTTCGAGTCTGCACAGAAGTAACCCATACGTTCAAACTGGTAACCTTTTTCTGCTTCTGCAGAAGCTAGGCTAGGCTCGACGAAGCCATTGATCACAACTAATGATTCAGGATTGATAGTAGAAGCAAAATCTTCCGCTGCGCCTGGGTTTGGCACCGTAAATAAACGATCGTACAGACGAATTTCCGCTGGAAGAGCTTTATCAGCTGACACCCAATGAATAACGCCTTTCACTTTACGACCATCTGCTGGGTTTTTACCTAGCGTATCTGCATCGTAAGAACAGAAGATCGTTGTGATGTTGCCTTCGGCATCTTTTTCAACGCGCTCAGCTTTGATCACGTAAGCACCACGTAAACGAACTTCTTTACCTAGCACTAAACGCTTGTACTTTTTGTTCGCTTCTTCACGGAAGTCTTCACGCTCAATCCACAATTCACGCGTGAATGGCACTTCACGCACGCCCATTTCAGGTTTATTTGGGTGGTTGGCAACTGTCAAGTTTTCTACTGCGCCTGCTTCAAAGTTTTCGATAACAACTTTAACAGGATCCAGTACAGCCATTGCACGCGGAGCGTTCTCGTTTAGGTCATCACGAATACAAGATTCTAATGAACTAAACTCGATCATATTTTCTTGCTTCGTTACACCAATACGCTTACAAAACTCACGAATAGATGCAGGTGTGAAGCCACGACGACGCAGACCTGAGACAGTCGGCATACGTGGATCATCCCAACCATTAACCAGTTTTTCAGTAACTAGCTGGTTAAGCTTACGCTTAGACATCACTGTGTATTCAAGGTTTAAACGACTGAACTCGTATTGATGTGGACGGCTTTCGATCGTGATGTTGTCTAGAACCCAATCGTACAGACGACGGTTATCCATGAATTCAAGCGTACAAATAGAGTGCGTAATGCCTTCTAATGCATCAGAAATACAGTGCGTAAAGTCGTACATTGGGTAAATGCACCACTTATCACCAGTTTGGTGGTGCGTAGCAAAACGCACACGGTATAAAACTGGATCGCGCATGACCATGAATGAAGAACCCATGTCGATTTTAGCACGAAGACACGCTTTACCTTCTTCAAATTCACCAGCGCGCATTTTTTCAAACAACGCCAAGTTCTCTTCAACAGAACGGTCACGGTATGGACTTGGTTTACCTGGCGCCTTTAGTGTGCCGCGGTATTCACGAATTTGCTCTGGACTTAGCTCATCTACGTACGCTAAGCCTTTGTTAATCAATTCAATTGCATATTCGTAAAGCTTATCGAAGTAGTTTGATGAGTAACATACTTCACCACTCCACTCAAAGCCCAACCAGTTTACATCTTTCTTGATAGACTCAACGTATTCGATGTCTTCTTTTTCAGGGTTTGTATCGTCGAAACGCAGATTACATTGACCCTGGTAGTCCTGAGCAATACCGAAGTTCAAACAGATAGACTTAGCATGACCGATATGCAGGTAGCCATTTGGCTCCGGCGGGAATCGAGTATGCACGCTAGTGTGTTTACCATCCGCTAGATCTTTATCAATGATCTGGCGAATAAAGTTTGATGGACGAGCATCAGCTTCACTCATCTATAGCACCTCAAAAATATTAGTATTGTCAGAGAAAACGGAACCCTGTATCCAAGTATGGTTTCACAGAGTACATTGTTCCTAATGATCCACAATTCTAAGCAATTAGACAACAAGAACTCGCTCTAAAACGACAATATTTATCGAGTTGGCGTGAAAGCAAAGCAGATTCAAAGGGCCTAAACGAAAAAAGGCCTCCTGCGGAGGCCTTTTGCGATGTTGTAGTATCAATTGTTTGCAATACCAATAACAAACAATCGCACCACTATTAAACAGTTAAGCTGGTAACTGAACACCACTTAAGTCTTCATCTTTAGATACATTCTTCATCTCACCAGCAACAATCTCTGCTAGTGGACCAAGGATAACTTGTAGGTTGTTTGTACCTAGCTTCACAACTCCCATAGCTCCAAGATCTTTCAGAGTTTTCTCATTGATAACGCTCATATCTTTCACAGAAAGGCGCAAACGAGTAATACAGGCATCGATAGAACTTAGGTTGTCATGACCGCCAAGTGCTTTCAAGTACTGACGAGCAAGCTCTGAAGAATTGCTTGATCCAGCCACGTTAGATAAAGCTTCTTCATCATCTTCACGTCCCGGTGTTTTAAGGCCAAACTTAACAATCACGGTACGGAACACGAAGTAGTAAACCGCAAAGAAACCAAGACCTTGTACAATGAGCATGTACCAATTTACCGCTAGCGGGTTACGAGTCGACAATACTAAGTCGACTAAACCAGCAGAGAAACCGAAACCTGCAATCCACTGCATTGATGCCGCGATATAAACTGATAGACCAGTCAGCGCTGCGTGAAGAACGTACAGTCCTGGAGCAAGGAACATGAATGCAAATTCAAGTGGTTCTGTTACACCTGTAAAGAATGAAGCAAACGCAGCTGCAATCATGATAGATGCCACTTTCTCTTTATTCTTTGATTTCGCAGTATGGTACATCGCTAGAGCAGCACCTGGTAAACCAAACATCATGATTGGGAAGAAGCCCGCTTGGTACATCCCCGTAACACCTACCGTTGCCGTGCCTTCAGCTAATGATTTCGCACCGCCAAGGAAGTTTGGAATGTCATTAATACCAGCAACATCAAACCAGAACACTGAGTTTAGTGCATGGTGCAGACCAACAGGAATTAGAAGACGGTTGAAGAATGCGTAAACACCTGCACCTGCTTCACCCATACCTTGAATGCTTTCACCAAAACTGACCAGACCGCCGTAAACTGATGGCCAAACGTACATCAGGATGAACGCAATAACGATACCAGCAAAAGACGTTAGGATCGGTACAAGACGCTTGCCAGAGAAAAACGCCAGTGCTTTGTGCAGCTCTACGTGAGAAAAACGGTTGTACAACTCAGCAGAAACAATACCAACCAAGATACCGACGAACTGGTTATTGATTTTACCAAATGCAGCAGGTACTTCACTTGGGTCAATGCCTTGAATTTGTGATACTGCACCAGGGGCCAAAAGCGTTGTGACAACTAAGAAGCCCACGAAACCTGAAAGTGCAGCGGCGCCATCTTTGTCTTTAGACATTCCGTAAGCAACACCAACAGCGAACAATACTGACATATTGTCAATGATCGCTGCACCAGCTTTAATAAGAAATGCAGCAAGTGCACTGTTTGCGCCCCAGCCATTTGGGTCGATCCAGTAGCCAATACCCATGAGTATTGCTGCTGCAGGAAGTGTGGCAACCGGCACCATAAGCGCCTTACCCACCTTCTGGAAGTATCCGAGAATGTTCACCTTAAGTTCCCCCTATAGGATTAGATGTTATGTTGAATGACTTATTTCAGCCGTCCAATTTAGTCATCCTAAGTTTATGATATTAATTTTGCTCCGCAAATTAAAAGCTCACCGTTTGTGATCATAATCACCACAATTTGCCCTTTCGAAAGGTTTTTGCTAGCGAGATCATAAAACTTATTTTATTATACGAAAAAATGGCGTTTTAAAGATAATATTCTCGCACTTTATGCAAGGCAGAATCAGTGTTATTTTGGTATCTAGGCGGGTAAATCACTGTAACTTTGCTCTGAAAAAGAATCATAAAAAACCATACAATTATTACTTTTCAGTTAGTTACTATGACAATAACATCGATAAAACGCGACTTGCTGTATGTGACTCGTTATCTAATTCAGTGATACAAACTAAGTACCCATATGACTGAAGCAGTCTCTACTTAGATAACGATATAGAAATTGAATTCTCATCTATAAGGACTAGCTGACTATGTACGCGCTAAGTAACTGTAAAATTTATACCGGTAGTGATGTTCTTACCGATCATGCGGTCATCATCGAAAACGATCTTATTCAATCTATTGTGCCGGTTTCTGAGCTACCTCAAAGCATCGAAGTAAAAGACCTTACAGGCGCTAATCTAAGCCCAGGCTTTATCGATCTGCAGTTGAACGGTTGTGGCGGTGTAATGCTAAACGATGCAATTACCCCTGAAACAATGCAAATCATGCACCAGGCAAACCTCAAATCTGGCTGTACTAGCTTCCTGCCAACACTCATTACGTCATCTGATGAAGATATGCGAACTGCAATTGCTGCAGCTCGTGAGTACCACAACAAGTATCAAAATCAATCGCTTGGTTTACACCTCGAAGGTCCTTACCTTAACGTCGCGAAAAAAGGCATCCATAACGTAGATTTTATTCGCCCTTCAGACGAAAGCATGATCGACCTTATCTGCGCAAACGCCGATATCGTAGCGAAAGTAACACTAGCACCTGAGCATAACGACCCAGAGCATATTGCGCGATTAAAGGCTGCTGGCATCGTAGTTTCAATTGGCCACACAAATGCAACCTACGCCGAAGCACGTAAAAGCTTTGAAGCAGGCATTACTTTTGCTACACACCTCTTTAATGCAATGACACCAATGGTTGGTCGTGAACCAGGAGTTGTTGGTGCAATTTACGATACTCCTGACGTTTATGCGGGCATTATTGCTGATGGTTTTCACGTCGACTACGCAAACATCCGAATTGCTCATAAAATCAAAGGTGAAAAGCTTGTTTTGGTGACGGATGCCACAGCTCCAGCAGGTGCTAACATTGATCACTTTATTTTTGTCGGTAAGAAAGTATATTACCGAGATGGTAAGTGTGTTGATGAAAATGGCACGCTAGGCGGCTCAGCTTTGACAATGATTGAAGCAGTTCAGAATTCAGTTGAGCACGCGGGGATCGCTTTAGACGAAGCTCTACGAATGGCCACGTTATACCCAGCAACAGCAATTGGTGTTGAGGATCGCCTTGGCCGAGTTCGAAAAGGGATGGTTGCAAACCTGACTATTTTCGATCGTGACTTTAAAGTAAAAGCGACGGTTGTTAACGGACAATACGAGCAAAATTAAGCATGAATGGCGGACAGATTGGTAATGTAGATTTAGTAAAACAGCTTAACAGCGCTGCGGTATATAGGCTGATTGATCAGCAAGGTCCTATCTCCCGTATTCAAGTCGCGGACGTGAGTCAGCTCGCGCCTGCTAGTGTTACCAAAATAACCCGCCAACTTTTAGAGCGCGGCCTTATTAAGGAGGTCGCCCAACAAGCTTCAACTGGTGGTCGTCGTGCGATCTCTTTGACTACTGAAGTCAAACCTTTTCATTCGATTGCCGTTCGCTTAGGTCGAGATTACGTACAGTTCAGTTTATACGATTTAGGTGGTACCGCGCTGGCAGAAGATCAGCATGAACTGCACTACACTAACCAAGCAGACTTAATCGCAGGACTTATCGATTTATTAAAAGATTTCGTAAGCCGATGCGAAGACAAAATTGATCAACTCATCGCTATCGGCATCACTTTACCGGGCCTTGTTAACCCAACAACTGGCGTGGTCGAATACATGCCTAATACCGATATCGATAATCTTGCTCTCGGTGAAATTGTTGGAGAGAAGTTTAATACAGCATGCTTTGTTGGCAACGACGTACGTGGCATGGCGTTGGCTGAGCACTACTTTGGAGCAAGCCAAGACTGCCAGGATTCTATTTTGGTTAGCGTCCACCGCGGTACTGGCGCAGGTATTATCGTTAACGGCCAGGTTTTTCTTGGTTTTAACCGCAACGTCGGTGAAATTGGTCATATCCAAATTGACCCGCTTGGTGAGCAATGCCAATGTGGAAACTTTGGCTGTTTAGAAACCGTAGCTGCAAACCCAGCGATTATTCAACGAGTGAAGCAACTGATTACTCAAGGATACGAATCAAGCTTAACCGACCTTGAAAACATCACAATTGAAGCGGTATGTCAGCACGCAATGAATGGTGATGAACTTGCGAAACAGAGTTTAGTGCGAGTGGGCAACCAGCTAGGTAAAGCGATTGCGATTACGGTTAACTTATTTAATCCACAGAAAATTGTAATTGCTGGCGATATTACTGCAGCACAAGATATTCTTTTCCCTGCAATTCAACGCAACGTAGAGAATCAATCTCTTAAAACTTTCCATAACGACCTCCCTATCGTGGCTTCTCACATTGATAAGCAGCCAACGATGGGCGCATTTGCGATGATTAAACGCGCTATGCTAAACGGAGTTTTGTTACAAAAGTTACTGGAAGACTAAGTTTATACAACCAATTGAGTTACAATCTCGGGCTGTGTTTTCACAGCCCGTTTTTGTATATCAGGAATACAGCTCAACAGTATGGAAATTATTCTAATTACAGCCGCTTTTTTAGCTGGTTTTATTGCGCTTAAATGCAGCCTCCCTCCCCTCGTTGGTTTTCTACTAGCTGGATTTGGCTTGCATGCATTTGGTTACCAAAGCAATGACGTTATTGTCACTCTCGCAGATCTTGGTGTTACTCTTCTTCTGTTTACTATTGGACTCAAACTCGATGTAAAAACCCTGCTGTCCAAAGAAATATGGGGAGGGGCAACCGCCCACAACATACTCTCTACCGCTTTTTTTGCCCTAGCGTTATCCGGCTTAAAACTACTGGGCTTGACTTCGCTAGCCAGTATGGACGGCAGCCAAATCCTGCTTTTAGCTTTTGCACTATCGTTCTCTAGTACCGTTTTTGCCGTAAAAGCATTGCAAGAAAAAGGCGAAATGAACGCGACCTACGGCACACTCGCGATCGGTATCTTGGTTATGCAAGATATTTTTGCCGTAGTATTCCTGACTGCTTCAACCGGAAAAGTCCCAGAATGGTATGCCATCGGTTTGTTCGCACTGCCTTTCCTTCGTCCCCTATTCTATAAGCTGCTCGATAAAGTTGGCCACGGCGAAATGCTGGTGCTATTCGGTATTTTCTTCGCGCTTGTTGTCGGTGCTGGGCTATTCGAGTTGGTCGGGATGAAACCAGACTTGGGCGCGCTAATTTTAGGCATGCTACTCGCAGGTCACCCAAAAGCCTCAGAACTATCCAAGTCATTATTCAATATGAAGGAGCTCTTTTTAGTCTGCTTCTTTTTGAACATTGGTTTATCCGCCTCATTGAGCGTGAATGGCGTCGTTCTCGCCCTGCTATTTATCTTACTGCTACCAATCAAAGGACTCTTGTACTTCGTCACTATTAATCATTTTAAGTTTCGAGTACGTACCTCTTTGCTCGCCTCTTTATCACTATTTAACTACAGTGAGTTTGGTCTTATTGTTGCTGGGTTGGCCTATAAAATGGGCTGGATGCCAAGTGATATGCTTGCTGCGATTGCGGTTGCGGTGTCGGTATCCTTTGTAATTTCCGCGCCACTTAACCGCCTTAGCCATAAAATTTATCAACATTCAGGTAAGTGGCTGCAAGAGACAGCGGTAGAAAAGCTCAATCAACGCGACCAACTCATCAACCCAGGTCATGCCCAAGTATTGATCTTAGGTATGGGGCGTATTGGGACGGGCGCTTATGATGAGCTACGCTCACGCTATGGCAAAATTTCATTGGGTATAGAAATTCGTGAAGACGCTGCACATCATCATCGTTCAGAAGGAAGAAATGTTATTTCTGGTGATGCCACCGACCCGGATTTCTGGGAGCGAATTTTAGATACAGGTCATGTAAAACTGGTTCTGCTTGCAATGCCACATCATCAAGGTAACCAAACAGCACTTGAACAGCTTAAACGCAGAAAATATAAGGGGCAAATTGCCGCTATCGCCGAATACCCAGATCAATTGGAAGGCTTACTTGAAAATGGCGTTGACGCAGCATTCAATATATATAGTGAAGCTGGTAGCGGTTTTGCTCGACACGTCTGTAAACAACTTCAGCCTAAATTCACACCAATTAAATAAGCAACAGCACTGATATTTTTTGAAAGGCTTTCTATTGATAGAAAGCCTTTTTTGTATAGTTTTTATACCAAACCTTGATCTCATTCACCAAAACAACGGTTGAGTTAAATATTTTCCATACAACAAGGCCTTTTATAATTTTTTTAATCACAAAACGTTGCTTTTTTTATTAGTAATGGCAAATTTAAACCATACCGATTAGAAATTGTTTAGTTTAGTAAGGATGTAGTATGTGTTCAGTATTTGGCATTTTAGACATTAAAAGCGATGCAGCCGCATTGCGCCCTATCGCATTAGAGATGTCGAAAAAACTTCGTCACCGTGGCCCAGACTGGTCTGGGATTTACTCTTCAGAGCGTGCTATTTTAGCGCACGAGCGCTTGGCGATTGTTGGTCTAAATAGTGGTGCACAGCCGCTATACAGCCCTGATAAGAAGCTCATCCTTGCCGTCAATGGTGAAATCTACAACCATAAAGAAATTCGTGCTCGTTACGAAGGAAAGTACGAATTTCAAACCGATTCAGACTGTGAAGTCATTCTTGCACTTTACCAAGATATGGGTGCAGATCTCCTTGAAGAACTAAACGGTATTTTCGCTTTTGTGCTCTACGACGAAGAAAAAGATGAGTATTTAGTCGGCCGTGACCATATTGGTATTATCCCTCTTTATCAAGGTCACGATGAGCATGGTAACTACTATGTGGCATCAGAGATGAAGGCTCTTGTTCCAGTATGTAAAACAGTAAGTGAATTCCCTCCTGGTAGCTACTACAGCTCTAAAGATACTCAGCCAACACGTTACTATGTTCGTGACTGGAACGAGTACGCAGCAGTACAAGGTAACAGCACTAGCAAAGAAGAATTGACGGAAGCGCTAGAAGCGGCTGTTAAACGCCAACTAATGACTGACGTGCCTTACGGTGTGCTTCTTTCAGGTGGTCTAGATTCTTCTATTACATCTGCGGTAGCAAAACGCTTTGCAGCGATGCGTATTGAAGATGATGAAAAGTCTGAAGCTTGGTGGCCTCAACTGCACTCTTTTGCTGTTGGCCTAGAAGGCGCGCCTGACCTGAAAGCAGCTCGCGAAGTTGCCGACCAAATTGGTACCGTTCACCACGAAATGACGTACACGATTCAAGAAGGTTTGGACGCGATTCGTGACGTGATTTACCACATTGAAACGTATGACGTGACGACTATCCGCGCATCAACACCTATGTTCTTAATGGGTCGTAAGATCAAAGCGATGGGTATCAAGATGGTATTGTCTGGTGAGGGCGCTGACGAAATCTTTGGTGGCTACCTTTACTTCCACAAGGCGCCAAACGCGAAAGAGTTCCACGAGGAGACAGTGCGTAAACTGCTTGCTCTGAACATGTTCGACTGTGCTCGTGCTAACAAGTCGCTGGCAGCATGGGGAGTTGAAGGACGCGTACCTTTCCTAGATAAAGAGTTCATAGATGTAGCAATGCGCTTGAACCCAGCAGACAAGATGTGTGGCAACGGTAAAATGGAGAAACACATCCTTCGTGAGTGCTTCGAGCACTACCTGCCAGAATCGATCGCATGGCGTCAAAAAGAGCAATTCTCTGATGGCGTTGGCTACAGCTGGATCGATACGCTGAAAGAAGTAGCAGAACAGAAAGTGACAGACCAGCAGATGGAAACAGCTCAATATCGATTCCCATACAACACACCAACGACAAAAGAAGGCTACGTGTACCGTGAAATCTTTGAAGAGTTATTCCCACTTCCATCAGCAGCAGAGTGTGTACCAGGAGGCCCTTCAGTAGCGTGTTCTTCAGCGAAGGCGATTGAATGGGATGAATCGTTCCAAAACTGTGTTGACCCATCAGGTCGTGCAGTACAGACCGTTCACAACGACTCATACTAATTCTCTACGATAAAGATAAGGGTCGGTTCGTCCAACCCTTTTAAAACAGACAGAAAATTAGATACGATCAAAAAGAGGTGCTTTTGCACCTCTTTTTATGTTTGATGGAATTAGGCTATTTTAAATCTAAATCACTATTGTCGATGCTGACAGGCACACGCTTGGTGATCATCTGAACTAGCATAATTGAGCGTTTCTCACCATCTTGTTCTTGGAAGATGGCATCTATGCCCGCAAATTGACCGCTTTTAACTCTAATTTGATCGCCTGGTTTTGGCATGCATTCAGAAACGGTATTGTCATTACAACACTTTTCTAGCTGCATCAATTCGAAGACCAAGTCACCTTGAACTTCTTTCGGTTGAGCACCAAAACGCACAAAGTCAACAACACCTCGAGTAGAGCGGACTGAGGTGAAGTTTGGCCCTTGCTCATAATCAAAGTAAGCGAATACGTAACAAGGAAACAGCGGTTCCTCGACTTTTTGTCTTTTACCGCGCAAAATCTTTTCAACTTCTACAGTTGGATAAAAGCACTCTACACCTTGGTTTTCAAGGTGGTGTTTCGCCCTAACCTGCTCCCCACGTTTACAATAAAGTAGATACCAACGTTTCATCTTTTTACTAGCCAATTCTATTTTGTTTTTATCCTAGCATTAAGCCAAAGTTGAGTCATTGATATTCAGTTTATCTATAAAAGTATGATTATACATCGCTCGCATTAACGACATTTTTTCAGCAACTTACGATAAAGAAGTCCATATGCAAAAATGGAAATTAAGTTTGTAACACAACCAATACACCATCATATAATCTGCAAATTCAATCAAAAACAGCCACTTAACAAACAAAAATAGTCGAATGGCAAAATTTTATTATTTGTCACTCGTTGAATTGCATTGTATACGTAGAAGTCGTTAAAAAATGTAATAACTATTATTAGAAGAGCTTATGTCAAACCAACATCAATATTTTGGTCATCCACGTGGCCTGTTCTTATTGTTCGGTACTGAACTGTGGGAACGCTTTTCTTACTACGCAATGCGTGCCATTCTCGTGCTTTACCTTACTGATACAACAATGAATGGTGGCCTTGGCTGGTCAACCAAAGACGCATTAGACCTATACGGCATATACACAGGGCTTGTGTATATCACGCCTCTTATCGGTGGTTACCTAGCAGATAACTATTTAGGTCAACGTCGCTCAATTTTGCTTGGTGGCGCGTTAATGGCCATCGGCCAGTTTACTCTTGCACTTCCTGCTGATGCTTTAGGTATTGGTTCGCTACACAGTTTCTATTTAGGTCTTGGCCTACTTATCACTGGTAACGGTCTCTTTAAGCCAAATATCTCAACCATGGTTGGCGACCTTTATCAAGAAGGTGACAACCGTCGTGACGGCGCATTCACTATCTTTTATATGGGTATCAACTTAGGTGCATTACTTGCCGGCGTCGTTTCTGGCTCTGTGACAACCTCTTACGGTTGGAAAGCTGGCTTTGTTGCCGCTGGTGTGGGTATGCTGGTTAGCCTAGTGATGCAAATGGTACTGGCTCAATCATGGCTTGGTGATATTGGTCGCGAACCAGCGGCGAAACGAGATCTAAACAACAAAAACGCCACCACGAAGCAGCCACTCACCAAAGAAGAAGTGAATCGACTAAAAGTAATTCTGGTCATGAGCTTATTCACTATTGTCTTCTGGGCAGGCTTTGAACAAGCTGGTGGTCTGATGAACATCTACACTCAACAATATACTGATCGCATGATTGGTGGTTTCGAAGTTCCTGCTGCGTGGTTCCAATCACTAAACCCATTTTTCATTATTACTCTAGCGCCAGTTCTGGCTGTCCTTTGGGTAAAATTGGGTAAACGTGAACCTACTTCGCCAGTGAAATTTGCGATGGCACTATTTTTCTTGGCGATTGGTTTCCTTTGTATGGTTGGCGCAGTGCTAGAACAAGGTGGAGATACAACAGTAAAAACATCGATGTTATGGTTGGTCGGCGCTTTCTTCTTCCACACATTAGGCGAGCTGTGTTTATCACCAATTGGTCTTTCATTGGTGACTAAATTAGCACCGCTTCGCTTAGCTTCACTTATGATGGGTGCATGGTTTGGCTGTAATGCGGTTGCTAACTATGTTGCGGGCTATGTGGGCTCTCACGTAGGCGAGTTAGGCGCTATGGCTATCTTTAGTGGTATTGCGGTCAGCGCAACCGTAAGTGGCGTAATTTTGCTCCTATTCTCTAATACACTCGTTCGCTGGATGCATGGCGCTGAAAATACGCACAGCACGGCAGAGCAAGTAGAAGAGCAGCAAGTACAAGTTGCTTGATCGCTAAACTAAACGTAGAAAGGGTCGCTATTGCGACCCTTTTTTGTATCTAAAGTTTAGATTGAACTAACTCAACCATCATCTCGATATGAAGTTCACTATCGTTCAAACAAGGGATGTAGGTAAAGTTTTCGCCACCAGCTTCAAGGAAAATCTCTTTACACTCTTCCGAGATCTCTTCCAACGTCTCTAAACAATCTGACGAAAATGCAGGGGTCACAACATTAATATTTTTCACACCCTTTGCAGGAAGTGCCTCTAGGGTCTTATCGGTATAAGGTTGAAGCCACTCTTCTCTCCCAAATCGGGACTGATACGTCATGCCAATTTGTTGGTCGCTTAAACCTAACGCTTCCCCAAGCAAGCGAGTCGTCTCTTCACAATGCTGTGGGTAAACATCACCATTGTCAGCATAGCGTTTTGGAATACCATGATAAGAACACAGCAGGTAATCTCCCTGACCATTCTTTTGCCAATGTTCACGAACTGAATGCGCTAACGCTTCAATATATTTCGGGTGATTGTAATAATCACGAATAAAGCTAAAGCCTGGCATCACCGGCAGGTTTTTAAATGCTTTAGTGATTCCGTCAGAAACCGCTGCCGTTGTTGTGCCCGAGTATTGCGGATACAAAGGTAAAACAATGACTTCATCAACGCCTTGCGCCAATAGGGCTTCAAAGCCTGATTGCAAACTTGGGTTACCATACGTCATACCAAGCTCTACAGGTATATCAAGCTTTTGTGCTAACTTTTCCGTTTGGCGTTTAGAGTACACCATCAACGGCGAGCCCTCTTCCATCCATACTGATTGATAGAGTTTGGCAACTTTAGGAGCTCGGATAGGAAGGATAACGCCGTGCAATAGTGGACACCAAAGCCATCGAGTCATGTCTACCACTCGGTGATCATGAAGAAACTGACTTAAAAAGCGCTTTACGGCAGGAGCGGTTGGTGCGTCAGGAGTTCCCAGGTTAACTAGGAGTACACCCTGTTTATTATTCTCTTTCATAACATCCTATTCATGGTAAACGGCTTGGTTCATATATTTAAGTAACCTCGAAGTAACGAATAGCCGAGCTGAAGTTAATTAGATATATGTTTACGAGTAAACTAAAAAAAGCGACCACTTGGGCCGCTTTCAATATATCAAAATATTAAATTTTTGACTTCAGCAAATTAAGATAGTGCTTTCTCGATATCCGCACTAACTTCAGCTACTTGCTTAGTACCATCAAACTTAAGGTACTTAGTCTTGCCTGCTTCAGCTTCTTTGCCGTAGTAGTTGATTAGCGGCGCAGTTTGCTCGTGGTAAACACCTAGACGAGCACGTACTGTTTCTTCTTTGTCGTCATCACGAACAACAAGATCTTCACCAGTTACATCATCTTTACCTTCCACTTTAGGCGGGTTGTAAACCACGTGGTAAGTACGACCAGAAGGAAGGTGAGCACGACGACCAGCCATACGCTCAACAATTACATCGTCTGCAACGTCAAATTCGATAACGTAGTCTACGTCTACGCCCATTTCTTTTAGGCCGTCAGCTTGAGGGATAGTACGTGGGAAACCATCTAGTAGGAAACCGTTTGCACAGTCTTCTTGAGCGATACGCTCTTTGATAAGACCAAGGATGATTTCATCAGAAACTAGCTGACCAGCGTCAATAACAGCTTTAGCTTGTTTACCAAGCTCTGTACCTGCTTTGATAGCAGCACGAAGCATATCACCAGTAGAGATTTGTGGAATACCGTATTTTTCCATGATGAAGTTTGCTTGTGTGCCTTTACCTGCACCTGGAGCACCTAGAAGAATGATGCGCATGATTTATCCTCTTTAATATTTAAGATTTATACCGAAGCTCACAATAGCTGACCTCTTAGACATCAAACCTGAGAAGCACCTGCAACGATAAGTTTCGGTATAACGTATATAGGCGAGCAAAAATACACGCCTTATTACTCACATTCAAGTCGCAGATTCTATCACAGGTTCTCTGAGCAAAGAGTGTATTAAGACTAAAGAATGTTAACAGTACCCTCTTTCACGCCCTATTGATTATTAACTCAGCACTTGAGATGCAAAATTTTGCGACAACAAACAAAAAGCTCGCGAAATGCGAGCTTTTTGATTTGCAGAGGTTATTACACCTTAGTCAAAAGTTGATTAACGGCTCCTAAGAACTCTGTTGGATCCTCAATAGAGCCTCGCTCCGCTAGCATTGCCTGACCAAGCAGAACTTCAACCCAGCGACCAAACGCTTCTTCATCGGCTTCGTCAGCCATACGCTTAACCAATTTGTGCTCAGGGTTTAGCTCAAAGATGTATTTAACTTCCGGCACAGCTTGACCAGCTGCCGCAAGAAGCTTCGCCATTTGAGTACCCATTTCGTAATCGTCCGTTACCACAACAGCAGGCGTAGATGCGAGTTTGAAGGTGGTACGAACTTCTTTCACACGATCGCCTAGGTAAGACTTCGTGCGCTCTACAACCGACTTAAACTCTTCTTCGGTTTCTTTTTGCTTCTCTTTTTCTGCTTCATCTTCAAACTGACTTAGATCAAGCCCAGCTTTAGTGATTGACTGGAACTGTTTACCATCAAACTCAGTTAAGTAGTTCATCAGCCACTCATCAATGCGGTCGTACATCAAGATAACTTCAATGCCTTTCGCTTTGAACTGTTCTAAGTGAGGGCTGTTTTTCGCAGCTGCATAGCTGTCTGCCGTCAAGTAGTAGATCTTATCTTGACCTTCTTTCATGCGCTCAACGTAAGACGCCAAGCCCACAGTTTGCTCAGAAGAGTCCACTTCAGTTGAGGCAAAGCGCAATAAACCTGCAACTTTCTCTTTGTTTGCAAAGTCCTCCGCAGGGCCCTCTTTCATCACAAGACCAAACTCTTTCCAGAATGATTGGTATTTCTCTTCGTCATTCTTGGCCATACGTTCAAGCATCGTTAGCACGCGCTTAGTACAAGCATTACGTAGAGACTGAGTCACTTTATTGTCTTGTAAGATCTCACGCGATACGTTTAGCGGTAAATCGTTTGAGTCTATTAAACCACGTACGAAGCGTAAGTATGACGGCATAAATTGCTCTGCATCGTCCATAATGAATACGCGCTGTACGTACAGTTTCAAGCCTGATTTGTGGTCGCGGTTCATCATATCCCAAGGTGCTTTCGATGGGATGTATAGTAAGCTCGTGTAGTCGTTTTTACCTTCTACACGGTTATGACTCCAGACCAAGGGATCGGCAAAGTCATGTGATACGTGCTTGTAGAACTCTTGATACTCTTCTTCTGAAATGTCAGATTTGTTACGCGTCCACAGTGCTTGGGCTTTGTTGATTTGCTCCCACTTCTTCTCATCTGTTTCCTTGCCTTCGTCATCACGAACGACAGTTTGGATTGAAACAGGAATGCCGATGTGATCAGAGTACTTACTGATAACGTCACGTAGACGCCACTCATTCAAAAACTCTTTACCCTCTTCACGCATATGAAGAATGATGTCGGTACCACGTGACTCTTTGGTAATGTTTTCGATGGTGTACTCACCTTCACCCGCTGAGTGCCATTGTACCGCTTCATCAGCGGCTAGACCCGCAGCGCGAGTGCGCACGGTAACGGCGTCAGCAACGATAAATGCCGAGTAGAAACCAACACCAAACTGACCAATAAGCTGAGAGTCTTTGCTCTGCTCTTCAGATAGCTTTGAGAAAAACTCGGCTGTTCCAGATTTTGCGATTGTTCCTAAGTGCTCAATCACATCATCACGGCTCATACCGATACCGTTATCAGAAATGGTTAAGGTATTTGCGCTTTCATCAAACGACAGTTTCACGCAAAGGTCTGCATTACCTTCGTATAGATCTGGGTTAGATAACGCCTGAAAGCGCAGTTTGTCTGATGCATCTGATGCGTTAGAGATCAGCTCGCGCAAAAAGATCTCTTTATTTGAATAAAGAGAATGGATCATTAAATGCAGTAGTTGTTTTACTTCTGATTGAAAACCACGAGTTTCTTTATTTTGAGATACGGTTTCGCTCATGTGTGCTCCATAACATCTAAACTAATTGGCTTTTTCATAGGGACAAGTTTGTGACTTTCCCCTTGAAATCACCTTACCGAGATGTCATTTAACATGTGGCTGACAAATGTAAATTCAAGGTCAATATTGCTAAAAACGGTGTTTTTTTGGAAAATTTTAATTATCCTACCCGTCTAAAAGCATCTAAAATGTCGTGCGCACTCCAAGCGCCCCGGTAATTTTGTGACATAAATCACCATAATTACAACATCATCCATCTAAGAAGAACTAAATGACTAACATTGGCACCAAATTTCTACTTGCTCAAAGGTTCACCTTTGATCCAAATAGTAATTCGCTCGCTGACCAACAAAACGGCAACGACGTTGTACGATTAGGAAGCAACGAAAGCCGTATACTTCTGATGTTGGCAGAGAGACCAAACGAAGTTTTAACCCGTAACGAGCTTCACGAGTTTGTTTGGCGTGAGCAAGGTTTTGAGGTGGATGACTCAAGCCTGACTCAAGCGATTTCTACTCTGCGTAAGATGTTGAAGGATTCAACAAAATCTCCAGAGTTTGTTAAAACGGTACCTAAACGTGGCTACCAACTCATTTGTTCAGTGGAACGCTTGAGCCCATTTTCTACTGACTCTAACACTGACGTTGAAGAAACCGCTTCTGAACAAGAAGCGCCAGCAGTGGAGTTAGAAGCGAGCGATACACCACCAACAGAGATAGTGACCGATACTACTGCTGATCTTGAGCCTCAAGTAGAGCCGACTAAAACTCAGCCGAAGCCAGCATCTAACACGATTAACTGGCTACCGCGTGTCATTATCTTTTTGTCTCTGCTGCTTCCTGTTTGCGTATTGTTATTCACGAACCCTGCGGAATCCCAATTCCGTCAGATTGGTGAGTATCAAAGTGTACCGGTGATGACACCTGTAAATCACCCTCAAATCAACAACTGGTTGCCTTCAATAGAGCAATGCATTGAGCGCTACGTGAAGCACCATGCAGAAGACTCGTTGCCAGTGGAAGTGATTGCCACTGGTGGACAAAATAACCAGCTGATTCTGAACTACATTCATGACAGTAACCACTCTTACGAGAACGTAACACTGCGTATTTTCGCAGGTCAAAACGATCCAACAGACATCTGCAAATAAAGGAGGCCAATATGAAGATTAAATTAGCATCTGCGGTTTTGGCCGTATCCGTTCTTTTCAGTAGTTGGTTGTATTGGGGAAGTGACCTAAAAGTGGAGCAGCTCCTCACAGCAAACGAATGGCAGTCGACCATGGTGACAGTCATTACAGACAGCTTGCCTGACGATACTGTCGGCCCACTACGCCGAGTTAATGTTGAATCAAACGTGAAATATCTCCCTAATGGTGACTATATTCGCGTAGCAAATATAAAACTATTCGCTCAAGGTTCAACCGCAGAATCAACGATAAATATCTCGGAAAAAGGCCGCTGGGAAGTAAGTGACAACTATTTGTTGGTCTCGCCTTCGGAGTTTAAAGATATTTCATCTTCTCAATCAAAAGACTTTTCCGAAGCACAGCTACGTTTAATTACTCAAATTTTTAAGCTAGATGCGGAGCAAAGTCGTCGTATTGACGTCGTGAACGAAAAAACACTATTGCTCACTAGCTTGAACCACGGTTCTTCGGTACTGTTTAAAAACTAATTTTGATTGGATGATAAGGGGGCAAGACGCCCCCTTTGTTTTGCTTATGGATTGGCTAGATACCACTACTCTCTTTTTCGGTTCACTAATCGCCAACACGCTGGCTTCACTTTCCGGTGGCGGAGCAGGCTTGCTTCAATTCCCTTTACTCATCTTTCTCGGCTTACCGTTCTCCGTTGCGCTAGGCACACATAAAGTGGCTTCGGTCGCTTTAGGCTTAGGCGCAGCAAGCACGCATTTAAGATCAGGCACTATTAAATGGAAAGTCGCGCTCTACCTTATCTTGTCCGGCAGTATTGGCGTGATTTTAGGGGCTAACTTAATTGTACAGATCCCTGATGGTATCGCGGAAAAGATGCTCGGCACGATGATCCTAGCGCTGGGTATCTACTCGCGATTTAAGACATCGCTAGGCCAAGCTGAAGTAATACGCAACCGTCATCCTATTGGTTGGGTTATTGGTGGAATTGGCTTGCTGTTCATCGGCATCATTAACGGATCTCTTACCGCAGGTTCTGGTTTGCTCGTGACACTATTTTTGGTGCGCTGGTTTGGTTACGACTACAAACAAGCCGTTGCTTACACCATGATTTGTGTCGGCCTGTTTTGGAATGGCATCGGAGGCATTGCCGTCGTACAGGCAGGGGCGCCTATTCACTGGGCTTGGTTACCTGTTTTATTGTTAAGCTCTTTTCTAGGCGGCAGTTTAGGCGCATGGGCCGCGACTCGATACAGTAACAGAGTGATTAAAGTTGCATTCGAAATTCTCACGTTTGCGGTGGGCATCAAGTTGCTGGTTTAAAAAGATTAAAAGGAAAGTTTCATGGATAAAGCAATCATTGATATTTATTACTGCCGCCAGTGCAACTGGATGTTGCGTTCAACTTGGCTATCGCAAGAATTACTGCATACTTTTAGTGAAGAAATAGAAACAATCAGCTTACACCCAGACACAGGTGGTCGCTTCGAAATTTTCTGTAATGGCCAGCAAATTTGGGAACGGAAAAAAGACAGCGGCTTTCCTGAAGCCAAGGTGCTAAAACAGCGCGTTAGAGACATTATCGACCCAGAACGCGATTTAGGACATTCAGACACAAAATAGGGAGCAATTCGCTCCCTATTTTTTTACTTAGTAAAACCGTTAAATCATGGTTTGTGCTAATACTTCGCCTTCTGGCGTTTTTACCGTTAGCTTATTGTCTTCTAGAGTACCAAAGCTTCTCGGTAAGCCATTACGTGGGAATGTCATCGAGCCTGGGTTGAATATAATGGCTCCGTATTGCATCTCTGCGACGGGAACATGTGTATGACCGTGGGCGATGATATCACCTTCACGCAGTGGCGGCCGTTTTTCAGAGTTGTACAAGTGACCATGAGTCAAAAAGATTCTCTTGCCAGATTCAAGTAGCACCCATGAGTAATCCATCATCATTGGAAACTTCAATAGCATTTGGTCCACTTCACTATCACAGTTGCCACGTACAGAAATAATTTGATCACTGTATTGGTTCAATAAGTCTGCTACCTGTGGAGGGTTGTAGCCTTCTGGAATAGGGTTTCGCGGCCCATGGTTTAGCGTATCTCCTAGCAAAATCAGGTGGTGCGCACCAGAGGCCAAAAATAGATCAATGGTTTCTTTAGTTGCTGGCAAAGAGCCATGCAGGTCTGAGGCAAAAAATAGTTTCACGACATCGTCTCCTCAAAAAGTATGAGGTCATTCTACGGCATTTTTTTAGCAGCTCAACCTACGACGGTTTGAATACTACTGATAGCGCAATGATTCAATGACCATAGGCAAAACATAGAACCATGCTGCATACGCTGTTCCAACCAACACCAGTATCCAAAACACCATCGACATAAATTTTGATTTGGCTAGATGGTGCAGCGGATCGGGCTCTCCGCATCCTGGACATGCATGAGCGCGTTTTGAGATTTGTTTCTCACACACGGGGCAAGAGACTAAAGGCATGATACAGATTCCTCGACATTAGGCTTAGGGCGCAAAGAATAATGGTGAATTAACACATATGCAACCTAACATATATTAAATATTTTAGTTCTTTGTAACAGTCGCTGACTTGAGAAAAAATTCGTTGATTTTTCATTTATATCAACCTATTACACTTCTTCTCGCACCATACCATTGATGACAATATTGTTATAACTCACCATCCCAATGACCTCGCCACTTTCAATGACCGGCGCTCTGCTTATGCCAAATCGCTCAAACAAACGTGCACAATATTTTACGTTCATATCTGGTTCGACACACAAAGCGGGCTTGGTCATGATTTCATAAATATTTGTGCGCTGAGGAGAACGATTATTCGCCAGCACCTTTTTGGCGATATCATTCATCAACACGATGCCATATTCATCATTATCATCTCGCTTTTTCACCACCAGTGCTTTGACTTGGTATTTTTTCGCTAGCGTTATGCCTTCATAAACTGTCATTAGCCCATCAACCATGACATAAGTAGCCGCCATTACATCTCGAACTCTAATTATCGTTTGACTGCTCATAACTCATCCTCAACCACTTTGGTCAACGTTTCTACTTGATGCGCGACACCGACTGCATCTTCAATATCGATCTGAATAGCAATGCCCTGCCCCGACTCTCTGTCGAATTCACCAACCTCATTAATGGTTTCTAATATGTGTCGAGAAAGATGTTCCTCGACCACAAACAGCAGCACATCTTTTTGCACTTCTAGCGTTAAACCAAAAAACGTTCGCTTTTGATTTAAACCTTGCCCGCGAGCATTGTTAATCACTGTAGCACCGGTCGCACCAGCATCGCGTGCAGCGTCCAACACCTTGTCTGTTTTGCTGTCTTCCACAAACGCAAGTATCAATTTAAAGCGCATTTTCTTCTTCCTCCGAGACGTTTTTATTCAGCCACTGGGTTATTTGCGCATAGCCCATCACAGAGATCATAGGAAATAGACTGGCAAACGCGATCAAGCCAAAGCCATCAATCATTGGGTTTCTTCCAGGGACGGTCGAAGCAAGCCCTAACCCTAATGCAGTTACAAGTGGGACAGTGACGGTAGAAGTTGTTACGCCTCCAGAATCGTAGGCGAGTGGAACAATAAGCTTAGGAGCGTAAAACGTTTGAATCACAACGACGATGTAACCCGCGATGATGTAATAATGAATGGGATCGCCCACGACAATCCGGTAACTCCCTAATGCAATACCAATTGCCACCCCAAACGCAACGGCTACGCGCAAGCCGTTAATACTGATACTGCCTCCAGAGACTTGGTTTGCTTTTATCGCTACAGCGATTAAAGAAGGCTCTGCAATCGTGGTACTAAAGCCTATAAAAAAGGCGAAGGTATAAACCCAATAATAGTCGACCCACATTAAGGCTTTCCCTACAGATACTTTGAACTCTTGTAAAAACTCCGGCGCCGTTAATTGCACAGCCATCGTCTCCCCAAGTGGAAACAACGCCATTTCTAATCCAAGTAAAAAAAGAGCTAGCCCGAAAATCACATAAACGAACCCAAGCAAAACTTTCTTAAGGTTGCTAACAGGACGCCTTAACACGGCTAACTGAAAACCAAAAATAATGCTGGCGATGGGAACGACATCTCTAACGGTCGATAATAAAGTGTCTAGGAAATGATCAATTGAAATCATGTTACGACCATTCCGTAAACCATCACAAACATCATCGGTAACAGCGAGGCAAAAGCAATTAAACCAAAGCCATCCACCATAGGGTTGCGCCCTTTAATAGAAGACGCTAAACCGACGCCCAGAGCAGTGACCAAAGGTACTGTTATGGTGGACGTGGTTACACCTCCGGAATCGTAAGCGACGCCAATAATGGCTTCAGGTGCAAACCACGTCAGTATTACAACGCCTACATAGCCACCAATGATCATGTAATGAATCGGCCACCCTTTTAAGATACGCAAAACGCCGATAACGATGGCTATCCCCACAGAGAGAGCTACTGTTACTCGAAGTCCTTCTCCGTAATCCTGCATGGACTGCTCTGAGTTAGCGATCATTCCGCCCTCAGCCGCAACTTCTGAGGCTTCTTCCGCTACCGCGGTTAATGCAGGTTCAGCTATCGTGGTGCCAAACCCCAAACAAAACGCAAAGACTAATAACCAAAACACGCTGCCTTTTTTTGCAAAGGCTTGAGCCATACTCTCTCCGATAGGAAAAAGACCAAGTTCTAGGCCAAAGATAAAAAAGGTTAATCCTAAAACGACAAGCAACAAGCCAAAAAGAATGGAGACCAGGTTGGGCAGCGGCTCTTGCAAAACGACTAATTGGAAAAAAGTGATAACAATGATGATGGGTAATAAGTCACGAGCACTATTGAGGAGCGCTCGAAAAAGCGCAACAAATGCTTCCATGCCTATCCTCCTTGATTGTGCAAACTGATTACGCTCGTTCCAATGAGCGATAACTTCTAGTCTGGCATAGATTTCACTCTTCTACCGTGAATGCACTAGCGCCATCTATAACATTTAGTTACATATTTTCTAATATGTGAAGTTAATAGCCTCTCTGTCAGCTTGTCACTATCCTAGAAATAATGGTGTTGAGATGATCAAGCTAAGCACAAAACGACTATAATGTTCTAATACGTGTACATTCAAAGAGATAACATGAAGATATTACTCACAGGTGGCACTGGGTTTATTGGCTCGGAGTTGCTCAAGCTGCTATCAACTCACCAAGTTATGCTACTTACACGCTCTCCAGAGCGAGCAAAACAACGCCTACAGCATGCTGATCTGGGTAATATCGAATACCTTGACTCGCTCGAATCGTTCGCCGATCTCAATCACGTTGATGCCGTCATTAATCTTGCAGGTGAGCCTATTGCGGATAAAAGGTGGACCAGCGAGCAAAAAGAAAAAATCTGCAAAAGTCGTTGGAAAATTACCGAGCAAATTGTTGAGCTGATCCACGCAAGTACCGAACCTCCCTCTGTTTTTATTAGTGGCTCGGCAGTTGGCTACTATGGTGATCAACAAGATCATCCGTTTGATGAGTGCTTACATGTTAATAGCGACGACTTTCCTCACGAGGTTTGTGCAAAGTGGGAGCAAATAGCCAAGCGCGCAGAGTCGGAGCAAACTCGGGTTTGTCTAATGAGAACTGGCGTGGTACTCGGCCTCAATGGTGGTGCGTTGGCAAAGATGCTATTACCTTACAAGCTTGGCGTAGGCGGCCCACTTGGGAACGGTAATCAGTACATGCCTTGGATTCACATCCTAGATATGGTCCGCGCCATCATGTACTTGCTTGAAACACCACATGCCCACGGTGCATTCAATATGTGCGCCCCCCATCCTGTGACTAATCGTATATTCAGCGGTACACTAGCTAAAACGCTCAAACGTCCGCATATCTTGTTCACGCCTAAATGGGCGATTGAACTCCTAATGGGAGAATCTTCCTGCTTATTGTTCGATAGCATGAGAGCCAAACCCAAAAAACTCACCGAACTGGGCTTTAAATTTAGCTACTCCAGAATAGAGCCAGCACTCAAGCACTTGCTTCATGACCGGAGCTGATGAATGATGGCTCTAATCAATGTTTCTGAGTCTTAAATTAAATTATGAAAAAGTCGATTCTTATTACGGGTTGTTCAACCGGCATCGGTTACGTGTGCGCTCACGCCCTACAAAACAAGGGATTTAATGTCATTGCATCTTGTAGGAAAGAACAAGATGTCCAGCGCCTAATTAATGAAGGGCTAACCTGCATCAATCTAGACCTAAATAGCCCAGAAAGCATTTCTTCGGGCGTGAAGCAAGCGCTAGAGTTAGCAGAAGGTAAGCTTTACGCAGTGTTCAATAATGGTGCCTATGGTCAGCCCGGAGCACTGGAAGACTTACCCACCGAGGCTCTTCAAGATCAATTTCAGACCAACTTTTTTGGTTGGCACCAGTTGGTCAGAGAGGTGCTTCCTCATATGCGCCAGCAAGGCGAAGGACGCATCATACAAAACAGCTCTGTTCTTGGTTTTGCCGCAATGAAATACCGTGGTGCCTATAATGCATCAAAATTTGCCTTAGAAGGCTGGACAGATACGCTCAGGCTAGAGCTTGCGGATACGAATATCAAAGTGGCATTGATAGAACCAGGACCGATCGAAACTCAATTTAGAAACAATGCATTACGAGCCTTTGAGAAGTGGGTTGATATTGAATCTAGCCCCCATCGTCATGCTTATGAAGGACAAAGAGAGCGACTCAACAACGACAAGTCTAATAATCGATTTGTTTTGCCTGCAGAGTCTTGCATCGCACCAGTTCTTCATGCATTAACTAGCGTTTCACCGAAAATTCGTTATCGAATTACTACACCGACTAAATTATTCGCAGTCTTGAAAAGACTATTACCAACCCGTGTACTTGATAAAATTTTGCGACAGGCTGCATAAAAAAGTTTTGTCGAAATGTAATTTCACCGTAACAATGTGATGTCATTATGAACATGTAGGTTAAAAAAACCTCAACTAAACGAATCAATTTCTACGCAATTCAACGGGGATTCTTTCGCCCAAAGTGATTGAGTTGCTTAGATTTGGTATCGCCACCCATTACGTTTTGTAGCAATGTTTATACTACTGCGAGGCAACAATGACATTAAATCAGCTTAACTGGCTTAGTGTGGGTGTAGTGTTGACCATGTTCATCCTATTTTGATACCGCACTAACAAATAGCATTAGAATTGCGCTGCTTCGGCAGCGTTTTCTTTTTATCTAACACCTGAGCAGCAATAACCTCACTCTATTACCTCACGTTTTCTCAAAATAGAATGATTCATTATTGATGGTGAATGTCGCTTGAATTTCACCTAAATCAACTCCATATCTAATATCAACGACAAGACACAAGGCAAGGATACTCTGATGCAATCCCCATTTATCGTTGAGATAACAGAACAGAACTTTCGCGAAACGCTTGAAGGATCAATGAACACGCCCGTTTTGATCCACTTTTGGGCCAACGCTCAGCCAGAAAGCGCACAGATACTCCCTGAGTTGCAATCTCTTGCTCAACAGTACAACGGTGCATTTACGCTTGCTCTACTAAATTGTGAAGATCAGCCCGCTTTAGCGTCTCAATTTGGCGTGCAAGTATTGCCAACTATCGCGCTGTTTATAAATGGTCAAGCCGTCGATGGTCTGGGAGGCCCCCAGCCAATTGATGCCATTGCTACCATGCTACAAAAGCATTTGCCAAGCCCAGATGAACAACTATTAAAACAAGTCAGTGAACTTCTTCAGCAAGGTGAGCATGCTCAGGCTTTGAGCATCATCCACACTTTGCCGCCAGAGCTGCAAGAGCGTGGTGATGTGAAACTCGCGATGGCTGATTGTTTGCTAGAAACCAAACAATTTGATATTGCCCAAGAACTACTGAACGCTATCCCTCTCGAGTATCAAGATAACTACTACAAGAGCCTAATAGCCAAGCTCGAGCTGCATTTGCAGGCTGCAGATAGCCCTGAGTTACAGCGACTAGAACAAGCATACGCAGCAGACATGGCAAACTTCGAACTCGCTTGTGAATTGGCGGTACAATACAACCAAGTTGGTCGGGATGAAGAAGCGTTGGAACTGCTGTGGAATATTCTTAAAAAAGACTTGGGCGCCCAAGACGGTGACGTGAAGAAGACTTTTATGGATATTCTCAGTGCGCTAGGTCAAGGTAACGCATTAGCAAGCAAATATCGTCGCCAGCTTTACTCAATTTTGTACTAAGCGCCGCATTCTTCTAGGAATAAGACAACAAAGGCCGGTGTTTCCGGCCTTTGTCATATAAAAGACCAATAACCTCTCAAAGGTCTCAGAACTTCAATTGTCTATTGTCTATAAATAGGTAAAAATGGATCGAATATTATGCACTTAAGGGAATAACTTATGCCAATTGATTCACTGATCACCATCGGTATTTTCGTCGTTCTTGCTGTCGTTATCTTATCTTCAGCCATTAAAACGGTTCCGCAAGGAAACAACTGGACAGTTGAACGCTTCGGACGCTACACCCACACATTAAAGCCGGGTTTAAACTTGATCATTCCATTCGTTGATAAAGTTGGTCAAAAAGTAAATATGATGGAGCGCGTTCTCGATATTCCTGCGCAAGAGGTCATTTCAAAAGATAACGCTAACGTGGTTATTGACGCTGTCGGATTTGTTCAAGTGATCGATGCTGCCAAAGCGGCTTATGAAGTCAACGACTTAGAACACGCTATTAGAAACTTGACCCTTACCAACATTCGTACCGTTTTAGGTTCAATGGAACTGGACGAAATGCTGAGCCAACGCGACATGATCAACTCTAAGCTGTTGGCGATTGTTGACCAAGCAACAAACCCTTGGGGCGTAAAAGTCACACGAATTGAGATTAAAGATGTCCAGCCACCAGCCGATCTGACCGCTGCAATGAATGCGCAAATGAAAGCCGAGCGTAATAAGCGTGCGGAAATTCTTGAAGCAGAAGGAGTTCGCCAAGCTGAGATATTAAAGGCCGAAGGTCATAAACAATCAGAGATATTAAAAGCTGAAGGTGAAAAGCAGTCTGCTATTCTCCATGCAGAAGCACGTGAGCGTGCCGCGCAAGCAGAAGCAAAAGCGACTTACATGGTTTCCGAAGCCATTGCAAAAGGTGACATGCAAGCCGTCAATTACTTCATTGCACAGGGTTATACCGAAGCGATCAAGAGCATTGGTCAAGCCGAAAATGGTAAAATCATTATGCTTCCATTAGAAGCAACCGGACTAATGGGCTCGGTTGCAGGGATAGCAGAAATGTTTAAACAGCAAGGTAAAGAATAATTTATGGATTTTTTTAGTTTGCTGGAAGGTATCTCTTTCTGGCATTGGCTAGCGTTTGGCTTTGCTCTTTTAGCAGTTGAGCTACTTGGTACCGCAGGGTATTTTCTCTGGCTCGGGGTGTCTGCACTTATCGTTGGAGCAATCATGACCGTTTTGCCAATGAGCTGGCAATTACAATGGCTTTGCTTTGCAAGCTTCAGCTTAATCACCACCTGGCTTTGGTGGCGACGACAATGGTCTAAAGACAAGCAAGAAGACCAAGAAAGAGATCTGAACCAAAAGTACAAGCAGTTAATTGGGCGTACTCTTATCCTTGAAGAAGACTTTTCCGTCGGGCTCAATCGCATCAAGGTAGCCGATACCACATGGTCCGCACAATCGGATCAAGCACTTCCAGCCGGTACCCGCGTAAGAATCACCGATGTTGAAGGTATTATTTTAATCATTGAGCCTGATTCTAATTAATTTATGCCAAAGTAATGGGGCAAATCATGCTCCATTACTTTAATCTAAACAACTGCTTTCATTTCATTACCTTAATTAAAATCGAGAAAAAAATAAGTATTAGTAATATTATTAATACCCTACCTACCATTTCCTATTATTTAATTATTCAACACACGACAATCAATAAGATAGAAATATATCTAGGTAAATTATCGATCTAATTTTATTTTAAAAAATAAAACTTTATTGAATTATTTTTTGATCTTTTTATCCTCGGATACATACTTAACGCATAAGCATTTAAGTTGAGTGCTTTTTATTTGGTAAGTAAGAGGATGTACTATGAATAAGCTTCTCTTTTTAATGTTGTGCGGTATTTTTTCTTTTTCTTCCTTTGCCTACAACAACGGAAACGGCGGTACAACTAATTTGGGACCTATAGTCGAATGTAAGATGCCAAGTGGCGACGTTACGAATATTCCAAGTGAAATGTGTCGATTTAGAGGTGGGGAATGGGAATAGTAAAGAAGTAAGAGCTTAGTTTGATATAAGAGCCCTATTCAACCTTGCCTTTCTGCGTAGTCACGGTTTATACAAGCACGTAGATATTTAAAGTTTATATTAAGGTGATTATTATGAGATTTTTATCTGGTCTATTAGTAATATCTTTTGCCATAATTCCGTTAACCACTAATGCTAATGGTGCATCCGGTGGTCGTACGTTAGGCCCAGAGATAAAGTGTGAGTTGCCAAACGGTAATGTACATATGTTGCCACCGTTATATTGCAAAATATACGACGGCCGAGAAGTGAAATAGAAAAGGAGCCTAGCGGCTCCTTTTATTATCTCATTAAGTATTAGTGGAAGCTGTAAGGGATAAGAACTTGTAGACGTAAGTCTGTTTCATCCGCATCGCCAGCACCTGCGTACTCATCACGTTCTAGGATTGTACCGTGTAAACGAATGGTAGAACCTTTAAGCGCGCCACTTTGTAGTGAGTAAGATACTGTTGCGTTAACTGCGTATTCGCTTTCGTAATCCCAGTCACCTGATGCTCCGCTTGCTGCAGAGTCAGCGCCAGTACCGTAACCAAAGCCTAGGTAGTAGTTCCAGCCGTTACCTTGATTGTAAGATAGACGGTTGTACCATGCTAGCTCACCCGCTTTGTTCCAGTCAGATAGCGCGTCCCACCACTGAGACCAAGTACCATTGTTCATACCATATGTATGAATAGTACGAGGAACGAAGTCCGCACGGTTATCTGTGTCTGTGTAGCGCAACTCAGACATCCAAGCTAGCTTGCCGAAAGATTGATTCAAAGATAGACCAGTGTGGAAACCTAGACCATCGTATTTCACATCATCGTCAACACCGTAGAAATCAAATGCTAGAGTTGTACGGTCACTAACAGTGTACTTCAAGTAAGCCTTGTAAGAAGTGTTGTCAGTTTCGTTGTGGTAGCTAGTTACTTGACCTGCACCCCAGTCAACACCATTTGCATATTGAACGCCAGTAGCTTGACCCAAACCAAGTTGCATAAACAAGCTGTCAGTTAGGTTACCGTTTAGGCCTAGAGAGTGTAGGTAGCTCCATGAAGTGTCAGACCAAAGCGCTGGTGCGTAATCATCTTCGTGAAGCAGCCAAGGTGCTGTAAATTGGTCTGCGCCAAAGTAGCTTAGGTTGAAATCACCAAGTTTAGCGTTTAGTTCGAAACCACGGTAAGTACCAGGTACAAAGCTCCAAACGTTACCGATTGTACCGTTACCACCAGCCTGTAACATACCGAAACGAGCATTAAAGTTTTCGTTTGCTTTGAATTTCAGCGCTGCTTTGTAAACTTTAAGCTGCTGACCATCACCTGCACCCCAGTCTAGGTTGTTACAAGTTGAGATTTCGTTACATAGGTAGCCTTCGTTTGAATTGTAAAGACTATCGTTGTAAAGATCGCCAGAGTAGTAAGCCGCAACATCTGCGCCCACCCAACCATCGTGGTAGCCAGAAGTGAAGTCTAAAATTGCGTTGTAAGAAGAGTAGTTTAGACGACTCCAACGGTCACCATTTTCACCGCCGGGCTTACCTGTTGTACGAGTTCGTGAACGAGTATCAACTATAAATAATGCATTCAGACTTGAGTCTTGCATAAATTCGTTCACTTTCTCTACGTACTCGCCACCTGCTGCACTTTCAGTAGACGCTGTAGCTGGAGCGACAGCAACAACACCAAACATTGCTGCGGTTAACGCTGAAACCTTAAAAAATTTGTCCATGGAAAAACTCCTAAAAATGGATATAGCTGTATTTTTCTATCTCACCTTTAGTTGGCCGCCGAAGGAGAGAAGTAAATTCCTGATCAAACCTCATTATTTCTAATTTGGCTTTTTTTAGTTCCTGCATACACACCGTGTATCCAGGTGATTAAGACTAACTTCGCAGCTAAAAACATCCAAATGGAACTTATTTTTTTTCTAAAAAAATATGAGCCACTCCAAAGTTCCATATAACTTATTGATCCAGATCTTATTTTTAACAACAACAACACAACGCAATAAAATGTCACTTAAAATCAAACACTTAAATTTAACTTAAAAGTATCAACTTGAAGTCACTCGCAGACTAAAAAAGCCAAAAAAACCAATAACCCAAGGTTCGATCTTGATCACTGAAAAGAACAAAGGCATCAATTACTCAATAAAAAAACACTTAATTATGAACAAGAAAAAGCCCCGCATGCTTACCATACGGGGCTTTTAGTTATTTTTTAGCTTTTTTGAGAAGACTTAATTCATCAGTTCGAGTAAGTCTTGTTCTGTTTTAATTTCGATACCCAGTTCTTGTGCCTTTGCGAGCTTCGAGCCTGCATTTTCACCAGCAAACAAAATATCGGTTTTCTTAGAAACACTACCCGTCACTTTAGCCCCCAGTGCTTGGAGGGCTTCTTTGGCTTCTGTACGCCCCAGTTGAGAAAGTGTTCCCGTTAATACTACTGTTTTACCTTCTAATGGTAATTCCCCCACCTGCTCAGTAGTATTAATCTCTGGCCAATGAATTCCTTGTTCAAGCAAATCTTTAACCACCGCTTGGTTCTGTTCTTCACTAAAGAAAGTCGTAATATGTTGAGCAACCACAGCACCGATGTCTTGCACTTCAATCAACTGCTCTTCGGTAGCATTTTGGATCGCTCCCAACGTTTTAAAGTGCATTGCTAAGTTTGCTGCGGTTGCCTCGCCAACTTCACGGATCCCCAGTGAATACAAAAACCGAGGTAAAGTTGTTTCTTTAGATTTTTCTAACGCATTCACAATATTCTGCGCAGACTTTGGCCCCATGCGATCTAGTACGGTTAAAATCCCCGCTGATAACTTAAATAAGTCAGCAGGAGTTTTCACCATCTCACGATCAACAAGCTGCTCGATCACTTTATCGCCTAAACCGTCAACGTCTAACGCTTTACGAGAAACAAAGTGCTTTAGCGCTTGTTTGCGTTGGGCTTGGCAAACTAAGCCCCCCATACAACGTGTTACCGCTTCTCCTTCGATCCGCTCAACATGCGAGCCACAAACAGGACACTGAGTTGGGAAAACAATATCTCGAGCTGTTTCTGGTCGACGCTCTTTGATGACAGATACGACTTGCGGAATAACATCGCCAGCACGGCGGATCACAACGTGATCACCAATCTTGACCTGCAGACGTTCTATCTCATCTGCGTTATGAAGCGTCGCATTACTTACCGTTACCCCGCCAACAAATACAGGCTCTAGCTTAGCAACAGGTGTAATCGCACCAGTGCGACCGACTTGGAACTCCACTTCATTCAGTGTCGTCATTTCTTCCTGTGCTGGAAATTTGTAGGCAATCGCCCAACGTGGAGCGCGAGCAACAAACCCCAGACGCTCTTGCACGGCAATATCGTCAATTTTAATAACGACACCATCGATCTCATAAGGGAGGGCATCACGACGCTGCAATATATCTTGGTAGTAAGCTTTTACATCCGCCAAGCTTTCAACTCGCTTAGTTTCCGGACACATTGGCAGTCCCCAAGATTTGATTTGCAAAAAGCGTTCGTAATGACTTGCTGCCAATTCTGCGCCTTGCACCACGCCTACACTGTATGCATAGAAGCTAAGCGGACGAGAAGCCGTAATACGTGAATCCAATTGTCGTAAGCTACCTGCCGCAGCGTTACGTGGATTCACAAAGATTTTCTCGCCTTTCTTCCTTGCTAATTCATTGAGCTTTTCAAACCCAGCTTTCGGCATAAAGACTTCACCACGAACTTCAAGACGATTTGGCCAGTCATTACCCCTGAGTTTTAAAGGAATAGCTTTAATCGTACGCACATTCTCTGTGATGTTTTCACCCGTAGTACCATCGCCTCGAGTGGCCGCCTGAACTAACACGCCATTCTCATATAACAAACTTACGGCGAGTCCATCCAATTTAGGCTCACAACAGTATTCTTTCACACTCTGGCTGCCCACGCGCTCTTGTGCGCGCTTGTGGAAACTATCGAGTTCACTATCATCAAACGCGTTATCAAGCGAAAGCATCGGTACTTCATGTGTCACTTGGCTAAACGCAGAGAGAGGCTGTCCACCGACACGTTGGCTTGGCGAGTCTACGGTTATTAAGTCAGGGTTCTCAGATTCAATATCCAGTAACTCTCGCATTAAACGGTCGTACTCGGCATCAGGGATCTCTGGGTTATCTTCCACGTAGTAACGCACAGCGTGGTAATGCAACGACTCTTTTAGTTCTTCTAGTCGCTGAAGTACTGATTCAGACATAGTAAAGCCCCGTGTATTTTCAATCGGTGAGGTTGGGAAATCCAAGAAAAAGGGCTCCATCCGGAGCCCTATTATTATTTGCTGTTAAGATTATGCGTTAGCGGCATTAAACTCAACTATTTGACGTCGATAAGATGCTAAACGATCTGGCGTCATTAAGTTGCGCTGGTCATCAAGTACGTTACCACCTAAATCATCAGCAATTTGCTGCGCAGTTCGGAGCATTAAGTTGAAGTTCTGTTCAGCCTCGCCATAACAAGGCAATGTCATGAAGAATGAAATACCCTTCGTTGTAAACTCAGCAGGATCAGCATGTTCAAACGTACCAGGGTGCATCATATTAGCGACGCTAAACAGCACTTTGCCGTTACCGGACAAGTCGACATGACGGTGGAAAATATCCATCTCGCCATAAATTAGACCGTTTTGTTGCATACTTTCAAATAAAGCAGTACCAACAAATGGCTCTTCACCAGCACAGTGCACATTCAATACAATCACTTGCATTTCAGGTTCTGGCTTTGGCTCTTCCTTAGGCTCTGCAACGACAGGCTCACTAACCGTTTCGACTTGCTGTTCTTTCTCCGTAATATCAAACGCGGCGGGAATAGCGTCTTCTTCCACAGCGGGCTGGAATGGCTCTTCAGCTACTGTTGCTTGAACAACAGGCTCAACGTCCTCTTCTTTATCTTTTTCTGCAACAAATGAAGGGATGTCATCCGGCTCCTGCTGCGTCTGTTTGACTTCAGATGGGCCACCGAATAACGGGTCAGATTCAAACTTGTTGTCGAAAGAATTCGCCATCCCAAAATCTGGTTCTTTGCGATCTTTGCGAATGATCTCAAAGTCATCTTCAGGAGCGGGAGCGAAGTCTCGTTCTTTCTCAACAAGATCATTTTTGTCTTCTTGGTCAACATCCAGCTTACCAAGTGGCTTGTTACCAAACTTTGCTTTGCCTTCTTTTTTACTGCTCCATAAACCATGAAACAGTAATGCCGCGATGGCTAATGCGCCAACAACAATGAGTACGAATCGCAATTCCTGCATTATTTACTCTCAATATACTTGTTTTTACTACTCGCAGTTCCTTGAGCAGCAACCCAAGTGCAATAAATCTGAATGATACGTTTACTTTACCAAAACTATATGTAGATTTAGAACAACTTAATGCAAGAAGTTCCGTTTTTTGTTGTGATTCTTGCCACGATTCCACTTAACAAGACGTCATTTGTCAGGGCATTGAAAGAAAAGTCCTCACAGGTACAATGAGTTTTCATTTACACGAAGCCAAAATAGACATGAAGCAAAACAATCAGCAGAGAACCGGGTTCGGTTATTTTCTATACGGGATACAATTGGCACTTGCCCCTAAAATCAGGCGCTTTGTCATCTTACCTCTACTTGCAAATATCTTGCTTGTAGGTGGTGCCATCTTCTATCTATTTTCAAACCTTAATATATGGATAGAAGGCTGGATTGGACAGCTGCCTGAGTTTTTATCCTGGTTAACTTACATTCTTTGGCCTTTACTCGCTCTGACGATACTCGCTACTTTCTCCTATTTTTTCAGCACGCTCGCGAACTTTATCGCCGCGCCATTCAATGGCCTCTTGGCTGAAAAAGTGGAAGAGTACTTAACGGGACAAAAAGTAAATGATGATGGTTTCACCGCCGTCCTGAAAGATGTTCCTCGCGTTTTAGCTCGTGAGTGGAGAAAGCTCCTTTACATTTTACCTAAAGCAATAGGCCTATTCCTGTTATTGCTCATCCCTGCCCTTGGACAAACAGTAGGCCCATTTTTATGGTTTATCTTTACCGCCTGGATGCTCGCGATTCAATATTGTGACTACCCGTTTGATAACCATAAAATCCCATTTAACGACATGCGTTACAAATTGAAACAAAAGCAAGGTAAGGCCTATGGCTTTGGGGTATTGGTGTCTGTGTTTACGACGATCCCAATTTTGAACCTCATTGTCATGCCTGTAGCAATATGTGGTGCAACCGCTATGTGGGTCGCGGAGTTTAAGCACCAACGATAGTCGATTAGAGATTAAGGAAAGGGATCAGCGCCAGCTTTTCCCTTTTCTTTTATCAAGTTCTGGGCCAACCTAATAAGATATAACTTTTTAATCCTTTTCCCTTTTTTTCATACCGCATATTCTTCTATCCATATTCACACAACGTGTAATGAAGGAACATCACTATGATCAAAATCTACGAAGATAACTCTCTTACTATTGGTAATACACCTCTCGTTCGTCTAAACAAAGTAAGTAAAGGCAAAGTTCTCGCGAAAATTGAAGCGCGTAACCCTAGCTTCAGTGTTAAGTGCCGTATCGGTGCAAACATGATTTGGGAAGCAGAGAAAGCGGGCCTTCTTAAGCCAGGTGTAGAGCTTGTAGAACCTACCAGTGGCAACACAGGTGTTGCTCTAGCATTCGTAGCGGCTGCTCGCGGTTACAAGCTAACATTGACCATGCCTGAATCAATGAGCCTAGAACGCCGTAAGCTACTAAAAGCACTAGGCGCGAACCTTGAGCTGACTGAAGCGGCGAAAGGCATGAAAGGGGCGATTGCTAAAGCAGAAGAAATCGTAGCAAGCAACCCTGAGAAGTACCTACTTCTTCAACAATTTGACAACCCAGCGAACCCAGAAATCCACGAAAAGACTACGGGCCCTGAGATTTGGGAAGCGACAGACGGTGAAATCGACGTATTCGTTGCTGGTGTTGGTACGGGCGGTACTATCACAGGTACAAGCCGTTACATCAAAGGTGAAAAAGGCAAAGCCATCACTTCTGTTGCAGTTGAGCCAGCAGAGTCTCCGGTTATTGCACAAGCACTTGCTGGCGAAGAAATCCAACCTGCCCCACACAAAATTCAAGGTATCGGTGCTGGTTTCATCCCTGGTAACCTCGATTTAGACATTATTGACCGTGTTGAGCAAGTTACCTCAGAAGAAGCGATTGAGATGGCTCGTCGCCTAATGGAAGAGGAAGGTATCCTAGCTGGTATCTCATCTGGCGCAGCGGTTGTTGCAGCGAACCGACTTGCGGAACTACCTGAATTTGAAGGAAAAACAATTGTAAGTGTCTTGCCAAGTTCCGGTGAGCGTTACCTAAGTACAGCACTCTTTGCAGGTATCTTTACCGAAAAAGAGAACCAACAATAATATGTGTTCAAATCAATTTTTAGTTTAAAAAAGCCCCGTTTAGGGGCTTTTTTGTTGATCCCTGCCCTACCTTTGGTAATATCAGGGTGTTTTATTTCTAGCTTCAAAATAAAGAAGCAGAACACAAAAAGGTTTCAAAGTGATTACGCACGCAAACAGTTGCGTAGTTACCAAACTTTTGACTAGTATCAGAACTGACGCGCTTTGAACTCTTCCCGTGCTAGCGCACAAGATGTAAAGCAGTTAAGCTAAAATCTGGTCACAAACTAACAAAAAAATACATTTATTGGGGTATATCACATGTACGAGAAGCAAGTAGAAATCACAGCAGAAAACGGCCTTCACACTCGTCCAGCTGCACAGTTTGTTAAAGAAGCAAAAGCATTCGACGCAGACATCACTGTGACTTCTAACGGTAAAAGCGCTAGCGCTAAGAGCCTGTTCAAACTACAAACACTAGGCCTAGTAAAAGGTACTCAAGTTACTATTTCTGCTGAAGGCCCACAAGCTCAGCAAGCAGTTGACCACCTAGTTGCTCTAATGGACCAACTACACTAATCCGGTCTCCTACTCCAGAAGCCATTTTGTGAAAGCAAAATGGCTTCGTTGGAAATAGGCTCAAAACTAAGCTAAAACTATTCGTTAGCGCACCCATTATTCTCCCGTTTTATAAAGTTGACCAAACTTAAGGTAAGGCTATGATTTCAGGCATCCTAGCATCTCCTGGTATTGCAATCGGTAAAGCACTACTACTTCAAGAAGATGAAATTGTCCTAAACACAAACACTATTTCTGACGATCAAGTAGAAGCTGAAGTTCAGCGTTTCTTTGACGCTCGTAACAAATCTGCAGCTCAGCTAGAAACTATCAAGCAAAAAGCGCTTGAAACGTTTGGCGAAGAAAAAGAAGCGATCTTTGAAGGTCACATCATGCTTCTTGAAGACGAAGAGCTAGAAGAGGAAATCCTAGCACTTATCAAAAACGACAAGATGACTGCTGATCACGCTATCCACTCAGTGATCGAAGAGCAAGCATGTGCTCTTGAGTCTCTAGACGACGAATACTTAAAAGAGCGTGCAACTGACATCCGCGATATCGGTTCTCGTTTTGTTAAGAACGCACTAGGCATCAACATTGTTTCGCTTAGCGATATCAACGAAGAAGTAATTCTTGTTGCTTATGACCTAACGCCATCTGAAACTGCACAAATCAACCTAGACTACGTGCTTGGTTTTGCTTGTGATATCGGCGGTCGTACTTCTCACACTTCAATCATGGCTCGCTCACTTGAGCTTCCAGCTATCGTTGGTACTAACGACATCACGAAGAAAGTTAAGAATGGCGACATGCTGATTCTTGACGCAATGAACAACAAGATTGTTGTTAACCCATCAGAAGCTGAGCTAGAAGAAGCGAAAGCGGTTAAAGCAGCATTCCTAGCTGAAAAAGAAGAGCTAGCGAAACTGAAAGACCTACACGCAGAAACGACTGACGGTCACCGTGTAGAAGTTTGCGGTAACATCGGTACAGTGAAAGACTGTGACGGTATCCTTCGTAACGGCGGTGAAGGTGTTGGTCTGTACCGTACTGAATTCCTATTTATGGACCGTACTGCGCTACCAACTGAAGAAGAACAGTACCAAGCGTACAAAGAAGTTGCGGAAGCAATGAACGGTCAAGCTGTGATCATCCGTACTATGGATATCGGCGGCGATAAAGATCTCCCATACATGGATCTTCCAAAAGAGATGAACCCATTCCTAGGCTGGCGCGCTGTACGTATCAGTCTAGATCGTCGTGAGATCCTTCGTGATCAGCTACGTGGCATTCTACGTGCTTCTGCACACGGCAAACTGCGTATCATGTTCCCAATGATCATCTCTGTCGAAGAAATCCGTGAGCTTAAGAAAGCGATCGAAGAGTACAAAGAAGAGCTACGCGCTGAAGGCCACGCGTTCGACGAAAACATCGAAATCGGTGTAATGGTTGAGACTCCAGCTGCAGCAGCTATCGCGCACCACCTAGCGAAGGAAGTTGCTTTCTTCTCTATCGGTACAAACGACCTAACTCAGTACACGCTAGCGGTTGACCGTGGTAACGAGATGATTTCTCACCTATACAACCCACTATCACCAGCTGTACTTACTGTGATTAAGCAAGTTATCGACGCTTCTCACGCAGAAGGTAAATGGACTGGTATGTGTGGTGAACTTGCAGGTGACGAGCGTGCAACACTTCTACTTCTAGGTATGGGTCTGGACGAGTTCTCAATGAGCGGCATTTCAATCCCTAAAGTGAAGAAAGTAGTTCGTAACTCTAACTTCGCAGAAGTGAAAGCAATGGCTGAAGAAGCCCTTTCTCTACCGACAGCAGAAGAAATCGAAGCCGTGGTAGAAAAGTTTATTGCTGAGAAAGCTCAGTAATCGGTAGTACCAAGTAATTCAATACTTAATGGCCATTAGACGGCGAAAAAAGTCGTCTAATGAGCTATATTGGTATACTATAATTCGACAGAATAAAACCAAACCTTAGGAGCATGACACAATGGGTCTGTTTGACAAACTTAAGAAGCTTGTATCTGATGACAGCGCTGACGCTGGTGCTATCGAAATCATCGCGCCACTTTCTGGTGAGATTGTAAACATCGAAGACGTGCCAGATGTTGTTTTCGCTGAGAAAATCGTTGGTGACGGTATTGCTATCAAGCCAGCAGGCAACAAAATGGTAGCTCCTGTAAACGGTACTATCGGTAAGATCTTCGAAACTAACCATGCGTTCTCTATCGAGTCTGACGACGGTGTTGAGCTTTTCGTTCACTTCGGTATCGACACAGTTGAACTAAAAGGCGAAGGCTTCACGCGTATCGCTGAAGAAGGTCAAACTGTTAAAGCTGGCGACACTGTAATTGAATTCGATCTAGCTCTTCTAGAAGAGAAAGCGAAGTCAACGCTAACTCCAGTTGTTATCTCTAACATGGACGAAATCAAAGAGCTAAACAAGCTTTCTGGTTCTGTAACTGTTGGTGAAACTCCAGTTCTACGTGTAACTAAGTAATTTTTACTTAATCGAACACGAAAAAAACGCTGCCAATGGCAGCGTTTTTTATTATCTGACTTTTTTCTGAGCGATGGGCATCGCTGAAACCCGCTCAGCTAAGTAATCCAAGTGCCGAACTCGGCCTTTGCTTTGCCTGAGCCAATAACGCAGTTGTCGCATCTTGGAGCACTTGAGAACGCACCATTTCCGTAGATTCTCTTGCGAAGTCTGTATCTCTTATTCGACTCTTGGATTCTGTAACACTCCGATTCACAGTATTTAAGTTATCCATCGAGCCGTTTACACGGTTCTGAAAGCTGCCAATTTCACTTCGGTGCGAATCAACGTACTTAATTGCTGCATCAATCACCCCAATTGAAAGCTGCGCCTTACCTGCCGTCGACATATCGATGTCATCAATTGTGACTAATTGACCAGCGCTCACATCAAGCTCATCCGCTAAACTCCCTTCGAGAACCACACCCTCTGGCGCCTTCATCGTAGAAGCGAAGAATTGCAGTTCATTGTTTTCCGTTACTGAAGCATTCACTATCGATTGTTGAGCATTGATGTAAGTGGCGACCTGTTCTATACGGTCACCCAATTTGAGTCCAATGGATTCCGTTTGGGTTTGCCCTTTACTGTCTTGGTATTCGACTTTGAGAGTTTGGTTATCTCCAGTGACTCGCCAATCTTTATCGACCGCATCACCAACATAATGCTGCCCTCCCATCTCTGGGATGTGGCTACGCATGTTACGTAACGTCAAAGAGATTGAATTAGCGTTCGCGCCAATATGGAAACTTTGTGAACCGTAAGATCCATCAAACAGGTTTTTATCCGCAAATGTTGTCGTAATCGCGACACGATCAAGCTCATCTTGCAGCGCTACGACCTCATATTGAATACTTTGCCGATCACTTGAGTCATAACTGCCGTTTGCTGCTTGAAGCCCCAGAGAGCGTAAGCGTTGCAATATGTCACTGCTTTCGTGCAATGCTCCCTCCGCTGTTTGAGCAACAGAAAAAGCGTCGTGTGCATTTCTTAAGGCGACATCAAGCCCTCTCGTTTGTACATGGAGAGTATTCGATATCTGTAAACCTGCCGCATCATCGCTCGCCGAGTTGATTCGAAACCCCGAAGTTAGGTTGCGTTGTGACTCAACATTTTGCGCAGCTGCTTGACTCAGGTGTCTCTGCGCCACCATCGCAGAAACATTGGAATTTAAAGAGATCATCTAATCGATATGAATGCCTTATCGAACATACTGTCAGGACACATCTGAATCGTTATAGCCAATAAGCAAAAAGCCAGGGATGAGCCTGGCTTTGGTTTCTTGCTTTGTTAAATTGATTAACCTAGCAGACTTAGCGCTGAGTTAGGCGCTTGTTTCGCTTGCGCTAGAATTGAGCTTGACGCTTGCGATAGAATTTGTGATTTGGTCATTGCCGTCGTTTCTTTCGCGAAATCTGTATCTTTGATACGGCTCTTCGACGCATTCACGTTCTCGTTAATGTTGTCCAAGTTGCTGATTGCGTGGTTGAAACGGTTCTGGAAAGCACCCAGCTCTGCGCGGTGGCTATCTACGTATTTCAGTGCCGCATCGATGATAGCAACAGATTCTTGTGCGCCACCAACTGAGGTTACGTCGATAGTATCTACCGTTACTTTTTTGCCTTCGCCCAGACCTAGTTCACCAGATAGACCGCCTGAAAACTCGACCTCGCCCTCAACTTTGTTGTTGCCAGCGAAGATTTGCAGTTTACCATCTTGGTCTACTGATGCTTTCACTAGGTCAGTTTGGCCGTTAATGTAAGTCGCAAGCTCTTCGATATCGTCACCCGCTTTTGCGCTGATGTTGATTTCTTGCTCTTGGCCGTAGCTGTCCGTTAGGTTGATTTTTAGGTCATTCTTGCCTTGGGCAACGTTCCAATCTTTACCTTTACCGCTTTCTGCTTGGTAGCTTACACCGCCCATCATTTTGTTGTCTGAGCGCATGTCTTTTAGCTCAAGCATTACCGCTTCGCCGTTATCCGCACCGATTTGGAACGATTTCGCGCCGTGGGTACCGTTTAGCAGCTTGTTACCACCGAAAGAGGTTGTTTCTGCGATGCGGTTTAGTTCGTCGTTGAGTGCGGTCACTTCTTCTTGAATCGCAACACGTTCTGCTTTCGAGTTTGAACCGTTTGCTGATTGCAGAGACAAGTCACGCATACGTTGAAGAATGTTAGTGGTCTCATT
>NZ_JAWPOJ010000109.1:0-1770 GCF_033344235.1 Vibrio sp. Vb1554 | reverse complement strand
TTCTTCCCTTTTGTTGGTAAGAAATCGACTTTGGTTTTCACATTGAAGTGTTGAAGTTTATTTGGGGTGCGGCGCGTTTTAATCTTCGTCGGACGACCCGCTTCCAGTACGTGAGTGAGGTGTTTAATCACGGCAGCATGGCGAGATTCGTCAATGGCTTCTCCATGTTGGTCGAGCACCATGAAGGTATCAATCACGTGGCCGTCTTTGCTGGTCATGATTTGTGCGTCATGAACGTTAAAGTTACGACGGTCGAGCTCCGCCACCACGGTAGCAAACAACGCTGGTTGATCTTTGGTGTAAACGAACACTTCTGTTCCACCACGCGTAGCCTTTTTGCTGATAAGTACCAGTGGTTTGTTTGGATCATCCATACGCAGCAAATGCGCACAATGCCAAGCGATTTGAGTGTGAGTATGGCGCAAGAAATAGTCGGCTTTGAATCGTTGCCACAACACTTCGATTTGGCGTGCAGAAAACCCTTCTTTGCGCAGCAATGCGGAAGCCATTTGTTGGTTATGGCGAATACGCTCACGCACATCAACCGGATTTTCTAATCCGCGACGCAGTGCGCGTTGCGTTGAGTAGAAGAGCTCGGCAAGCAGCGTGCGTTTCCAAGCAGTCCACAACTCTGGATTGGTTGCGCAAATATCCGCAACCGTGAGACACACCAAATACTCAAGAGATTCTTCGTCACGAACTTGTTTCGCAAACTCTGTAATGACGTCAGGATCGTAAATATCGCGTCGTTGTGCGGTGACTGACATGAGAAGGTGATGCCTCACCAGCCAGCCCACTAACTTAGCTTCTGGCTTCGACAGCCCGTGTTCAATACAGAAATCGTACGCTTCACCTTCACCAATCACTGAGTGATCACCACCGCGACCTTTACCAATATCATGGAAGATTGCTGCAATGATCAGCAGTTCTTTCTTTTGCATGCGAGGGTATATGTCGCAACAAATCGGATGCTTCGCATGGTTGTCTGGATTGTTAAAGGTATTGATGTGTTTGAGTAGGCGGATGCTGTGCTCGTCAACCGTGTAGGCGTGGAACAGGTCGAATTGCATCTGACCAACAATCTGGCTCCATTGCGGTAAATATGCGGCCATGACCCCAAGTCTATGCATCAAACTGAACGCTTTATGAAGTGCATTTGGGTGTCGACATAACGCTAAGAATTTTTCACGAGCCGCTGGAATCGTGTGTAAAAACTTGTTTAAGCGGCGACGTGCGGTACGCAGTTGTCGCAGGGTTGGAGGGCTTACCCCTTCAATGGTTGAGTCGTTCGCGATATGCAAAAACATATCAAGAATAGTTTCAGGTCTGGCTTGGAATAGCGCGGGTTTTCTGGCTTCGATTAACGATCCACGGCGTTGAAAATCTGCATCCAAAATTTCTGCGTTTTCAGTCGCGCCACCATTGATGATGGCTTGATCAAACAGTTTGAGCAGCATTTTGTTTAATTCTGCGACGCGACGAAGTGTGCGATAAAACTCTTTCATCATCATCTCGACGCCGCGATTGCCTTCACCAACATAACCGAGGTTTTCGGCCACTTGTGCTTGATGTGCGAAGGTCAAACGGTTGTCGTATCGGCGAAGTTCAATGTGCAGCGCAAAGCGGACACGCCACAAGAAGTCCTGACACTCCACCAGTTCGCGGTATTCCGCATCGGTAAGAAAGCCGTAACGGCTCATTTCTAGCAGAGATGTGGCGCCAAAGTGACGGCGCGCTACCCAGCTCAAAGTGTGAATATCGCGAAGACCT
>NZ_JAWPOJ010000108.1:0-1773 GCF_033344235.1 Vibrio sp. Vb1554 | reverse complement strand
CTCGCACTAAAATCCGGCTGATTGATTTGCTTTCTGACACGGGTTTGAGTCACATCGAGGCAGGCTCATTTGTCTCACCCAAATGGGTTCCGCAAATGGCAGATTCCAAAGAAGTCATGCAAAATATCACGCGAAGAGCCTCGGTGACTTACTCGGCACTCACCCCTAACCTCCAAGGGTTAGAGCAAGCCTTAGATGCTGGCGCCAATCAGGTCGCCATTTTCACTTCGGCTTCAGAAGGCTTTTGCCAGCATAATATCAACTGTTCAATTACAGAGAGCTTGAAACGCTTCGAGCCATTAATGGTTCAGGCCGATAAATACCATGTTCCAGTTCGTGGATATCTATCGTGCGTCGTCGATTGCCCTTACGATGGGGCGACATCTCCAACACAAGTGGCCAACATATCGCAAGCGTTGATCGAGTTGGGATGCTTCGAGGTGTCCTTGGGCGACACGATCGGAACCGGTACGCCTAATGGTGTAAAAGAAATGCTGGAATCGGTGTTAGCGAGCATTCCAAACCAACGTTTAGCCGTACACTTTCATGATACATGGGGGCAAGCGCTGGCAAATATCTACCAAGCCTTAAGCATGGGCATCACCACGGTAGACAGCAGTGTCGCAGGATTGGGAGGGTGTCCATACGCGCATGGTGCATCTGGCAATGTCGCTACAGAAGACGTGTTGTATTTATGCCAAGGCTTGGGCATTGAAACTGGCGTGGATTTGGAGCTGTTAGCCAAAGCAGGATGGATGATAAGCGATGAACTGCAACGCCAACCAACATCGAAGGTTTCGCAGGCATTACGTCATAGAATGGAATAACGCACTTTGCATGACGGGCTCAACTAACCCGCCCGTTAGACTTCATAATTCGCTTTGATGCCGATATCAAAGTGCAGTGGCATGCGCCATTTTGCTATAGATAAGTAGGCCATGATCAAACCCGCAAGAAGCGCAGAGATTGCAACAATGGTTGACTGTTCGAACCACAACGCAAATGCCGTCACAACCAACAGCGTAGGTACCAATTTCAAACCAAGAACTTTGAAACAGAACGACTCTTTCAACGCAATCCCAGAAAAGGTGACAAAGATAAAGCCTAATGCGAGCCACACTCGATTTAACTCTGGGTCGCAGACCATCAAGATCACCCCTATCCAACCAGACCAACTGATGATAGTGCGAACTGACTTACTGTAAACGTGAATATTACTCGCAGACATTGCACCAGCAATGGTGAATACCGCAAATACTGCGCTATATCTGCCATCCACCCCGTCGAGCCATTGACTTTCCAACGCAGCCAACCCCAACAGAGCGATGGCAAACACACTGATGCCAGCGCGATACAAGCAAACGCTCAGCTTATCTAAAAAATCTAATGTTTCTTGATGTTCAGTATTTGCCATCGTCGTTCATCTTTAGAGCGTGTATTTACGCTCGCTTGGGGAAGCGGAATCTGCCGCCAGTGCGGTAAATCACCAAAGAAAAGAGAATCAGCAGACAACCAACAAGTTTATTGGCCGTCAGAACTTCACCATACCAAAGAATGCTGAGAACAACCGTCCAAACCGGCTCTAAGATCATAATCAGTGCCGCATTCCCTGCTTGGACAAACTTTTGCCCCATCGTCTGCATAACGTAACGCAAACTCGTCGCAAGCAACGTACTGAGCGCAAACCACCACCAAATGGATGAATCCACCTGCTCTGGTCGTGATTCCATCAAGAACGACACCAACAGACCTAGACAGCCTGCTGAAAACAGC
>NZ_JAWPOJ010000107.1:0-1781 GCF_033344235.1 Vibrio sp. Vb1554 | reverse complement strand
TTCGCTTTCAGCACGAAGTCGGGGCCTACTGACGATACCGTCACGCCATCACGAACCACCTCTGCAAGAAACAACTTACGCAGCGCACGCAGATTGTTTTCACTGATGGTACGGCCAACCAAAGGGGAACCTGGTTCAACACGAGATTCAAGGAAATACGGTAAGTCTTCTTGGTTTTGGTCATCGTAACTTGGCAGCAAATAGCTCAGCGGAATAAGAATTAAAAGACCACCCGCTAAGACAGCCAAGCCAATCATCGTCGGAGTAAAAAAGCTCAGACTCGGTAGCCCTGCATCTTCCACAAAGCTATTAATAATAAGGTTGGTCGAAGTACCGATAAGCGTTAATGTGCCGCCAAATATCGCCGCGTAAGAAAGTGGAATCAGTAGCTTAGAAGGCGCGTGCTGTTGATTGCGTTTAATCGCACCAATCAAAGACACAACAACGGCCGTATTGTTGGTAAAGGAAGACAGTAAGGCGGTCGATAACCCAAGCTTGGCGATCACACTGCCTAAATGACCTTCTGAAATACTACGGCTCACCCAACTGATCAGTAACGTTTTTTCTAATGCACAAGAAGCGAGAATCAGCAGGACCAAAGTTAACAATGATGAGTTGGTAAAGTTCGCAGCAATGGTCGTGGAATCCATCATTCCCGCCATGAAAGCAATAAAGGCTGCACCAGCAAAAACGTAGCTCGGCTTAATCTTAGTCACAAGCAAACAAGTGATAATGCCAAGCAAAATCGCTAATACAAATCCTTGTTCCCACATAGCCTTTCCTTACCAAACAGCCCGAAACGAGCGAAACAAACCGCAACACAACGACAGTGTGTAGAGCGATAAAACAAGTAACCAGAGCAAAGCAAAGCGAAAAAGAGTGCCAGAATGCTCAGATTTTCTTGGGCTTCACTGAACATTCCGGTTTTAGAGGCAGCCTAACCGCATTTCGCACTCGGTTAGGCTGTGAACCTAGACACTGATAACGTCCCTAGGCTTACTGCCATTACTTCTTGAGTAACTGGCTTAGGTCTTTAGCTTCCCAATGCGGGAAGTGTTTGCGAACAAGGGCGTTCAACTCAAGTTCAAAGGCAGATACATCAGCCAAACCGCGTTCAAGCTCTGTTAAGCTTTCTTTCACCATGCCAGCGCCAACGGTCACATTAGTTAGGCGATCGATGATGATGAAACCACCGGTATCTGCGCAGTCTTGGTAATTGTCCAAAGCTACTGATTCATTGAGCGACCACTCACACAAACCAATGCCATTTAGAGGCAGTTCCGCAGCACCATGTGTCGACAAGTTATTGATGTCGTACTGGTGACGAATCGACTCTACGTGACCAACGGTCTTCTTACCTGCAATCTTGATGTCGTAATCGCGACCAGGTTGCAACGGCTGCTCAGTCATCCACACCACATCGGCAAGCAAATGGTTGGTGGTTTGCACTTGCGCATTCTCAAGCACGATCAAATCACCACGGCTAATGTCAATTTCATCATTCAGAGTCAGCGTAACGGCTAGACCAGCTTGCGCTTCTTCAATGTCGCCATCGAAGGTCACAATGCGAGCGACAGTCGACGTTTTACCGGACGGCAATGCTTTGATGGCATCACCGACTTTCACAGAGCCAGACGACACCGTGCCCGCAAAGCCACGGAAATCAAGGTTAGGACGATTCACGTACTGAACAGGGAAACGGAATTCACCCGCACCTTTTTCGTAGTCCACATCCACCGTTTCTAGCAACTCAAGCAACGATGGACCTTCAAACCAGTTCA
>NZ_JAWPOJ010000106.1:0-1799 GCF_033344235.1 Vibrio sp. Vb1554 | reverse complement strand
TGCAATATCACGTTGTCACCGTATTGGAGACTTAAATTATCTATCGAGATAGAAGGACCAAGCATTACGCTTTCTCCTGTGCGTGTTTGCTTGCCACGAACTTCATCGCTTCAATCAAGGTCTCAACGTTTTCGCGCATCTCAACTTCCACTTTGTTCGCTTCGTATTCCCCATGCGTCATGTGAGAAAAACGGTAGAGCTTAACTCCTGTCGCTTCTTCGATGGTATCAACAAAGCGATTTGGCATATTCAGCTCGTAAAACAACACATCAATGCCAGATCGTTTGATCTTCTCGATCGTCTCTTGCAGTTGGCTCGCGCTCGGCTCCACGCCATGAGCTGGCTCAATCACTGCGGCAACATCCACACCAAACTCTTGCAGAATGTAGCCGTATGCGTTGTGCGTTGTCGCAACCTTCATTCCTGCCGTGTCCAATTCGCCCAACGACAACATGGCATCACGTTTCATCATGCGAAAAGTTTTGGCGTATTGACGCGCGTTTTTACGGTAGAAATCGGCATTGTCAGGGTCGAGTTTGCTCAACTCGCTCGCGATGGTATAAACCTTTTGAATCGTTGTTGAAAGCCCAACGAACGTATGTGGATTCACCGCACCTTGCCCGACTGATTGTCCCATTGCTGGCAATAGCGGAACTTCTTTGTTGGCTTCAATGACAACGAGATCATCGCGTTGCGACGCGTTGATCACCTTCAATGCAAAATCATCATGCCCAATACCATTCACCACAATGACATCCATTTCATTGAGACGTTTTAGATCATTCGGTTGCGGTAAGTAGTTATGTGGATTAAAGCCAGCATCCACCAGCGGCAAGATTTCCGCTTTGTCACCAACAACAGCGTGCACATAGCTGAAATAAGGCTGAAGCGTGATACCAATTTTCATTTTGTCACTCGCGAAACTGGACGTGCTAGCGACCAATAAAGCGCAAGATGCAAACATGGAACGTAAAAGCGAACGTGTGATCATAATATGTATTCTTTGAATTGAGTTAAGTGTGCGAAGGATGAGCAAAAGATGGGGAAGAGAGAATTAGCTGTTGCCACCCCTGTTGATGGCGATGGCTTTCTTCGCTCAATGTTGGGGTTGGCGCAAAACCATGGGCATCGATTAGCCAAATGTCGGCGTGGCTTTGACGACTATCTAGAATCATTGAAGCCGCCCCTTGATCACTCTGTCTGATGCCCAAATAGATCCCGTCACCAATGCTCTGCCATTGATGCGAACCTTTACGCTTCCAGTTTTGATCTTGAACAAAGGGCGCAATCCACAGTGACGCCATCTCTTGCGTATCTGGCCAGGTGCCGGACTCTGCGTGTAAATCGCGCAGTTCTTCATGCGCCAGTTTTAGTTCGGCAATCAAACCGAGCTCTTCTTGCTGCAAGTCCGTGATTCGAATTTGATGAGAAAGCACTTCAGAATGGGGAGAATCAACTTGGTGCAGAGGCATCAAAACACTGGCGCAAGCAAGAATACCAGCGATGGTAAGTGCCACCCATTTCCCTTCTCGGCTACCGTTATCGGGACGAACTTTTTGTGTGATCATTTCTCTTTCAGCTCAACCACATCCACTTCAACTGGGCTTTCATGACCGGCATCGAAAACCAAGTAGAAATCAGTCTCTGGATGAGAAAACTCGGCAATAGAACGCTTGTCTGTTCTGACTCTGGCGATGAGATTATCTTCGTAGTCGTACATTTCGACATCGTAATCGATCGCGGTTGAGCCATCAGAGTAGCCAGTTTCGCAAATCACTTTATTTTGAGATAAATGACAA
>NZ_JAWPOJ010000105.1:0-1808 GCF_033344235.1 Vibrio sp. Vb1554 | reverse complement strand
AAACATATCAGACATGGTCATTTGGTTGGCAGAGCCAAACGCGTTCACATATTCGTAGTGTTTGAAAGGTTCTGTTTGGAAAGTAACTACGAGCGAATCGGCTGGGATTTGCGCCAATAGTGAGCTTGAACCGCTCTGAGGAAGGTTATTTTGGTACAGGTACCCAGCGGCCCCCGCTGCTGCGACCACTGCTGTAGCCAATAGTAGTTTTTTCACGACCAACTCCGTTGTTAGTTATATCGGTTCGTAAATGCGTTTTGCATTCGAGTTTTAAGCCTTAATAAATCGAGTTCTGTAGAGACGAATTACAGTTCTCCTACACCGCCAAACACTGGCTAATGAGTGCTCTATCGGCATATCAACCGTCATCATAAAGATCCGTCGCCAGTTATCAATTTAATGAATATTAATTTCTTAAAATATCCGCAATTTATAGGATAAACCGTGAAGTATGTTGAATTGCACATTCATACTATTGGTAATTTCGTCACTCTAAAGTGCCAAACATGCAACACCGACCAAAATTAACCCAACATTAAATCCGCACTGAGTCTTTTATCAAATATCGGAAAACGGCTCACGACCTGACACTTCTTTCCAATTTGCCTCTGGCAGTCCCCTGTGGTTTTCCTTACAGTCGAGCTCACTCAGTGACGAGGCTTATACCAGAATACGATCATTACGACATGATGAAAGACCAACTGACGATCTCGATATCAACCATCAATGGCTCCAAGCATTGGTATTTCAGTAAACGGATGCAACGCAACCTAAAAACCTTTTTAGGGCTATTTGTACTGACTTTGGCAGCTACCGCCATTCTCATAAACCATCTTTACGCGCGGGTCGATAGCGCAGCGATGAAACAAGCGCAGCTCACCGAGCACTCACGCAGCATGGGCGAAGAGCTCAGTACATTAAAGGCGTTGAAGTCTGAACTAGAAAACGACCTTTCAGAGCGAGAGGAGCGGGTGCAGTTGGTTGCCGAACGCTTAGGCGAGCTAGAAAAAGTGCTTGGCGTGGACAATCACGCCACCAATGAAGATTTGGATACTCGACTGGATTCAGCAGCGATCACTTCGAATGTGCGAACGCTGATGCTCAATCAAATTCCAAACGGTTCGCCTGTGGGTAAAGTTCGACTTTCATCCGGTTTTGGCAAACGTATTCATCCTGTCACCAAGGTAGCGAAAATGCACCGCGGATTAGATTTCGCGGTGAACATCGGAACAAAAATTTATGCCCCTGCCGATGGCGTGGTGGAAGTCACTCGTCGCAGCAATACCGGCTCTGGCAACTTTCTGAGGCTACAGCACTCTTTCGGTTTTACCAGTTCTTACTCGCACTTAAAGAAATTCAAAGTGCAAAGCGGCCAATTCGTAAGAAAAGGCGATTTGATTGGGATTTCTGGCAACAGTGGGCTCTCTTCTGGCCCACATCTGCACTACGAAGTGCGCTTTGTCGGACGAGCATTGAACCCAAAACCGTTTGTTGATTGGAGCCTTAATAATTTTGAAGATATCTTTACTAAGGAGCGAAAAATACGATGGGAATCTTTGATAAAAACCGTGGAACAACGAGTAGCTCAGCAGCTTCAACTCTCATCGCCAAAGGCTGTACTGTTAGCGGAGAACTCAAAGTAGAAAACGACGTCCAGATTGACGGCATCGTCGATGGTCAACTGAATGTCGAAGGCACGTTAGTCGTTGCAGAAAGCGGTAGAGTCACTGGCGATGTGTATGCCAAGCAGCTGATCATCAATGGTATTCTGGACGGGGGGGGTCACGCAGAGCACATCCAAGTACTCA
>NZ_JAWPOJ010000104.1:0-1812 GCF_033344235.1 Vibrio sp. Vb1554 | reverse complement strand
AGAAGATGGCGTCATTATTCACCTGCAGTCAGGCAAGAAAATGCGCGCCGATTGTTTGCTGTATGCGAACGGCAGAACCGGTAACACCGACAAACTCAGTTTGGATGTCGTCGGTCTAGAATCGGATTCTCGCGGCCAGCTTAAAGTGAACCGCAACTACCAAACGGCGGTTGAGCACATTTACGCAGTGGGTGATGTGATTGGTTACCCTAGCCTTGCAAGCGCAGCCTACGACCAAGGACGATTTGTCGCACAAGCGATCACCAAAGGTCAGGCTGAAAACTATCTGATTGAAGACATTCCAACAGGCATCTACACCATTCCAGAAATCAGCTCTGTTGGTAAAACAGAACAAGAACTGACGGCAGCGAAAGTGCCTTATGAAGTTGGCCGCTCTTCTTTCAAGCATCTGGCCCGTGCGCAAATTGCAGGCAAAGATGTCGGCAGTTTGAAAATTTTGTTCCATCGTGAAACCAAGGAAATTCTCGGCATTCACTGCTTTGGTGAACGTGCAGCGGAAATCATCCACATTGGTCAAGCCATCATGGAACAAAAAGGCCAAGCCAATACGATTGAATACTTCGTGAATACTACTTTCAACTACCCGACCATGGCTGAAGCCTATCGTGTAGCGGCATTGAATGGGCTGAACCGATTGTTCTAGTAGCCATACAATGCTGAGATAATGAGGTTAAATGAGTATTTGGGTTGCCATGATCCAAATGCAAAAACAGCAGGTTTTCGACCTGCTGTTTTTATTTACGCGAGGAACGTTCCTTTACGCCATTGATAGAAGAATATTACTCCAAGACCAATCCCTCGCATTGCCATAAAGCTGGTCATCGCAAACCACAGTGCATGGTTTTGCCAGCCAGAGAACAAAAAGAAGATTACGAAGAAACAGCAAGTCGCCACGAACATACTGTTCCGCATATCTTTACCTTTGGTGGCACCAACAAAAATGCCATCGAATAAGAAACACCACATGGATGTCAACGGCATCACCACCAGCCAAGGTAGATAGATCGCTGCTTGCTGCTGCACAATCGCAATAGAAGTGATCATGGCGATCAAATTCGATCCCGCTAAGCCAAATACCGCAGTAAGCCCTAAGCAGATGATCAGACTCCAAAAGAATGTGCCCACCAGAGAATCACTAAGCTGAGCTCGGTCTTTCGCGCCAATCGCTTTCCCCACCATCGCTTCCATCGCGTAGGCAAAACCATCCATGCCGTAGGAAATCATCATCAAGAAGCTCATCAACACAGCGTTTGCCGCGACAACATCATCACCAAAGCTCGCGCCCTGAAACGTCATAAAGCTAAACGCAGCTTGCAAACATAATGAACGAAGAAAGATATCGCGATTGAGTTTCACAAATCGCCCTAGCCCATGCTGAGTGTCAGCAAGTAATTGCTTGGGTGACGGCAACTGACGTGCTTGCCATGTCTTCCACACGCAGACCAAACCAAACGCCATGCCTGAGTAATCAGCAATCACGGATGCAATCGCAGCACCTTCAACTTTCCAACCTAAGCCCATCACAAATAACACATCGAGAGCGATGTTGGTGACATTGGTGATGATCACCATCCACATAGGCGCTTTGGAGTTTTGCGTGCCGAGCAACCAGCCCAACAACACAAAATTCATCAGTGCCGCCGGCGCACTCCACACTCGGATAGAGAAATATTGCATGCCGTAGTGCTTCACTTCGGCACTGGCATCACTCCAGCCAAAAATCAGCTCAGCAAGTGGGCTATGGACTATGAGGAACACCAAAGCAAACAGCAAAGCCATGAGTGAGCCCTG
>NZ_JAWPOJ010000103.1:0-1814 GCF_033344235.1 Vibrio sp. Vb1554 | reverse complement strand
AAAACAATAAACCCCATTTATGATTAGTATGACTTTATAGCTTTATCCACGCATGAGTCCATGCAGAACCTACGCCCGGCTCATAAGCGCTTGGCGTCGAACCACACCAAAGACTATTTGGCCACGGTAAACATTGATAAGACGAGCCCTGATTAGTCACAACATCGCCAGCGAGGTATTGAGATCCTGCTTGATAGATATTATCTGAAGGAACAGACACAACTGGCGGCTCAGTCGGCGGGATGACCGGATCTTGATGTGACGTACAGTTTGCATCGCTCACTGCTTGCCAAACGCCCCAGGAACCCGATTCTGCTGGGTTATCGCCTTGAGTCCACCATTGTGCTTGCCACACTTTTCCATTCCACGTGACCATATCGCCTTTATTGTAAACAGATGAGGCTTTCCATTCGTTTGCACAGCTTCCTGTTGGTGGCGACGTTACCGATTTGGCTGTTGCAGACACAACCGCTTGATATAAAGTACTGGTTTTATCAACACCGAAGTTCAACGTCACTCTAGCTTCACCCGCTTGTGATGCGCCAAACTCCACATCCACACGACAGCTCGTATTTGCAGCTAACGTTGTTTGAGAACATTGATCGTTGGCAATCAGTGCTGCATCAGTCACTCCTGAGCCGCCAATGCGTACATTTTCGACAGTGAATGCAGTATTTCCCGAATTACTAATCACAAATCCATGCTGCTTGAGTTCGCCAACATTAAACGCTGGCAACGTTTGATTAGCAGTGTAACCAACAGAAACGTTATCTTTCGGAGGCATTGAAGTGCCGATGACGCCATCCACAAAACTGCGTAATGCTGCAATATCACTGTACACGCCGTACATACCCGGACGTGCACACCCTATTCCCCAGCTAACCACGCCAAGTTGGGTAATCGCACCGCCGCGATTAATAACGATCGGGCCACCGCTGTCACCCTGACATGAATCTATCCCACCTTGCGGCACGCCTGCACAGAATGCCACTTCCCCAACGGTGGTGTAGTTTCCACCTGCCTGACGACAAGTGGCATCCGACACGAGTGGAACATCGACTTCTTGCAATCTTGTTGGCGAACTGCCGCCTTCTGACGTTCGACCTAAACCTGCAACTGTCAACCAATCTCCAATACTGGCGTACTGCGCCAAGCTGCCGTCAGCAATTTCAACGGCGGATACACCTTGAGGGACAGAATCTAGCTTTAGAACCGCAATATCATAAGAAAGCGTGGCGCGGCGATAAGACGGATGCATGTGGATTTCACTCACATTCGCTCTTACTCCATCGGTGCCGTTGTACACGACGCCACCAATTTTCACGGCAATTTGACTCGGTGAATCGCCCTCCACACAGTGAGCGGCCGTCAAGACATAACCATTGCCGATGTAACTGGCACCGCAATAGGAGCGATTGCTGTAGCGACTTACAATTTGTGTGTAGAACTTCCATTCAGTTGGATCGGCGGTAATGCCGCCCACGATTTTCGGTTGAATGATGTGGTTTTGCGTCTGTGATAAATCATCAGCACTTGCAAACATTGGCAAGACTGCCAAAGCAAGTAACGATTTTGATAGTTTCAAAGTATTATCCTCTTGTTTTTGTAAGCACGATCCTCGTGCTACTCATAAAACAAGCAGACAAATTCAATGTTACCAATGTAAGTTGAGTAGCAAATTCATAGCTTGCGAGCCACTTAAATGCAAAAATCTATTGACGAACTGAATGATTTCAATTCCACATGGTTTCTGTCACTGAATTACCGTCAACAAGACGTATTAATTACGATGGATTTAAGGGCTTTCGCAAACA
>NZ_JAWPOJ010000102.1:0-1815 GCF_033344235.1 Vibrio sp. Vb1554 | reverse complement strand
TTCTGCGAACAAGGTGGGATGCGTCTGGGTAACTTGAGCAAAGCCGCAAAAGGCTACCGTTTAGCGACTGGTTACACTGGCGACGAAGTGAAGCCGCTTTCTTTAGTGGACAGTAACAAAACAGACACCGTTGAATACTGCTTAATCAATTCACTTGAACATGCTTTATCGCATTGGCATTACCACGAACAAATTTACTCAGAGCGCGACAGTGTGGAAGCGCTGCGTGAAATCAGTAACGCCATTCGTTTTATTCGCCAAACATTGACCATTTTTGGTGGCGTAGTGCCTCGTCGTGCGAGCGCTATCTTACGTCAAGAATTGAAGTGGTTAGAAGAAGAGCTCGTTTGGCTTGATGAACATGCTCACCTTGAAGAGTTGCTTGATGATAAAGGTAACGTATTGCGCAAACTTGACGCGCGTAAGTTCCTTGTCTCTGAGTTGACTCAACAGTTGGAAGAGTTGCCAAGTCGTGAAGAGATGCTGACATTGTTGAGTTCGGCGCGTTACACAGGATTACTGCTGGATCTTAGCCGCTGGATCTTAGCGCGTGGCTGGCAGCCATTCTTGGATGAGAAAGCGCGCGAGAAGATGGCAAGCAACATCATGCCGTTTTCTGTGACGCAATTGGATCGCACTTGGGCAGAGCTGATGGAAGCTTTCCCTGCAGAGCGTGATTTGTCTGCGCAAGAGTATGTGGATCAGCGTTACCGTCTGCTGCGTAACCTTTACACTGGAATTGGTTTTGCGAGCTTGTACAACTTCGACGAGCGTAATAGTTTCCGCCTTCCTTGGGCTGACTTAGTGCATGGCATTGATGATCTGTTGATGCTGAACCATCTATTGCCTTTGGTCGATATGCTGGAAAATGAAGAGAAAGAACAGCTAGAGCGTTGGCTGCACCGCCAAGAGCGTTCGATTCTTCATGCAATGGATCAAACAAGAGCAATCAGCGTAGAGACTCAGCCGTACTGGCGTGAAAAATAAGATAAGCGAGCGCAAAGTAGCGTTATCTTCATTAATTTAAAGAGAAATAGGACCGATAGGTCCTATTTTTTTGTCTGAATTTTGCGTTGCTGCATTTCCTCTTCGATAAGAGTTAGTCGCTCAAGGATTTGTTCTTGCTGTTCTAATAGCTGTTCTAACATCCGCTCTTTGTTCTTAGAACGGTGATCTTGCTGTTTAGTCGGAGCGGTTAAAATCGACGTAATCACACCAGAGATCATACCGAAGATCCCCACTCCACAAACGATGATGATGACGGCTAAAAACTTTCCTCCAGAGGTCACTGGATAATGATCGCCATAACCCACAGTGGAGATGGTCACAAAGACCCACCACAAAGCATCAGCTCCAGTACGGATGTTCGCAGCTGGGTTTTTGGCTTCGATAAACAGCATGGCGGTGGAACCGAGCGTTATGAGGATCACCATCAACAGCAATATGGACGCGACGGTCGTTTCTCGGCGGTTTTCTTTGAGCTGATGCAGAATGAACTTTGAAGAGCGCAGCACCAACACCACGCGCAAAATATGAAAGATGCGAGCAAAGCGTAATGGCTCGATCATTGGGATGCTGGCCACAAAATCTATCCAATGCAGCTTAATAAATGAACGTCGATCTGTGGAGCGGATCAAATCAATGGTGAGCTGCAATAGAAAAATACTACAGATTATAAAATCCAGACCGATAAGAACTTGACGGGTTTCGTTATCGATTGGAAAAAACAACAGGCCAGAGATCACAAATAACGCCATAAAGGACAAGATTAGTGACAACAGGCCCATCGGTCGAGTGCTGTCTTTGATATCATTA
>NZ_JAWPOJ010000101.1:0-1818 GCF_033344235.1 Vibrio sp. Vb1554 | reverse complement strand
TTGTTAATTCTTCCAAACCCATCGGGCCACGTGCATGTAGCTTTTGAGTTGAGACGGCCACTTCAGCCCCCAAGCCAAACTGAGCACCGTCAGTAAAGCGCGTTGCCGCATTCACATAAACTGCAGCCGAGCCCACCGAATTGATGAACAACTCCGAGTTAATCAAGCTGTTGGTCATGATTGCATCTGAGTGACTTGCATTGTGAACTCGCATGTGATCAATCGCATCTTTCACGTCAGCGACAACTTTTACACCTAACGTGTAGCTTAGCCATTCGGTATCAAAATCACCTTCTACGGCATCGCGAATTTGCGTAGCTTGAGCCATTAGCGCTTTCGCTTTTGGTTCTGCTACAAACGTCACTTTGTCACTCATTCGCTCGACAATCATTGGCAAGAATTTCGCCGCCACTTTCTCGTGAACAAGCAGTGTGTCTAGCGAGTTACATGCCGAAGGACGTTGAACTTTCGAGTTTTCAACCACGTTTAGCGATTTCTCTAGGTCCGCGGATTCATCAACAAAAATGTGACTGATACCAAAACCGCCGATGATCACTGGAATTGTGCTGTTCTCTTTACACATTTTGTGCAGACCCGCTCCACCACGTGGGATGATCATATCAACGTAGTCATCCAGTTTAAGCAGTTGAGAAACCAGCTCGCGATCTGGCTTTTCAATGTACTGTACTGAAGCGGCTGGCAAGTTTGCTTTTGCAAGGGCTGATTGGATAACTTTCACAAGTTCCATGTTAGAGAAAAACGTCTCTTTACCACCGCGTAGGATACTGGCGTTACCCGTTTTCAGGCACAGTGCGGCAATGTCGATGGTCACATTTGGACGCGCTTCATAAATCACACCCACAACACCAAGTGGTACACGGCGGCGAGAGAGAGACATGCCGTTTTCTAGCACTTTACTGTCGATTTCGCTGCCCACAGGATCGTTTAGGCTGATCACATTGCGAACATCATTTGCAATGCCCGTTAAGCGTTCTTCATTCAACAGTAGACGGTCTAGCAGCGCATCGGTCAGACCAGCTTCGCGACCAAGTTCGATGTCTTTTGCGTTTGCTGCCAAAATCGCAGCTGAGTTTGCTTCTAGCTCATCTGCGATGATCGCTAGAGCTTGGTTCTTTTGAGCAGTTGACGCTGTCGCCAATTCGAAAGCTGCATCTTTAGCAGCTTTACCCATATTCGTTAAATCCACGTTGCTTCCCTCAATTTCTATTCTTGAATGACGACAAGATCATCGCGATGAATCACTTCTGAGCCGTAGTCATGACCCAAAATAGAGATGATGTCTTTACTGTGTTTGCCAGTAATTTTTGCCAAGTCTTCACTTGAGTAGGCGCTAATACCACGCGCAACCAGTTTGCCATGAGAATTTGTTACGCGAGCAACTTCACCACGGGCAAAATCACCGCTCACCTTGATGACCCCTTTTGCTAGCAAGCTGCTGCCTTTACCAACAACCGCATTTACCGCACCATCATCGATGATAATGTCACCCGATGCAGCAGGACCTGCGAGGATCCAACGCTTACGGTTTTCCAATGCTTCTGAACAAGGTAGGAAACGCGTACCTTGAGGCTCCGTGCTCAACGAGTCAAAAATTACGTTTGGCGCGCTACCTGCTGCGATAATAACTTCAATACCCGCGCGACGTGCGATGTCGGCTGCTTGAAGTTTCGTCGCCATACCACCCGTACCGAGTGTTGTACCGCTGCCGCCAGCAATTTTACGCAACGTGTCATCAATGGTTTTAACTTCTTTGATCAGCTCTGCATTCGGATCTTTTCGTGGGTCAGCAGTAAACAG
>NZ_JAWPOJ010000100.1:0-1820 GCF_033344235.1 Vibrio sp. Vb1554 | reverse complement strand
AACTAAGCAGGCGATGATAGCGACCGCAATCACCAATGCTGGAATAAACCACAGGTGGACAAGCCCGCCTTCTAGTAATGAATTCAGTGGTGCAGACGCTAAGTATCCCCAGTAGCCTTGTCGTTCGGCAAGGTATCCCGCTTCTGCTACGACTTGCCATTGGAACGGCATGAGTAAGCTGATCACGCTCCAAACCAACCAAATTTTCATTAGAGGTTTCGCATAGTTGGCTAAAGTTTCGAGTGGATTGCTGCTCAGCTTAGGTTGGATAAGGTAACCAGAAATAAGGAAAAAAAGTGGAACCGCAAAACGAGCGAGCTGATTAAGAAGATAACCAACCCAAGGTACGCCATCCCACTGCCAATAAGTGAGGGCCATTTGGCAATGCAGCCCGACAATTGCCACCATGGCAATGATGCGTGCAAATTCTAAACTGGCTATTTTTCGGTTTGTCGCCATACGTTACTTACCTAAATGAATAAAAAACTTCAGCGAAAGTAACAGTTCGCGACGCACTTCATGCATGAAAAAATCAACACATTGCAGCTTGAACCTTAGCAATGTCTGAATTTAAGACTCACTTCAAACTTCTTGATTCCGCATCTATTAACCCACTCAATAGGTCGATCTTAGCAAGAAAATAATATGGATAGATGGTTAGACCAGTTAACTCTTCATTGCAAAAAAGAACGATCGTGCTAAAACTACAGTTATGAAAAAAGGAAAAGTAACGAAAGAGTTCATTCTGCAGCGTGCATTTGAAATTGCCAGTGAAGACGGCTTAGAAAGCCTCACCATTGGCGAACTAGCGAAGCAGTGTGGCATGTCCAAAAGTGGTCTGTTTGCTCACTTTAATTCCAAGTTGAATTTGCAGCTTTCCGTGCTTGAGTACGCAAACCAAGTGTTTGCTGAAAGAGTGATTGAACCTGCACGTGGGCTTGGTGATGGCAATATTGAGCGGAAAATCCGAGGGTTGTTGGATTCTTGGATGACGTGGAACCATTCATTTCAAGGCAGCTGTATGTTCCTTGATGCGTGGAATGATGCCGCAGACAAAAATTGTCCGTTACAAGCGGCATTACGTAAAGCGATTGATACTTGGTTAAGTTATCTAGAAATTCAAATTGCGAAAGGCAAAGAAAACCAAGAGTTTATAAGCGACTTAGATACTCGTCAGGCGACGTTCGATTTATACGGGCAGTACCTGAGCGCGCACGTTTTCTATTCGATCAAAGGTGAGGAAGAGAGCTTACGCCTATTTTGGCAAGGCATCGACAACTTGCTTGCTCGATGGAGAGTTTAACACCGTCTACGGGTAACGAAGATTCATTTTAAAGAGCGACAGAGTTCGCTCTTTCTTATCAGCATAAAAAGCACGACCGTTCTATTTTTGCTAAGTGTGCTGATAACTAAGGAAAAGATCATGAGTGAGAAAATCTATTTTAATACCTCGCAGCGTTTTAGTGTGAAGCGCAGTCTCGTCAACATCAGTACCCGCTTGCACCACACATTGGCCCCATCGCATGCGAAGAAAACGGCGCGAAAACTGCTGCTTACTCCTGCGCGTACGCAACCAAAAAATGCGGAGCCGCAAGGATTAGTTAAAGCAGAAATCCAAGGGCACACTGGGGCTATCAAAACGTATTCGTTGGGTCAGGGGCCTGTGTGGGTTCTGACTCATGGTTGGTCGGGCACGGCGAGCCAGTTTTATCCGTTGATGGAGCATATCGCGGCTTGTGGATTTACAGCGTTGGCTTACGATCATCCAGCACATGGTGAAAGTGATGGTCAATATGGCCATATTCCGGGCTTTGTGCGTG